>JBDSWB010000019.1:0-8400 GCA_039926915.1 Ramlibacter sp.
TCAAGTTTCACGCTTCCTGCCGCCACACCCATCCTGCCGCCGACGCGCTGCTGCAGGTGATTCGCGAACACCGGCTCCAGCCCGGCGACATCGCGCGGGTCGTGACGCATGTGCACCAGGGCGCCATTGATGTGCTGGGGCCGGTGGTCAACCCCGTCACAGTTCATCAGAGCAAGTTCTCGATGGGGACGGTGCTGGCGCTGGTGGCGCAATACGGCCATGCGGGGCTGGCGGAATTCGACGGGCATTTCCAGGATGCCGCCACGCGCAGCTTTCGCGATCGAGTGACCATGGAGCTCGATGCGGAAGTGGATAGCGCCTACCCGCGGCGCTGGATCGGCAAGGTGACCGTGTACACGGCAGACGGCCGCCTGCTGGCCGGTCACATCGACGAACCCAAGGGCGATCCAGGCAACACGCTCAGCCGGGGCGAAATCTCCGCGAAGGCGATTCGGCTGGCACTCTACAGCGGCGGCGCCAGCCAGGCCGAGATGGAGGAACTGCTGCCGCGGCTGTGGGGCATTGCCAGCACCGTCTCGGTGGGCCGGCTGTTGGCGCCCGCGGCTTAAGCAGCGTTCGGCGCGGCCTTCCACACCGCCAGGTGCACGCCGAGCGCCGACGCGCCCCCATACACCACCATCGCCGCGCCCACCAGTCCGAAGAAAGCCCAGGTGGGGGCGTCCATGGCCGCCAGCACGCTGCCGGCCGCCAGCACGAAGGCAAAGCGAAGCAGCGAAGCGAGCACCGGCGCGCGCACGTTGCCCGCGCCTTGCGCCGAAAAGTAGAGCGTCAGCCCGAGGCCAAAGAAGGCGAAGCCCGGCCCCGCGAAGCGCAAGTACTCGCTGGCCTTGGCCAGCACCGCGGCGTCGGTGGTGAAAACGCCCGCCCAGAGCAAGGGGAACATAGCCAGCAGCAAGCCCATGCTGCCGAGGATTGCTGCAGACAAGCCTGCCGCCGTCCATGCCACGCGCCGCGCCCGCTCGGGCATCCCGGCGCCGATCGCCATGCCCACCATCGGCACCGACGCCACGCCCACCCCGAATGCGATCGGCACCAGCAGGAACTCCAGCCGGGCGCCGATGCCGTAGCCGGCGAGCGCGTCATTGCCGTGCCGCGCCACCAGCGAAGTGACGACCAGGATCGTGCCCACCGTGAGCAGGGGCGACAGGCAGGCCAGTGCGCCGACTCGCAGGATGTCGCGGAACATCTCCGCGCGCAGCGGCACACCGGTAATCGACAGCCGCAACGCCGCGCGGCCGGACACCAAATACCACCACAGCAACGCCGCGAGCGAGTAGAAGGCGATGACCTGCCCCAGCGCAATGCCCGTCATGCCCAGACGCGGCATGCCCGCCAGCCCGAAGCACAGCGACGCGCCGAAGGCGATCTGCAGCGCGCAGGCCGCGAGGATGGCGAGCGAGGGCACGCGCATGTCGCCTGTTCCCCGCACCACCGAGATCAGCGTGTTGAGCAACCAGATCGCCGGCGTGGCGCAGAAAACCCAGGCCGAGTACACGGCGGCCAGCTGCAGGACTTCACCCGTGCCGCCGAGCAAACGATACAGCCAGGGACCCGCGGTGAGGAGCAGCACGGTGAAGAACAGTCCGGCACCGGCGCCGATGAACACGGCGTGGGTGGCCAGCTGGTTGGCGCGCTCGCGGTTGCCCGAGCCGAGCGAACGGCTCACCGCCGACGAGACCCCCCCGCCCATGGCGCCGGCCGAGAACATCTGCATCAGCATGACGAAGGGAAACACCAGCGCCATCGCTGCGAGCGCGGTCTTGCCGAGCAGGCCCACATAAAGGGTTTCCGCGATCCCCACCGCCGTGGACGCGGCCATGGCGATGACGTTGGGCACCGCCAGCCGGACCAGGGTCGGCAGGATACGGCCTTGCAACAGGTTGGGGGCGGGCATCATGCATTGTGGGCCGCCCAAAAAATTCGTGCGGCCGGCGCTTTCCCGGATGCCTGATGCCTGACGCCGCCCGGTTCGCGCGTTTGGCAGAATGGACCAGAACCCCGCCAACCGAACGCCATGAACAACCTCGCCGCCATTGTCCAAGCCTTCGCCCCGACGGGCCGCCTGCGGGCCTCCATCAACCTCGGCAACCCCATCCTCGCGGGCAAGCATGTCGACACCGGCGAGGTGCGTGGTGTCTCCATCGACCTTGCACGCGAATTTGGGCGTCAGCTCGGCGTTCCGCTGCAGCTGGTCGTGTTCGACACGGCGGCGAAGTCGGTCGAAGCGGTGACGCAGGAGGAGGCCGACATCGGCTTCTTCGCGATCGACCCCCAGCGCGGCGAGGCAATCGACTTCACGGCCGCCTACGTCCTGATCGAAGGGGCGTACGCGGTGCGGCAGGCGTCGTCGCTACGGCAGAACGAGGAGGTCGACCGGCCGGCGCATCGTGTCGTGGTGGGCAAGGGCAGTGCGTACGATCTGTACCTCACCCGTGAATTGAAGCAGGCGACGATACTGCGCGCGCCCAGCTCCCCCGCTGTCGTGGACTTCTTCATCGAACAGCAGGCCGAAGTGGCTGCAGGCGTGAAGCAGCAACTCGAAGCAGACGCAGCGCGCCTGGGCGGCCTGCGGCTGCTGCCCGGCCGCTTCATGGTCATCCGCCAGGCCATGGGATGTCGCCGCAACCGCGGCGACGAAGCCGCGACAGCGTTACGCCAGTTCGTCGAAGAGGTGAAGGCGAACGGCTTCGTGGCACAGGCCCTTCAGCGCCATCACATCGAAGGTGCCGCCGTGGCGCCCGCCGAACCGCCACTTTAGTCAGGCATCGCACCGGACACTGCAATTGCGTCCTGGCATACGATGGTTGCATGAACGACCTGCGCAGCCTCGTATCGCAATTTCCACGGCCCGGCCGGCTGGAAGAAATCCTGTTGCGTCCCGCGCGGGGCGCGCCCATGGTGCAGGCCAGTGAGTGCATGGCCGTGGCAGGCTTCGGCCTGGACGGTGACCGCACCGCCAAGGGCCGGGGCGGCGGCAAGCGGCAGGTCACGCTGCTGCAGGCCGAGCACCTGCCGGTGGTGGCCGCGCTGTTGCGGCGCGATGTACTGCACGCAACGGACCTGCGGCGCAACCTCGTCGTCTCCGGCCTGAACCTGGTCGCCTCCAAATCGCTCTTCGCCGACCAGCGCATTCAGGTTCAGGTGGGACAGGACGTGCTGATCGAGATCACGGGGCCGTGCGAGCCCTGCTCCAAAATGGAAGACCGGCTGGGGCCGGGTGCGTACAACGCACTGCGCGGCCACGGGGGCGTGACAGCGCGTATCGTGCAGGGAGGCCGTATCGCCACTGGAGACGCGGTGCTGTGCCGCGTTGTCGTCCATCCGTAGTTTGGGGAGCGAACATGGTCAAGGCATTGGGCGTTATCGTCCTCATCGCACTGTCTGGCTGCGCGGGCATCGCCCTGCCGCGGGATACCTCATCGCCCTGCGCGGTTTCCGAGGCATCGTATGAGTGCCAGGTGGAGCGGTACCACAACGTGAATGTGGACTGAATGTTCCTCAAGGCTGCGTTCGGGCGCGCTGCGTTGCCCTATCCGCGCTAAAAACCCTTGAACGCGGGTTCCTTCAAGAGGTGTTCCCGCGAAACAGCGTGCGATAGGACGATTTCAGCTGCGTGCGTTCCGTCCTTGCTGCGCCCTGGAAGACTGAGATCGGCGTCGACACATAGACAACGCCTTTTGTTCAAGCCGCAGGCACTTCGCCTCTTTCTAAAATTGTGCGGGCAACTCCTGGACCGGTGCCGCCATTTTTTCCTTGTACATCTGGTCCGCCATGTCGACCTGCGCTGGCGAAGGGGCATCGATAGGCTTGCCGAGTTTTAGGGGGGCGTGAGCCGAACTGCTGATGACGGGGCCTGTGGCCGGCAGCATCATGGCCACTGCCCCCAGGAGCGCTATGGCAGAGACGGAGAAGAAGCTGAAGTGCGACCTTGTGGTCCATTTCTTCAGGTGTGCGATTGCCTCCGTCGCAAGCAGATACTCGGGGTGTGCTGTGCTCATGGTCTCTCCTTCGGACAATAAATTGTTCAGGGTCTATGAACGCGTTGGGCGCGAGCGCCGCGGCGAGTTGCTTCCCCTGTCTCTGGGGCGGACTGTATGTGGCTCGCGCGCCGCAGTCATCGCTCTTTTGGGGGATGACTCTCGCATGCGTGGTGCAGGTGGTCGCGGAGGTTTGATCAAGGGCAGCAAACGGGACCAAGCATGGCATTGGCTGGTGATGGTCGTGGTTGGCCTGATCCTGCCATCGGCGCTGCGTACTTCGTGCTGCGGGGCTTCTTCCTGTCGATCGCCGATGCGTGGCAGCTCGTGCTCACAGTCAGCGCGCGGTGAGCCCGGCCTTGAGCTTTCCGCTGAAGAGGGCGCCGGCCACCTGAAAAACCGGCTTCGGGTGCTGATATAATCGTCGGCTTGGCGGCTGTAGCTCAGTTGGATAGAGTACTTGGCTACGAACCAAGGGGTCGTGGGTTCGAATCCTGCCAGCCGCACCAGATAAAACAGTAGTTAGCAAACTCAATGGGTTTGGCCTTGCAAGGGGTCAAGCCCATTTCTTTTTTTGACCCACCTGACCCAACTTCATGCTCGCCTCGTCGCCCTCATCGATGCAGGTCGGGTGACGGGGGCTTCGCTGGCGGTGGTACGCATAGGCGGGGTGCACGTCGCCGCTGCCGGGTTGGCCGACATCGAATCGGGTGCGCGAGTCGATACGGGCACGGTGTTCGACGCCGCGTCCCTCAGCAAGCCCATGGTGGCTTTTGCGGTGCTGCAGCTTGCCGACGCAGGCGTGATCGACCTGGACCAGCCGCTGTCCCTCTGGGTCCAGCCGCCCGTGCCGCAGGACCCGGCGGCGGTGCGCATCACGGCTCGCCACCTGCTCACGCATACCTGCGGCCTGCCCAACCTGCGCAGGCCCGAGCCGCTGCGCATGTTCTTTGAGCCGGGCGCGTGGTTCAGCTACTCTCGTCCAGCTTCGAATGGCAGCGACGCTTCGCCGGCAATGTGGCCGCACCGCACGAAAACGGTAAGCGCATGGACAAGCACAAGCCGCTGGTGGCGAGTGCGTCGTATTCGCTTCAGACCACTGCTGGCGACTATGGGGCCTTCATGGGTGCCGTGCTGCGCGGCGACAGGTTGCGGGAGGCGACACATCGCCAGTGGCTCACCGCGCAGGTGATGGTGCCACGCGGCTCGGTGCTTCACCTGCAGGACACTCCGCCGCGCACCGAGGCGGGCATCGGCTGGGGCCTGGGCTGGGGCGTCGAGACCGAAAGTGGCGCCTTCTTCCAGTGGGGCAAGATGGACGGCGTACGGGCCTTCACGATGGGCAGCGTGCGGGAGCAGGCGGGCTTCGCCCTGTTCGCCAACAGCCACACCGGCCTGCGGCTGATGCACGGCGTCGCCCAGGACATCCTGCCTGGGGATCACCCGGCGGTCGCCTGGTTAAACGCTTGTGTCTCCGAGTAACGGTTCCCCAGATCTTGGCGCGAGCTTGCTCTGTGGGCTTCAGGCGGTCGGGCCGTGGTTCTGTGTGACACGAAAGCACTGGTGCGCGAAGTAATCCACCAGTGCATCGATCTCGGTGGATTTGTCAAACACCGCGTCCACGCCCAGCTGCGCACAGCGCTTGCGGATGCTGGCGTTGATGTAGTTGCTGAACACCACCAGCTTCTGGCCGGCGCGCCGGCGCGAGATGCGCTGTGCCAGGTGCATGCCGCTGCCCTGCTGGAGGAACAGGTCAAGGATCAGCAGGTCCCATCGGTCGTCGTGTTGCAACCAGTTGGCGGCTTCGTCTTCGGTGGCGCTCGTGCCCACCACCTTGACGTCGGTCAATTCTTCCAACGTGTCCACCAGATTCTCACGAATGGTGTCATTGTCTTCGACGATATAGGCCCGGAGTTGCACGAAAGCTCGATGTCAAAAGGTTGCGAAAAGAAAAAAACGGGAAGCTTGTTTCAATGTAAGGACGCAGCGGCGGACTTTCCATCCCTCTCGGTCCGCGTCACGGTGTAGGAGCTAGCCTACCGGTGCCAGCGCCGATCGCGAGTCACGCCTAACATGGGGCCATGGAGACGACCGCGCCACTCGAGACCCGCACCCTGCTTAACCTGCTGCAGCGCACGGCTTGCGTCGGTGTGTGGACGCTCGACGTCGCAAGCGGCAGCGTCGCCTGGTCCGATCAACTCGCGGCCATCCACGATGCGCCCGCCGGCTTCAAGCCGCCGCGCGAGCAGGCGTTCGGCATGTACGCGCCGGAGTGGCGGGAAAAAATGGACGCCTTGGTGCGTGAATGTGCAACAAGCGCAGTGCCCTTCGACGAGGAGATGCAAATAGTTACCCTTGCCCACCGGCGTGCATGGGTTCGCACCGTCGGGCAGGCGGTGCGGGATGGTGCCGGCGCCATCGAGCGCGTAGAAGGCGCGGTGCAGGTGATCGCCCCGGATGGACACCGCGCAGGCACTTTGCTCGGCCACACTCTCAGCATGGGCGGGGCGATGGGTGGGCCCGAGGCCTTCGTCACCGTCGACCTGGACGGACGCTTCACCTACGTCAACAGCGAGGCCGAGCGATTGCTGGCCCGGTCGGCCGCGGAGTTGCTGGGCCGGCAAATCTGGAACCTGTTCCAGAAGACGGTGCGGTTTCGGCTGGAAGAGCAGTTTCGAACCGCTTTCGGCGGCACTTCAGTTCTGGAGGTCGAAGAACTCGATGCGAACCTGTCCACCCGCATCGAGGCACGCGGCTATCCGTTCGGCGCGGGCCTCGCGCTGCATCTGCGCGACGTGACGACGCGCCACGAGTCGCAAGAGCAGCTGCGCCTGCTCGAGAGCAGCATTGCGCGCCTGAACGACATCGTCATCATCACCGAGGCAGGCCCGTTCAACGCGCCGGGCCCGCGCATCGTGTTCGTCAACGAAGCCTTCGAGTTGCGTACTGGCTACCGACCCGAAGAAGTGCTCGGGCTCACGCCGCGGCTGCTGCAGGGCGCCGGCACGCAGCGCGCGGAGCTGGACCGCATTCGTGCCGCGATGGAGCAGTGGCAGCCGGCGCGGGTGGACCTGGTCAACTACAAGAAGAACGGCGAGCCGTTCTGGGTGGATCTCGAAGTCTCGCCCGTGTGGAACCAGGAGCGCAAGCTGACGCATTGGGTGGCCGTGGGGCGCGACATCACCGAGCGCAAGACCGCCGAGGAGAAGATCCAGTACCTCGCGTTCTACGATCCGCTGACACGCCTGCCGAACCGGCAGCTCCTGCTGGAGCGGCTGGAGCTCGCGCTGTCGGCCCGCGACCGGCCGCACGAAGGCGTCCTGATGTTCATCGACCTGGACAACTTCAAGGTGCTCAATGACACGCTCGGCCACCAGCGAGGCGACCAGCTGCTGCAGGAAGTGGCTCACCGGCTTCGGGCGTGCGTGGCGCGCAGCGACACCGTGGCGCGGCTGGGCGGCGATGAATTCGTGATCCTGCTGGAGAACACCGGCAGCAAGCCGCTGGAGCCGGCCCAGGGCGCCAGAATCGTCAGCGACCGCATCCTGGCAAAGCTGGGCGAGCCCTATGTGCTGGCGGGGCTCCAGCACCACAGCACCTGCAGCATCGGCGTGACGCTGTTCGGCCGCGCGCCCTGCACGGTGAGTGAACTGCTCAAACAGGCCGACCTGGCCATGTACCAGGCAAAGGCCGCCGGGCGCAACTCGGTGTGCTTCTTCGATCCCGAGATGCAGGTGGTGGCCACAGCCAATGCCGCGCTGGCCACGGACCTGCGGCAGGCGTGGCGCGAAAGCCAGTTCCGCATCGACTACCAGCCGCAGGTCGGCGCGGATGGCCGGATGCTGGGCGTGGAGTCGCTGCTGCGCTGGCGCCACCCCCACCGCGGAATCGTGCCGCCGGCGCATTTCATACCGACGGCCGAGGAGACGTCGCTGATCATCCCCATCGGGCTTTGGGTGCTGGAGCAAGCCTGTGCCCAGATCGCGGCGTGGGCGGACAAGCCGGGCCGCAGCCACCTCAGCATCGCGGTGAACGTGAGCGTGCGGCAGTTCCGCCACCCTGATTTCGTGGACGAAGTGATGACCGCGATCGCGACGTCGGGCATCGCGCCGCACAAGCTGAAGCTGGAATTGACGGAGAGCCTGCTGGCCGCCGGCATTGAGGTCACCGTCGCCAAGATGGGCAGCCTGAAGGCCATGGGCGTCACACTCTCGCTGGATGATTTCGGCATGGGCTACTCGTCGCTTTCCTACCTGAAACGCCTGCCGCTCGACCAGCTGAAGATCGACCGCGGCTTTGTCAAGGACATCCTGACGGACGCCAACGACGCCGCCATTGCGCGGACGATCATCAGGCTGGCCCAGAGCCTGGGGCTGCGGGTGATCGCCGAGGGCGTCGAAAC
>JBDSWB010000020.1:0-10868 GCA_039926915.1 Ramlibacter sp.
TCCAGTTCATGGGAAACGTTGCCTGGGGTTCGCGCGTCGCGACCCTCATCGCGTTGCCGTTCGGCAGTGCGGCCAGCAAGGCGCGGGAGCGCGCCAAGTCGGATTCGGCCGCCTTGAACTGTTCGTCGACGTTGGCCTTGTCGGCACTGGCGCCAGTGGCGTCCAGTTCCACCAGCGGCTGGCCCGCCTTGACGATGTCGCCGTCTTTCACCAGCACGCGCTTCACAACGCTGCGCTCCAGCGGCTGCACCAGCTTGGTCCGCTCGCTGACGACGATGCGGCCCTGGGCGACCGCGACGATGTCGATCTTGCCGAAGACGGCCCACAGCAGGGCAATGATGAACAGGGCCATGATCGCGTAGGCCATGCGGCGGGGAGCCGGGTGCACGGGCGTTTCCTGCAGGCTGAGTGCGGCAGGCATGAACGCCGCTTCGTCGGTCAAGCGCGCCGGCCCGGCGAGTTCGACCCGGGCTTGCCATGCCGCGCCGAAGATGGCGCGGTAGCGGGCGAGCAGTTCGACAGCGGGGTGCGTGCGTGTGCTCATGCGATGACTTCTTCGATGGGTTTGCCGCCGTCTTGCATCCGCCACAGGTAGGCATAAAGCCCGCGCGGCCGGGCCGTGAGCTCGTCGTGCGTGCCCGCCTCCACGATCTGGCCCTTGTCCATGACGATGATGCGATTCGCATGGCGCACAGCCGAGAGCCGGTGGGCAATCACGAACACAGTGCGGCCCTGGCAGATCAATGCCATGTTGCGCTGGATGATGGCTTCGCTCTCGTAGTCCAGCGCGCTGGTGGCCTCGTCAAAAATCAGCACCTGCGGGTTCGTGAACAGGGCCCGCGCGATGGCGATGCGTTGGCGCTGGCCCCCACTCAAGGAGCTGCCCTGTTCGCCGACAAGGGTGTCGTAGCCTTCCGGCATTTCGCTGATGAAGTCGTGTGCTCCCGCCAGCTGCGCCATGTGGACTACGGCCTCGATGGGTGCGGCCGGGTCGGCGATGGCAATGTTCTCGCGCACACTTCGGTTGAAGAGAAGGTTTTCCTGCAGCACCACACCCACTTGCCGGCGCAACTGGGCGGCGTCAATCAGGCTGATGTCGATGCCGTCGACCAGGATGCGCCCGCCTTCGGGCACGTACAGGCGCTGCACCAGCTTGGTCAACGTGCTCTTGCCCGAACCCGACCGGCCGACGATGCCGATGACTTCGCCCGGCCGCACATCCAGATTGATGCCTTGCAGCACCGGCGCAGCCTGGGGCCGGTAGCGGAAAGTCACCTGGTCGAGCGTCACGCGGCCCTTGACGGGCGGCAGTTGCGCGGCGCTGGTGGGCGGCACTTCGGTGCGGGTGTTGAGGATATCGCCCAGACGCGCCATCGAGATGCCAGTCTGCTGGAAGTCGGTCCACAACTGCGCCATGCGCATGATGGGTTGGGCCACCCGCTGCGCAAACATGGTGAAGGCAACGAACTGGCCGACGGTCAATTCGTTGCTCATGACCAGGTGGGCGCCGTACCAGAGCATGGCCGCATTCACGAGTTTGCCGATCAGGTTGACGCCTTCATGCGCCCAGGTCGCCAGGTTCTGCGTCTTGAAGCTGGCGCTGACGTAGGCGGCAAGCTGGTTGTCCCACCGCCGGGCGAAGCTCGGTTCGAGCGCGCCGGCCTTGACGGTCTGGATGCCGGTGACAGTTTCCACCAGCATTGACTGGTTTTCGGCGCCGCGCGCGAATTTCACGTCGAGGCGCTTTCGAAGGATGGGCACCACCGCAAGGCTCAAGGCAAAGTACAGCGGCAGGCTCACCAGCACGATGAGGGTCAGCGGCACGCTATAGAACAGCATGATGGCGATGAAGACGACGGAGAACAGCACGTCGAGCAAGACCGTGAGCGCATTTCCCGTGAGGAAACTGCGGATGTTCTCCAGCTCGCGCACGCGCGCAACCGAGTCGCCAACTCGGCGCGCCTGGAAATAGGCCAAGGGCAGTTGCACCAAATGGCGAAACAGGCGCGCGCCCAGTTCCACATCGATCCGGCTGGTGGTGTGGCTGAACACATACGCTCGCAGGCCGTTGAGCGTGCTCTCGAAGATGACGACGATGACCAGGCCGACAACCAGCACGTCCAGGGTGGTGAGGCCCTTGTGGACCAGCACCTTGTCCATCACCACCTGGAAGAACAGCGGGCTGACCAACCCGAAGAGCTGCAGCATGAACGAGATGAGCAGCACCTCGCCCAGCAGCTTGCGGTACTTGACCAGGGCGGGGATAAACCAGGAAAAGTCGAAACGGGCCAGCTCGCCGGCCAGGCTGGCGCGGCTGGTGACGAGGATCAGTTCTCCCGTCCATTGCGCGGTAAAGGCTTCCAACGATTCAATGGTGGGACGCGGGCCGGAAGCCGATGGATCCTGGAACAGCACGCGCTGTCCGTCGCATTGGGCCAGGATGACGTAACCGGTGGGGCCGTCCTGACAACGCATCGCTGCAAGCGCGGGCAGCGGCGTGAGCTGCAGGCGTGGAGCGGTGGTGCTGGAGACTTTGGCCTTCAGGCCCAGGTGCTTGGCGGCACGCAAGAGTTCGTCGCTGCCGATGGCTTCGCTGGGCTGCAATCCGAGTTGATGGGCCAGGGTGGCCGGGTCGGCAGCGATCTGATGAAAGCGCGCGATGGCGCACAGAGCCCGCAGCGGTGCCAGCCCCGCGGGCAGGCCTGCTACCCGCGGAATTTGTTCGGCACGCGGGTCCGATTCCGGTGCCTCAGCCGGCTGAGCTGCTCCACTGATCACGACGCTGTCCTCCCAGCCTGGTTGGCCGCGAACGGAGGATTATAAATAACAAAGACTTACGTTTTTCTGATCAAAGCTGTGAAAAAGTTTACCTTGCCAGTTCCATTGGGTTCTTAGGCATTCTGATTTGCGGCAAAGGCTCGCGTGTCCGGGCATCGCCTCGCAAGCCACAATCCCTGCCTATGCAGCGCCTCACCCGTCAACAACTCGTCACCCTTGTCGTCCTCACCCTCGTCTGGGGACTGAACTGGCCGGTGATGAAGCTGGGCGTGACGCACTTTCCGCCGCTCACCTTCCGCGCGCTTTCGATCATGCTGGGCATCCCGGTGCTGGCGCTGGCGCTGGTGGTGCTGAAAGTGCCTTTCGCGGTCCCGCGCCGGCACTGGCCTGAGCTACTGAAGTTGACGGCCTCCAACATGCTGATCTGGCACATCTGCATCATCTTTGCAGTGCAGGCCCTGTCCAGCGGGCGCGCCGCGATCCTGGGCTACACGATGCCGATCTTCTCGGCCGTCATCGGTGCGGTGCTGTTTGCCACCGCGCTGACTTTGCGCGCCTGGCTGGGCGTCTGTGCGGCGGCGATCGGGGTGCTGCTGCTGCTCTGGCATGAATTCACGGGCCTCGCGGGCCACCCAGTCGGCGTGGCCCTGGCGCTGTTCGCGGCGTCGGTCTGGGGCCTGGGCACCCAACTGCTGCGGCGCAGCCACATCGGCCTGCCCACACTCACCTTGTCGTTCTGGATGACGGTGATTGCCGGACTTGTGATGAGCGCGCTGGCGGCGATGTTCGAGAGCAGCCAATGGCGCCTGCCGGACACCGCCGTTTCCTGGGCGATCGCCTACAACGCCGTGCTGATCTTCGGCTACGCCCACGCCGCATGGTTCTACCTGGCCCGCTCGCTGCCCCCAGTCGCGTCGACCTTGAGCGTCATGTTCATCCCGGTGCTTGGCGTCTTCAGCGGCGCGTTGGGGCTGGGCGAGGTGCTGCACTGGCAGGACTGGGCCGCCGTACTTTTGATGGTGGTGGCGATCGCCTCGGTGCTGTGGCCGGTGCGCACGCCACCCGCGCCGGAGCCCGCCTGAGACGCGACTCCCGGCGACAGTGGCCGGCCGCTAGCGCTTGGCGATGGCGCGCTCGTAGAGCGGCAACACCCGCGGCAGGTTGCGCTTGAGTTCGGCGATGCGCGACGTACCCGAGGGGTGGGTGGAGAACCACTCGGGCGCCGCGCCCTTGCTGGCACGACTCATCTTCTCCCACAGCGTCACGGCAGCGCGGGGGTCGTAGCCGGAGCGCGCGGCAATCTCCATGCCCACCAGGTCAGCCTCGGATTCGTCGCTGCGGCTGAATTTCAGGCTGAGCATGCTGGCCGTGCCCCGCGCCAGCAGGTCCGTCACGTTCGGGTCGATGCCGAAGATGCCGGCGACGACGGCCCCGCCCAGGCGCGCCGCGCCCTGCGTCACCGCCGACTTGCCCATGCGCTCGCGCGCGTGCTCGCGCAGCGCATGCGCCATCTCGTGGCCCACCACCATCGCGAGTTCGTCGTCCGTGAGCTGCAGCTTGTCGATGATGCCGGTGAAGACAGCGATCTTCCCACCCGGCATGCAGAACGCATTGATCTGGGCCGACCCGATCAGGTTGACCTCCCACTTCCAGCCGCGCGCGCGCTCGTTCCAACTCAAGGCCTGCGGAATCAGCCGATGGGAGATCGCGCTCAGCCGCTGGAACTGCGGATGCGCCGGCGGCGCCAGTACGCGCTTGGCCTCGGCCTGCTGCAGCAATTGGCGGTATTGCTGGTCTGCGGCTTTCTCGACTTCGGCGGCGGGCACCAGCTGCGCAAGCCGCGATGTCTTGCCGACGTCGACGCCCTCGCGGGGCGGCTCGCGCTGTGCCAGCACGCCCGCGGGCGCCAGGAGCATCGCCGCGCCCATCACCCAAGCCTGCAGTATCGGCAGGCAGCGAAGTTTCGACAACGCAAGGAATGTCATGGAGGTCTCTTTCGTGGAGGGCCAGCGTGGAAGGGGATAGCGTGCGCTTATTATTCCGGCATGAGCGAAGCCGTACCTGTCAGTCAACGACTCAAGCCATCGTGGGGCGCTACCTTGCGGGTCTACCGCGAACCGGCGACGCTGCGAATGCTGTTCCTCGGCTTTTCTGCGGGCCTGCCGCTGTTGCTGGTGCTGGGTACCTTGAGCTTCTGGCTGCGCGAGGCCGGCATCGACCGCACGACCATCGGCTACCTGTCCTGGGTCGGCCTGGCCTATGCCTTCAAGTGGGCCTGGGCGCCGCTGGTGGACCGGCTGCCGATTCCCGTCCTCTCGCGCCTGCTCGGCCGGCGCCGCGCCTGGCTGCTGTTCGCGCAGGCGCTCATCATGGCGGGCCTGGTCGGCATGGCGGTGAGCGACCCCAAGCTGTCGCTGGAGACCATCGTGTGGTTCGCGCTGCTCACGGCTTTCGGCTCCGCGACCCAAGACATCGCGTTGGATGCGTACCGCATCGAATCGGCAGACACGCAGCGGCAGGCCGCGCTCGCCGCGGCCTACCAGACCGGCTACCGGCTGGCGATGATCTGGGCCGGCGCGGGCGTGCTGTGGATCGCGGCGCGCACCGAGATCGCGGGCGCCGCGCCCTACCAGCATGCGGCCTGGCAGATGGCCTACTTTGTGATGGCCGGATCGATGCTGGTGGGCGTGCTCACAGTGCTGCTCTCGCCCGAGCCCGCGCGGCGCGCGCTGGCGCCCAGCCGCAATGCCGCAGCCTGGTTGCGCGAAGTGCTGGTCGAGCCCTTCGCCGAATTCCTGCGCCGCTATCGGTGGCACGCGGCGCTGATCCTGTCGCTGATCGCGGTGTACCGCATCAGCGACATCGTGATGGGCATCATGGCCAACCCGTTCTATGTCGACATGGGATACACCAAGGACGAGGTCGCCGCTGTCACCAAGGTTTACGGCGTCATCATGACGCTGGCTGGCGCATTCATCGGCGGCGCGATGGCGATGCGCCTGGGCGTCATGCGCGTGCTGATGCTCGGCGCCATCCTCAGTGCGGGCAGCAATCTTCTGTTCGCCTGGCTCGGCTCGCGCGGCCATGACGTGGGGGCGCTGATCTTCGTGATCTCCGCCGATAACCTCTCCAGCGGGATCGCGTCCGCCGCGTTCATCGCTTACCTGTCAAGCCTGACCAACGTGAATTACTCGGCGACGCAGTACGCGCTGTTCAGTTCGATGATGCTGTTGCTGCCCAAGTGGCTGGCGGGATTTTCGGGACGCTACGTCGACGCTTTCGGCTACATCAATTTCTTCACCGCCACGGCGCTGCTGGGGCTGCCGGTGCTGGTGCTGGTCTGGCTGGCGTCGCGGCTTGAAACGCAGCCGATGCCCAGCTTCGCCCGCGGCGAACACATCTAGGAGGATGGGGCGCGGTTGACCAGGTGGACCAGCGCGTGTCGCTGGACCTTGCCCAGCGCCGTCTTGGGCAGCGCGTCGGTCCATACCCAGCGGCGCGGCAGCTTGTAGCGCGCCAGGCGGCCCGCCAGATGCAATCGCAGCTCGGCTTCCGACACCGTATCACCAGCTCGCGGCACGATGGCTACTGCCACCACTTCGCCCCATTCTTCGTCGGGAACGCCGAAGGCAGCGCATTCGGCGACGCCCGGGTGCTCCACCAGCACGGACTCGATCTCCGCCGGATGGATGTTTTCGCCACCCGAGATGATCACGTCCTTGGCCCGCCCCGCCACCGTGAAGCTGCCATCCGGCGCCATCGAAGCCAGGTCGCCGGTGTGGAACCATCCGTGCGCGTCGCAGGCTGGCTGGTCGGGCCAGTAGCGGGCGACGACGTTGGGTCCCCGCACCAGCAGCTCGCCGACGCTGTCCTTCGGATTGAGCAAGCGGACCTCGACGCCGGGCGCGGGCCAGCCGCAGGAGCCGGCGCGGCTCACCGCGTGGCGCGGCGGCAAGGCGATGGAGAACGGCCCGGTTTCGGTGGCGCCGTACACGTTGCACACCGGCAGCCCGCGCGCGTGGAAGGCCTTGACCAGCGGCGCGGGCAGCAGGCTTGAGCCAGCCCATACGGCCCGCAGGCTGGACAGGTCGGCGCCGGGCCAGCCCGGGTGGTCCAGCAACGCCTTCATCGTCGCGGGCACCAGCAGGGTGAGCGTCGGCCGGTCCCGCACGAAGCAATCGAGTGCGGCATCGGCCGCGAAGCGCGGGTGGAGGATCACCCTGGCGCCGCTGTACAGGGCGGGCAGCGTCTGGATGCACAGCCCGCCGACATGGAACAGGGGCAGCAGGGTGGCCACCACGTCCTGGGGCGTCATCTCCTGAACCGCCGAGGCGATCGCCATGTTGGCCAGCAGGTTGGCCTGCGTGTGCACGGCCGCTTTTGCGCGGCGGGTGGTGCCGGAGGTGTACACCAGCAACACCGGCGACGAAGGCTCGCCCGCGGCGGGCGCACGCTCCCAATCGCCGGGCTCTTCCAGTTCGTCCACCGCATGCGGGATCGCGTGGTGGCGCGCCGCCAGCTGTTGCGCCGGCCCGGCCCAGCCAGCGTCGTACACCAGATGCGCGGGCCCGCAATCCGCCATCAGCGCGTCCCACTCCGAAGGCGCCAGCCTGAAGTTCAGCGGCAGCAGGATCGCGCCAATGCGCGCCAGTGCGAACAGCAGCTCGAGTTGGCCCGTGTGGTTGCCGCCCAGCCAGGCCACCCGGTCACCCTGACGCACGCCCCAGCCATGCCAGAGCCGTGAAGCGAGGCGTTCGCAGGCGCCCGCCAGCTCGCCATAGGTGAGGTCGCGGCCCTCGAAACTCAGTGCCACCGAGCCGGGGCGGGCCACCGCATGGGCCGCCACCATGTCGGCGAGTCGAGCGAAGGAAGGCGCTGCCATTTACCTAACTTTACCGCCGCTTCAAGCCAACGCGGCGGGCGCCACCCAATATGCAAGGTTCGCGCCGCCTCGGCGCTGCCCCCATTTGGAGAACACCATGACCCATCCTGAGCCAGCCACTCCCCTCCCGCACAACAATCGCCGCCGCTGGTTCGCGGCCCTGGCCGCCGCGAGCGGGCTCGGGCTGCTGGGCGCCCAGGTGCAGGCCCAGGGCTGGGGTCACCCCGATCCGGCCGAGCGCGCCCGCCGCCTCGATTGGCGCATCGGCCGCATGCTGCAAGAAGTGGGCGGCACTCCCCAGCAGAAGGACCGCCTGGTCGCGATCGCCGCGGCCGCGATGGCCGACCTGAAGCCCCTGCGCGACCAGATGCGTCAGGCCCGGCGCGCCGGCATCGACTTGCTGGCGGCGACCGTGATTGACCGACGCGCGCTGGAACAGTTGCGGGCGACGCAGATGCAGGTGGCGGACGCACGCAGCCGCCGGCAGGTGCAAGCCTTTGCCGACGCCGCCGACGTGCTGACCCCGGAGCAGCGCCTCAAGGTGGCCGAGCACCTGAAGCAGCGCATGGACAGGCGCGGGCGTGGCTGAAGCCGCAGCCCAGCTCAGTCCAAGGGGCGGGGAACTCATTACCATCCCCACCATGCAGCAACTCCTGATGATCGAAGACGATGCGCGCCTGGCGCAGATGGTGGGGGAGTACCTCGGGCGCTCGGGCTTCGGGGTCACCCATGCGATCGACGCCAGGGCCGGGCTGGCCCTGTTGCAGGAACCGCCGGCCGGCGCGGTGCCCGAACTGGTCATCCTCGACCTGATGCTGCCGGACATGGATGGACTGGAAGTCTGCCGCCGGGTTCGCGCGATGCCCGGCGAGGCCGGCCAGATACCGGTGTTGATGCTCACCGCCAAGGGCGACCCGATGGACCGGATCGTCGGGCTGGAACTCGGCGCCGATGACTACCTGCCCAAGCCTTTCGAGCCGCGCGAGCTGCTGGCGCGCATCCGCGCGATCCTGCGCCGCCGCGTCGAAGGCGCGCAGCCGGCAGCGGCGATGCTGCGATTCGGCACGCTCGAAATCGATCGTGACGCGCGTACCGTCACGGTGGCCGGCAGGGCCTGCGAACTGACTTCCTATCAATTCGATCTGCTCATCACCTTGGCCGAGCGCGCCGGACGGGTGCTCACGCGCGACCAGATCATGGAAGCGGTGCGAGGCCGCGAGCTCGAAGCCTTTGACCGCTCGATCGACGTTCACATGGGACGCATCCGCGCGGCCATCGAGGCCGATCCTAAGAGCCCCAAACGCATCCTCACCGTCCGCGGGGTGGGTTACGTCTTCGCCAAGCAGCAGGACTGATTTGTCCCAGACCCGCATGACGGCGTGGCGCTCGCGCTTTCGCTTTCCGCTGTATCTGCGGCTGTGGCTGGCGGTGGTGGTGGCGGTCGCGGTGCTCACCCTTGCGTTCGGCTGGTTGTGGCGCGCCAACGCGGAACAGGCGCCGGCGCGGGAAGTGATCATCCGCAACGAGGCCGGCGACGTGATCGGCCAGGTGAAGAGCCGGCCGGTTCGCGTTCCCGGGCAAGGCCTCGAGTTCCAGGTGGCGATGAACGACGGCAGCACACTGGTCGTGCAGCTGCCGCCGCGCCAGCGTGCACCGGGCGAGGTGCCGCCTGGGCGCTCGTGGTGGGCGCGCGGGCCGGGTGGGCTTCTGTGGATCCTGGGCATCGCCGCCCTGGCCGTCACCATCGGAACCTATCCAATCATCCGCCGGCTGACCCAGCGCCTGGATGACCTGCGTCTGGGCGTGGAGCGCTGGGGCGAGGGTGATCTGTCCACGCGAATCAAGGAGTCGGGTTCGGACGAGCTGGCCTTCCTGGCGGAACGCTTCAACCATGCAGCGCAGCGCGTGGAGACGCTTTTGCAATCGCACAAGTCGCTGCTGGCCAATGCGTCACATGAACTGCGCTCGCCGCTCGCGCGAATTCGCATGGGCGTGGAGCTGATGGGCGCCGAGACATCTCCGGCGTTCCAGGACGAGATCCGGCGCAATATCGCCGAACTGGACCAGCTGATCGACGAGATCCTGCTGGCCAGCCGGCTCGACACCCGCGAGAGCGACCTGGGCACGATCGAGGCGGTGGACCTGACGGGCCTGGCTGCCGAAGAATGCGCACGAGCCGGCGCCGAGCTGGTGCCCAGCAACGAAGGCCGGGCGCTGGTCGTGAAGGGGGTTTCCAAACTGCTGCGCCGGGCGATCCGAAACCTGCTGGAGAATGCCCGCCGCTACAGCACCGGACCGGTCACGATGGAACTGACTCGGGAGGGCGCCAGCGCGGTGGTGCGCGTGCGCGACCGCGGACCGGGCGTTCCGCCTTCCGAACGCGAGCGCATCTTCGAGCCGTTCTATCGTCTCTCTGGTGCCAGCGAGCGGCACGGCGGCGTGGGTCTGGGTCTGGCGCTGGTTCGTTCGATTACGCAGCGCCACCATGGGTCGGTGGCCTGCGAGGCCCAGCCGGGCGGCGGCGCCTGTTTTGCGCTGCGCCTTCCCTGTCACCAGATGTAATGCGGTGTAAAAGAGTTTTGGATCGCTCGCCAAGCGTGAGAAAAATCACCAGGATCAGGCCGTAAGTCAGGGTCTTGCGCTGGCTATCCTCCGATTGGGGGATGCCAAAACAGGCAAGCGCAATTAAAGTCGCTGCACGCTGTCACGCAAGTACCCCACACGCAAGAACCAAGAAATTCTCAGTCTCCCAACGACGTCCTTCCAAGGACTTGATACAGCCACCGCAAGGTGGCTGTTTTTTTGGGAAGACCGCAACGCGCACGACGCACGCTCAGCGCGCGATCGCATCGCGCAAGGCGTTGATCGCAGCCGAGCGGCTGCCGGCACGCGTGACCAGCCAGGTGACTTGCCGACTGTATGAAGTGCCCAGGCGCTTGATCACCACGGCGCTGGCGTCCGCCACTTTCAGCACCGAGCGAGGCACCAGCCCCACGCCCATGCCGGCCGACACCGAAGCGATCAAGGCGTGGTAAGAGCCGATTTCCACCTCCTGGCTTGGCGGGCGACCATGCTCGCGCGCCCAGGCGCGCGCGACTTCGCGATAGGCGCAGCCATCACTGAATGTGATGAGCGTGTCCAGCGCGGCCCCCGGCTGCAGCGGCGCGATCATGACCAGCTCTTCACGGAAAGCTTCCTGCCAGGTGAA
>JBDSWB010000021.1:0-7115 GCA_039926915.1 Ramlibacter sp.
GACCTGAAGGCCGACCCGCGCCTGAAGTCCAACAACGATCGCGTCAACGCCCGCGAGTGGATGATGCCGATCCTGCGCTCGCGCCTGGCGGGCCACAGTGCGGCGGAACTCACCGCGGTCTTCGAGAAGCGCGGCCTGCCCTTCGCGCCAATCACACGGCCCGAAGACCTCTTTGACGACCCGCACCTCAACGCCACTGGCGGGCTGGCGCCGCTGACCCTGCCGGATGGCCGAACCACCCAGGTCCCGCTGCTGCCGCTGAAGCTGGGCAACGAGCGCCCGGGGGTGCGGTTGCAGCCACCGAAACTGGGCGAGCACACGCGGGCCTTGCTGGCCGAAGTGGACTACAGCGCCAGCGAGATGGCCGAACTGGAAGCACTCAAGGTGATTCCACCGGCCGCCTGAACGTCCTGGTCCGCGATGCAATCGCGCCTTAAGCTGGCCCATTCCTGACCTCCATGCGCATAATCATTGCAGCATGGACAAACTCAAGCAGCTGGAATCCTTTGTCTCGGTCGCCGGCAAGGGCAGCCTGACGGCCGCGGCCAAGGCGGAAGGTGTTGCGCCGGCCATCATGGGCCGCCGCCTCGACGCTTTGGAGGAGCGGCTGGGCGTCAAGCTGCTGGTGCGCACCACGCGCCGCATCACGCTGACGCACGAGGGCAGCGCCTTCCTTGAGGATTGCCACCGGCTGCTGGCGGACCTGGCCAACGCCGAAGGCAGCGTGAGCGCCGGCGGCGTGAAGGCCAGTGGCCACCTGCGCATCACGGCGCCGGCCGGCTTTGGTCGTCGCCACGTCGCGCCGCTGGTGCCCAAGTTCCGCGAGCTGCATGCCGACGTCACCATCTCGCTGAACCTCTCCGACCGCGTGATCGACCTGGCTGGCGAAGGCTTCGATTGCGCGGTGCGGGTCGGCGACCTGCCGGACTCTTCGCTGGTGAGCGTGCGCATGGCCGACAACCGGCGCTTGTGCGTGGCCACACCCGACTATCTGAAGCGCAACGGCACGCCGAAGCACCCGAACGAGCTGGTGAAGTTCGACTGCCTCACCTTGTCCAGCGACGCCTCGCAGACCCGCGGCTGGGCATTCCGCGTGCCGCGGAACGCCCAAGGGCGCAAGCAGGAAGGCGTCCTCACGGACGCCGCGCGTGCCGAAGAATACGAGGTGGTGCACCTTAAGCCCGGCGGCCCGCTCGATTGTTCCGACGGGCAGGTGCTGCACGACTGGTGCCTGGCCGGCTGGGGCTTCGCCTGGCGCAGCACCTGGGAAGTGGAGGGTGAGATCGCGGCGGGCGCGCTGACCGAAGTGCTCTCCGAGTTCTCGGCGCCGCCCAATGGCATCTACGCGGTGTTTCCGCAGCGCAAGCACCTGCCGCTGCGAGTGCGCCTCTGGATCGATTTCCTCAAGCACAGCTACAGCCAACCCGATTTCTGGAAAGCCTGAAAGCCCGCCATGACCTTCGAAGCCCTGCTGGCCTACGCCCACCTGCTGGCCATCCTGACGATGGTGGTGTTCATCTCGAGCGAAGCCGCCTTGTGCCGGCCCGAATGGCTCAATGCCAGCGTGGTGGAGCGGCTTGGCAAGGTGGACAGTGTCTATGGCATCTCAGCCGGCGCGGTGCTGCTCACCGGCATCGCCCGCACCTGGTGGGGCGTGAAAGGCACGTCTTGGTACTGGACCAACGGTTTGCTGCACCTCAAGCTGGCGATGTTCGTGGCCGTCGGCCTGCTGTCGATCAAGTCCACGATGATGTTCCTGCGCTGGCGCAATGAGTTGCGCGCCACCGGTGCGCTGCCCAACGAGGCGCAAGTGCGCACCGCGCGCAAGTGGGTGATGGTGCAGGCCCACATCCTGGCCGTCATTCCGCTGGTGGCCGTGTTCTTCGCGCGCGGTTTCGGATAACGGCCGAAGGCGTTACGCCTGCGCCTTCAGGCAACTGCTCATGAACTTCTTGCGCTCGGCGCCCTTGAGCGTCTTCTCCTTGGCGTCCTTGTTGCAGCTGGCCATCTTGATCTGTTGCTTGGTCTTGGGCTTGGCCGGTGCGGGATCTGCCGAGACGGCAAATGCGTTGCCAAACGCCAGGCTTGTGCCCAGCACGATCACGGTGATTAGTTTGTTCACGGGTTTTCCTCCATTAGGGGTTGAATTACGCCAGATTGGCAATAGCTCAACGACCCTTCTCGCTGATCCGATGACCGATGGGTCAAATCTCACAGGACTCAAGAGAAAACCCCGCGCGGCGGCTGCCGGCGGGGTTTCGTGAACAGCGAATGAGGTAGCGGGGGGCTCTTACTTCTTGGCTGATGCGGCCATTGCGGCCGGCTTGGCGGCAGCCATCGGCTTCGCCTCGGCAGCGGGCTTGGCATCGGCAACCGGCTTGCTGTCTTCCATGCACTTCTTGAGATGGCTGGTCTTGGCAGCTCCGGCCAGCTTCTTGTCGGCGGCGGACTTTTCGCATGCCGCGACCGGGGGCGCGCCTGCGTCTGCTTCGCACTTCTTGAGGAAACTCGTCTTGGCTGCGCCGGCGAGTTTCTTGTCGGCCGCGCTCTTCTCGCAGGTGGCTACTGCGCCTGAGCCCGCGTCCGCCTCGCATTTCTTCAGAAAACTGGTCTTGGCGGCGCCCGCCAGCTTCTTGTCCGCGGCTTTGGCCTCGCAGCCGGCTTCGCCCGCCTTCATCGGCGCTGCACCGACGTGGCTCGCCGCATAAGCCGAGCCCATGGAAAGGGCAAAACCGAGCGTCATCAGGCTGAGGAACTTCTTCATAGGGGTCTCCTGGAACAAGGGTGGTGGGGTGAATCGCGATCGATTCCAGCATACAACGGCGGAACCCCCTGGCCCGATGACCGGGCTCACCCGGCCCGCCCCCGTAAAATCGGCACCATGCTCCTCGTCAAACAAGAATTGCTCGACGGCCTCGCCGACGAGCTGGAAAGGCTTTCACCCGGCTCAGGCGACAAGGCGGTGTTCGAGTCGCCCAAAGTCGCGAGCCATGGCGACTTTGCCTGCACCGCGGCGATGCAGCTGGCCAAGCCCCTCAAGCAGAATCCGCGGCAGGTCGCGGAGCAACTGAAGGCCGCAGTGCTTGCACAACCGGCGTTCCAGCGCTGGGTCGAGGCGATCGACATCGCTGGCCCGGGCTTTCTCAATGTGAAGCTCACGCCCGAAGCCAAGCAGCAGGTGGTGCGCGAAGTGCTCGCGGCGGGCCGGGCCTTCGGCGTCGCGCCGACGAGCGGGCGGCGGATGTTGGTCGAATTCGTTTCCGCCAACCCCACTGGGCCGCTGCACGTGGGCCACGGTCGCCAGGCGGCGCTGGGCGACGCGCTGTGCAATCTCTACAAGACCCAGGGCTGGGACGTTTACCGCGAGTTCTATTACAACGACGCCGGCGTGCAGATCGCGAACCTGGGCATTTCGACGCAGCTGCGCGCAAAAGGGGTCAAGCCGGGCGACCCGCAGTGGCCCGAGACCGCCTACAACGGCGACTACGTCGCCGACATCGCGGCGGACTTTCTCGCGAAGCAGACGGTGCGCTCGGACGACCGCGAGTTCACCGCATCGGGCGACGCCGACGACCTCGACGGCATCCGGATGTTCGCGGTGGCCTACCTGCGCCACGAGCAGGACCTGGACCTGCGTGCGTTCGACGTGCGCTTCGACAACTACTTCCTGGAATCCAGCCTCTACACCGGCGGCAAGGTCGACGCCGTGGTCCAGAAGCTCCGGGACGCCGGCAAGACCTACGAGAACGAAGGTGCGCTGTGGCTCAAGTCCACCGAGTACGGCGACGACAAGGACCGCGTGATGCGCAAGGGCGACGGCAGCTACACCTATTTCGTGCCCGACGTCGCGTACCACATCACCAAGTGGGAGCGCGGCTTCGAGAAGGTGATCAACATCCAGGGCACCGACCACCACGGCACGATCGCCCGCGTGCGCGCCGGCCTGCAAGCCGCCGGCGTGGGCATTCCGCAGGGCTACCCGGACTACGTGCTGCACACCATGGTGCGGGTGATGCGCGGAGGCGAGGAAGTGAAGATTTCCAAGCGCGACGGCGGCTACGTCACGCTGCGCGACCTGATCGAATGGACCAGCAAGGACGCGGTGCGCTTCTTCCTGGCCTCGCGCAAGGCGGACACCGAATACGTCTTCGACATCGACCTGGCGGTGGCGAAAAGCAACGACAACCCGGTCTACTATGTGCAGTACGCGCACGCCCGGATCTGCTCGGTGCTGGCGGCCTGGGGCGGCGAGACGGCGGCCCTGCCGGGCG
Organism: Ramlibacter sp.; assembly: GCA_039926915.1. Taxonomy (GTDB): domain Bacteria; phylum Pseudomonadota; class Gammaproteobacteria; order Burkholderiales; family Burkholderiaceae_C; genus Ramlibacter. Next base: position 4,272 of record JBDSWB010000021.1, read on the forward strand.
CGGACCTGTCCGCACTGCAGAGTCCGCAGGCCCTGGCCCTGATGCTGCAATTGGCCAAGTACCCGGGGATGCTGCGCAGCGCCGCCGAGGACTTCGCGCCGCACGACGTGACCTTCTTTTTGCGGGAGCTGGCTGCCGCGTACCACAGCTACTATGATGCCGAGCGCATCCTGGTCGACGACGAGGAGGTGCGCAACGCCCGGCTCGCGCTGGTCGCGGCCACTGCCCAGGTGTTGCACAATGGATTGGCGGTGCTCGGGGTGAGCGCACCGCGCAAAATGTAAGACCCATCGGCAGGATCAATGCAGTGAAACACAGTCAGCGTGGCTCCGTCATCGTGGGCATCATCATCGGGGTCGTGCTGGGCCTGGCCGCCGCCTTGGCGGTAGCGGTCTACGTGACCAAGGTGCCGATCCCGTTCCTGAACAAGGGCCAGATCCGCAACGCCGAACAGGATGCCGCCGAAATCCGCAAGAACCGCGACTGGGATCCGAACGCACCGCTGTACGGAAAGAACCCGGCCAGGCCTATGGCGCCCGCACCCGCAGTCGTCGCGCCGGCGCCGCCGGTGGCCACCATCCCGGCACCGGCCACGTCAGCACCCGGCAAGCCGGCCGTGACCGCCAAGGCGACGACCCGACCGCCGAGCGCCGATCCTCTGGGCGAGCTGGCCTCGGCGCGCGCTGCCGCCAATGGTGACCCGTTCCTGTATTTCGTGCAGGCCGGCGCTTTCCGCACGGCCGAAGACGCCGAGGCGCAGCGGGCCAAGCTGTCCCTGATGGGCATTGAGGCCAGGGTGACTGAGCGCGAGCAGTCGGGCCGCCAGGTGTTCCGCGTCCGGGTAGGCCCTTTCGAGCGCAAGGAAGAGGCCGATCGGCAGAAGGAAAAGCTCGAATCCGGCGGCGTGGAAACCGCGCTGGTGCGGGTGCAGCGCTAGCGAACTGGCGCGCCGGCTGGAACCTTCCGGCCGGGCTGGCCTCAGACAGCTTCACAAGGAGTGGATCGAAAAATGAATCGTCGCGAGTTTTCCGTCGGGGCCGCCTGCGTCCTGGCCACCGCCGCCCTGGGCCTGCCCGGCGCCGTGTTCGCCCAATCGAAGAAGCCCGAATCGGGCAAGGAATACCTGACGCTTGACCAGCGCGTCAATGTCGACACCCCGCCGGGGAAAGTCGAAGTGGTCGAGTTCTTCTGGTACAGCTGCCCGCACTGCAACGCGTTCGAGCCGCGGCTCGAAGCCTGGGCGAAGAAGCTGCCGCCGGACGTCGTGCTCAAGCGCGTGCCCGTGGCCTTCCGCGACGAGTTCGTGCCGCAGCAGCGCCTGTTCTATGCGCTGGAAGCCATGGGCAAGCTGCCCGAGCTTCACGCCAAGGTCTTCAAGTCTGTGCATGAGGATCGCAACCCGACCGACCGGGAAGAGCTCATCCTGGGCTGGGCCGAAAAGAACGGCCTCGACCGGGCCAAGTTCAAGGAGCTGTACACCTCCTTCGCCGTGTCCAGCAAGGCCCGGCGCGCCGTGCAGCTGCAGGATGCCTACAAGATCACCGGTGTGCCGTCGATCGGCGTGGCCGGTCGTTTCTATACCGACGGCGACCTGTCCGGCAACATGGAACAGGCCCTCGTCGTCACCGACTACCTGATCGCCTAAGCGCGCAAGTCGCGTTAGCCCTCGCGGCGCCGGCGCGACGGCCCTCAATTTTCATGGAAGCAAAGCCCGTGCCGCGGGCTTGCGTCTGCTGTCTGGCTACAATGACAGCAAGATTCATGCCTTTATGAAAAATCCCCACCTTGCCCTTCTGTTTTCCTTCGCTTTTGCGTTTGCGGGAGGGCCGGTTCACGCCGAGAAGGCCGACCGCGACAAGCCCATGAATGTCGAGGCCGACGCATTGCGTTACGACGACCTCAAGCAGGCCAGCGTGTTCACCGGCCGGGTGGTCCTGACCAAGGGCACCATCACCATCCGCGGCGCGCGGGTGGAAGTGCGCCAGGACGCCGACGGCTACCAGTACGGCGTGGTGACGGCCGAGGCGGGGAAGCTTGCGTTCTACCGGCAAAAGCGCGAAGGCCTGGACGAATTCATCGAGGGCGAAGGCGAAACGATCGAGTACGACGGCAAGGCCGATCGGGTGAAGTTCATCCGCAAGGCCGAGCTGCGCCGGTTCCGGGGCGCCGCGCTCAACGACGAGATGACCGGCAGCCTGATCACCTACGACAACAGCAACGACGTGTTCACCGTCGATGGCGGGCCGGCCGGCCCGGCGACTGGCGGCCGGGTGCGCGCGGTGCTGGCGCCCAAGCCAACGGCCTCGGCGCCGGCGGTGGCCGCGCCCCCTCCCACGCAGCTGCGCCAGAGCACGACGATCGACGGGAGCCGGAAGTGACTGAACCGGCCTCCGCCGGGCGGGCCCCGCCCGCCGCCGGCCAAAGCCGCCTGCGCGCGCTGAACCTGCAGAAGGCCTACGGCAGCCGCAAGGTGGTGAAGGACGTGTCGCTGGAGGTCGCCAAGGGCGAGGTGGTCGGGCTGCTGGGGCCGAACGGCGCGGGCAAGACGACGTCTTTCTACATGATCGTGGGGCTGGTGCGCGCCGACGCGGGCGAGATCACGATCGACGACAAGACCGTGGAACACATGCCGATCCACCGACGCTCGCGCCTGGGACTGTCGTACCTGCCGCAGGAAGCCTCGATCTTCCGCAAGCTGAATGTCGAAGAGAACGTGCGCGCCGTGCTGGAACTTCAGCGTGACGCCGAAGGCAATCCGCTCACGCGCGCCAACATCGAGAAGCGCCTGACTGAGCTGTTGCAGGACTTGCGCGTAGACCACCTGCGCCACTCGCCCGCTCCGGC
>JBDSWB010000022.1:0-9054 GCA_039926915.1 Ramlibacter sp.
TCTGATCATGCCCAACAGCACGCTGGCCGGTGACGCCAACCTGCTGGTGCTGCCCAACATCGACGCAGCCAATATTTCTTACAACCTGCTCAAGACGGCCGCGGGCGGCAATATCGCCATCGGCCCGGTGCTGCTCGGCGCGGCCAAACCCGTGCATATTCTCACCGCCAGCACCACGGTGCGTCGCATCGTCAATATGGCGGCACTCACCGTGGCTGACGCAAACGCGGCGAGATAAGGGCAATTTAGACAGCTGGTACTAACTTGCTTGTCAAGTCGAGGCTGGCAATAGCCCTTGGCGGCTGCCCAAAAATTGGGCAGCCGCTTGCGTTTTGGGGCCAGATAAGTCACACTACCGCCTGTTAATTTCCGGGTTTACCCGGAGGTACGCAGGGTCCGGGAAAGCCCGGTCCAGCGTCGCAAGGTCACCGAAGAAGGTCCGTTCATGGTGCGCATCGCAGCTTTCAAGTTTGCGCTTACTAGCTTCTTGTTGGCAGCAGCGTTCACCACCCCCCTCGCGAAAGCCAGGACGTGGACTGACCGCCCCGCCGAAAGCAGTCCAGCCAACATACGAGTTGCTGAGTTGCCCAGGGAAGGCCGGTCGACCTATGAACTGATCCGCCAGGGCGGACCGTTCCGGTATGAAAAGGACGGTGCGGTGTTCGGAAACCGGGAGCGCATGCTACCGGCGGAAAAGCGGGGGTTCTACCGCGAGTACACCGTCACCACGCCAGGATCGCGCGACCGGGGCGCCCGGCGCATCGTGTGCGGCGGACCCGCCAGGGCGCCACACGCTTGTTTTTACACCGCTGACCACTACGCCAGCTTTCGAAAAATCGTGGAGTGACCCCCAAATGAAGCGGGACGAATTTGTGACTATGGAAAGAGACGCGGAGATGGACACGCCACTTCGTAAAGAGACCACCGAAAACGCCCTCAAGGGCGTGCGGACCAACATCGTGCAGTCGATCCGGGCCTTCCGGGTGCAGGACCTGCAGGATGCGGCGCGCGCGCTGGGGCAGCATTTTCTGTACGCCAACTTGGCCAACGCCCAAAGCAAGCAGGACGTCCTCGACTTGATTGCGCAGCAGTTCATCCTGCCGGCGCACTTTGGGAAGAACTTCGACGCGCTGTACGACTGCATGACGGACCCGGTGCACAAGTCGGGCCCTCAGCCCGGTTTCATCGTGGTGCTGGAGCAGATCCCGGCCAATGCCAAGTTCGACAAGGAAGCGCGCGAGCAGCTGCTGGACATCTTCCGCGACACTGCGGACTACTGGGCGGATCGAAAAATACCGTTCCGGTGCTTCTATTCTTTTCTGTAGCCCGTTCTGCACACACCAGCCAAGCAGAACGGGCGAACGAGGCTCAGGCAGACACGAGCGGCATCAACGCCCCCGTGACAGCCGACAACGGCGAAAAGATGCCCACCGACAAACTGGTGGACGTGTCACCTCTGGCGCTGCGCATGAGCAGCCCATTCAATGCGGGGTATTGGCTCGCAGCAGCTTAAGAATCAAAACACTGCGTATTTTGATTCTTGCTAGCCAGGTAAAAAAGCCGGGGAGACCCCGGCTTTTTTGTTGGTGGGCGCGCTGCATGTTATTCCGCGCGCGGCGTGCGACGGGCCCGTCTCATTCGATGACCGGTCTGCCTGACAGCGAGGCCGCGATCGCGAGGTACTCCTCGACCGGCACTTCTTCCGCTCGGCGCTGCACATCGAACTTGCCGCCGAAATTTCTTTCCTCCAGCCACTTGCCGAGCGTGTTGCGCAAGATCTTGCGGCGCTGGCTGAAAGCCACCTGGACGATCTCGCTGAGCAGCTGTTCGTCGACCTGTGCCGGTTGCGCGAGCGGAACCATGCGCACCACGGCGCTGTCCACGCGCGGCGGCGGGTGGAATGACTCGGGCGGCACGGCCAGCACGTTCTCCATCGCATAGCGCCACTGCAACATCACGGACAGGCGCCCGTAGTCGCTGGTAGCGGGTTGGGCCACCATCCGGTCGATCACTTCCCTTTGCAGCATGAAGTGCTGGTCCTGGATGCACGCCACGAAGCCGAGCAGGTGAAAGAGAATGGGTGTTGAGATGTTGTAGGGCAGGTTGCCCACGACCCGATGCCTGTCGACGCCGGCGGATTGCGCGAGCTTCGCGAAATCGACCTGCAGGACATCTGCCTCAATCACTTCGAGCTGCGCGTGGCTGCGCAGGCGCGATGCCAGGTCGCGGTCGAGTTCGATCACCGTGAGGCGGCCCAGGCGCTCGACCAGCGGCTGGGTCAGTGCCGCAAGGCCCGGTCCGATTTCCACCATGGCCTGGCCGGGCCGCGGGTCGATCGCCCGCACGATGCCGTCGACAATACCCGGGTCGGCCAGGAAGTGCTGGCCGAAACGCTTGCGGGGAATGTGCTTCAAAGGCCGATAGCGATGAATCCGCCGCCGGGCCGCCCGAAGGCGGATTGCGCCCCCTCGGGGGGCAGCGCAGTACACGAAGTGACAAGCGTGGAGGCCACATTCACTGCGGCGGTTCCCGCAATTCAACGTAGGCGCGGCCGCGCACGTCCTGGGCCCACTGGGTGTAGGCCTCGTCGAGCTTCTTCTCGCGCACCAGGCCGCGCGCGACCTCGCGCTGCTCGCGCTGCGAAAGCGTCGCCTGCCGCCGCTCGAGCAGCTGGATCAGGTGCACGCCAAAGCGGGAGATCAGCGGCTCGCCGATCTGCCCGGGCGCCAGGCTATTCAGCACGTCTTCGAATTCCGGCACATACAGGCCTGGGTTGGCCCAGCCCAGGTCACCGCCGTTGGGGCCGCTGGCGTCTTCGGAAAACTGGCGCGCAAGCTGCGCAAAATCTGCCTGGCCGGCCTCGATGCGTTTCTTGAAGTCGGCCAGCTGCTGGCGTGCAGCCGCCTCGCTGAGCCGCGGAGTGGGCCGCAGGAGGATGTGGCGGGCATGGCTCTGCAGGATGTTGACGCCCGGCAGGCCGCCCTGGTGTTTCTCGACCACCTTGACCACGTGGAACCCGGCATCGGTCCGAATCACGTCGGCAACGCCCCCCACCGGCACGGCCTGGATGGCCTGCACGAACAAAGGCGGCAGCCGGTCCGCGCTTCGCAGGCCGACCAGCCCGCCGGTCGCGGCCGCGCCCGGGGCGTCGGACATCTCGCTCACCAACTTGCCGAAATCCTCGCCTGCGCGGGCGCGGTCGCGCGCCCTTTCGGCCCTGGCGCGCAACGCTGCAACCTGCGCGTCCGTGGCCCGCTCCGGCACCGCAACCAGAAGGTGCGCCAGGTTGACTTCCATCGCGGACGGGTCAGTGCTGGTTTTCAGTTCGCGGATGTAGTTGTCAACTTCGAGGTCGCTCACCCGCACCCGCGAATCGAGTTCACGCTCGCGCAGGCGAGTGAGCAGCAGCTGGTCGCGCAGTTCTTCGCGGAACTGGGACAACGCAATGCCGTCGGCCGCCAGCCTGCGGCGCAACTCGGCGCCCGAGATCTGGTTTTGCCGGGCCACGTTCGCCTCGGCCTGGTCGACCAGGGCTTCCTCGATCTTCAGGCCGTTTTCGCGCGCCAGCTGGATCTGGGCCTTTTCGCTGATCAAGCGCTCAAGCACCTGGCGGGTCAACTCCGGCCGGGGCGGCACCTGCTGGCCCTGCTGAGCCAGCTGCTGCTCGAACCTGGCCATGCGCGAGCGCATTTCATTGTTGGTGATGGGCTCGGAATTGACCACTGCGACGATGAAGTCGGCCTGACGCGGGCCACTGGGCGCGGGCCGGGCGATGGCGGGCGGGGTCACGCGCAGCCCTTGCGCGGACGCGGGCACGGCAAGCGCCAGGGCCTGCGCGATACAGGCCAGCCACAGGGCGTAGGAGCGATGGTTCATGGTGGTCACTAGTCGTAGTTGCTGAAGCGGCTGGGAGAGGTCACCTGCTCGCGCAGGAACTGGTAGCGGGGTACATTTTGCTTCAGCGTCTGGAGCGCGTTCGAGCCCAGCCGCGTGAAGCCCACGAATTCGATCTGGAACAGGACCCGCTTGTTGGACGTCGACGTGCTGCTTTGCAGCCGCTCGAAGACGATGCGCCCGAGCCAGCAGCCCGCGTCGTATTCGAAGCCGACCACGGCATCCACCAGCTTGCGGTCCTGCATGCTGAAATTCAGCCGCCCGACACTGTACCAGCGGCCCTCGCCCTCGCCCCGCCCCGGGCCGAGGTTGCGCCCGAAGTCGCCCCACAGGTCGTTCAGCGGCCACTGCCAGCCGACGTCGATCTGCTCGCTGGAGCCGCGCTGCGACCGGTAGGCCGCGGAGATCACATGGTAGTGGCTCGGGCTGTAGCGGCCGCCGATGGTGGAGCGGATCGACCGGCCCGTCTTCGGGTTGTACTGGACCGTCGACTCCAGGTTCCACTGCGGCGCCCAGTTGATCGAAGCGCCGAACAGGATGTCCGACAGCCTTTCGCTCACCGGCGCGCCGCCCGGCAGCGTGACAAACTGGTCCTTGAAGCGCAGCCGCTGCGCGACGCCGAACCGCGCAGCCTCGGCGCCCGTGTCCGGGTCCAGCAGGCGGGTGCTGGCGCCGAGCGTGAGCAGGTTGTTGTCGGAAATGCGGTCGTTGCCGCCGAACGCGTTCTCGGTGTAGATGGTCGCGAAGTTGAAGTCGTTCGCCGCGGAGTCGTAGTTGGGCAGCAGGCTCTGGTCGCGGAACGGCGTGTACACGTAGAAGGCCCGCGGCTCCAACGTTTGGCGAAAGCTCCGGCCGAAGAAACTGGTGTCGCGCTCGAACACCAGGCCGCTGTCCACGCTGAAGGTGGCCACCGTGCGAGTGGCCGTCGTGGCGCCATTGGATAGCGGCGCATCGAACTGGTATTGCGTGGCGTGCAATTGCAGCTTGGGGATCACGAACCATCCCGGCGCCTGCCAGGTGCGGCTCAGGCGCGCGAGGGTGAAGCTGCGGTGGGCATTGGGTTGCCCTGTCAGCAACCGGTCGGCTTCGAAGCGGGTGTAGTCGGCTTCCACAGACGCTTCGATCCCCGCGGGCAGGTTGGCGCGCGAGTACCGGCCCACCACCTGCGGCAGCCGGTCGTAGGGCGGCACGATGGGCGAGGTGACGTCCTGGAGCGTCTGCCACTTGAGAGCCCGGGCCGTCACCGAAAAGTCGCCTCGCGCCCAGGACAGGCTGCCCTCGTTCGCCAGCAGCCGCTGGGTGAGCGTCGCCGCGTTGTGCGAGAAATCGCGCCAGTAGTTGTCGTCGCTCACCCGGTTGAGGTTCAGCCCCAGCACCAGCGGGCCGGTCGGCAGGCCGGCGCCGACCACGCCGTCGTGCTTCAGCGCGTAGCCCCAACGGTCGGCTTGCCGCAACTTGTCGTTGGGCATGAAGTTCGCGCGCAGCTGGCCCGCGTAGTCGCGCTCCAGGTAGCGGAACTCCCCACCCAGGTCCACGCCTCGCTTGGTCATCAGCGTGGGATAGAGGGTGGCGTCCCGGTTGGGCGCGATGTTCCAGTAGTACGGCAGCGAGAATTCGGCCCCATTCAGGTTGCCCAGCCCGAAAGTGGGGGGCAGCAGGCCGGATTTGCGCTTGTCCGTCAGCGGAAAACTCAGCTCTGGCACCGGGAGGATGGGCACCCCCAGGAAGCTGAGCACCGCGCCGCTGGCCTGCCCGGTTTCTTCCTCGTTGTCGATGCGGATGCTGGCCGCGCGCACGATCCAGTCCGGCAGCCAGCCCGGGCCCGGCCGGCGCTGGCAGGTGGTGTAGGTGGCGTTGCGGATGATGGCGCGCTTGTCGTCGATGAAGTCGACGCGCTCAGCCTCGCCGTATGCGTCGTTCTTCAGGAAGCGGTAGCGCGGCTCGTTGAAAAAGCCTTCGAAAGCGTCGACCTTGAGTTCGAGCAGCGGGCCCTCGTACGTGTTGCCGGCGCGATTGATCCGCACATTGCCGCGCGCCTTGGCCAGGTCGTCGGGCTGGTAGTACTCCAGCCGGTCGGCCCGGATCACCGTGTCGCCGCGGCGCAATTGCGCTTCGCCCTCGACCACCGTTTCCAGGTCGGTGCGGCCGAATACGCGCTCACCGGACAGGAAGGTGGGCAACTGGTCGCGCGTCGCGGCGGGGATGTCTTCGCGCAGCATCGGGCTGGGCTTGAGCGGCACCGGTCCCTCGCCCTGGGCGCGGGCGGCGCCCGCCTGCAACAGGGCGCACGCCGCGAGCGCGATCGGCGCAAGAACAAAGCGGGCGCGAATCGCGTTGAGTTTCAGGTCGTGCATCGAGGGTGTGGGGGCTGCCGGAGGCTGTGAGGCGCCGGTCCGGCAGGACTGCATTTGTAGAATGGATTATCCATGAGCGTACCCCCGAACCCGCCCCCTGCTTCCCCGCCGCCCGTGACCTGGGCCGATCCGCAACGCGAAGCCGCGTTCCACCGCTGGCTGGGCGGCGTTGCCGATGAGTTCGACCTGGCGCCGGCCACTTTGCGGACAGCTTCGGCCGACGCGAGTTTCAGGCGCTACCTGCGCATCGACGGCCGGCCCGAGCCGGGGGCGCGCACGGTCAGCCGCATCATCATGGATGCACCGCCCGCCAGGGAAGATTGCCGGGCTTTCGTCAAGGTAGCCCGGCTGATGGCGGAAGCCCGGCTGAACGTTCCCCGCGTGTTGGCCTGGGACGAAGCCCAGGGTTTCCTGTTGCTCGACGACCTGGGCGCCCGCACCATGTTCGAAGCGATCAGCCCGGACGACGCCATGTCCAACCGGCCGCTCTACCTGCGGGCCATCGATGCACTCGTCACATGGCAGGCAGCGTCGCGGCCCGGCGTCCTGCCGGTGTACGACCAGGCTCTGCTGGCGCGCGAACTGGCACTCTTCCCCGACTGGTACCTTGAAAAGCACCGCGGTGTGACGCTGGAAGGCGCGCGGCGCGATACGCTCGACAGCGCCTTCAAGCTGATCATCGAGCGCAACCTGGCCGCGCCCAGCGTGTACGTGCACCGCGACTTCATGCCGCGCAACCTGATGATCCCACATGACGAGCGGGAGCCGCGGCTGGGTGTGCTCGACTTCCAGGACGCGGTCTATGGTCCGATCACCTACGACATCGCCTGCCTGATGCGTGACGCATTCCTCAGCTGGGACGAGGAGTTCGTGCTGGACATCACCGTGCGGTACTGGCAGAAGGCACTGAAGGCAGGCCTGCCGGTGGATCCGGATTTCGGCGAGTTCTACCGCGCGGTGGAGTGGATGGGGCTGCAGCGCCATCTGAAGGTGGCCGGCATCTTCACCCGCCTCACGCTGCGCGACGGCAAGCCCCGCTACCTGGCGGACGCGCCGCGCTTCATCGCGTACATCCGGGCCACGGCCGGACGATACCGCGAACTCGGCCCCCTGTTGCGACTGGTCGACGAAGTCGAGGGCATCCAGGCCACGACGGCCTGGACCATCGGTCGGGTTTAGGCCATGCCCCGGTTTCATTGCCCTGCCCCGCTGGCCAGCGGCGCCTCGATTCAACTGCCTGAGGGGGCCGCGCGGCACGCCCAGGTGCTGCGGCTGCAGCCGGCCTCGCCGATCGTGCTGTTCAATGGCGAGGGCGGCGAATTTGATGCGGTGATCGAGCAGATGGGCCGCAACCATGTCCGTGTTCTCGTCGGCGAACACCACCCTGTCGAGCGGGAAGCCGCACGTCAGGTGCACCTGGCCGTGGGCATGCCCGCCAACGAGCGCATGGACTGGCTGGTGGAAAAGGCGGCCGAGTTGGGAGTCGCAAGCATTCAGCCGCTGGTGGCGCAGCGCAGCGTGCTCAAGTTAAAGGGCGAGCGGGCCGATCGAAAGCGTGCGCACTGGCAGGGTATCTGCGTGGCGGCCTGCGAACAATCCAGCCGCAACCGGGTGCCGCCCGTGCACGAGGTCATGGAGCTTTCCCAATGGCTGACCGCGCCCCTGTCGCTCGACCTGCTCCTGCTGCTGTCGCTGGCTCCTGCCTCGCGCCCGCTGGCAGCGAGTGCGGCGGGACGGGCGCCGCTGGTCCTGCTGTCGGGTCCGGAAGGCGGCCTCACACCGCAGGAAGAAGAAGCGGCCCTGGCACAAGGCTTCTCACCTGTCAACCTTGGGGCTCGGGTGTTGCGCGCCGACACAGCGCCGCTGGCGGCTCTCGCCGCTCTCGTCATTTCGGCAGGCGATGGTCGAGCCGCGCCGCGATCGCCCGGCGGCGACTAAAACCGCTCGTCCAGCCAGGTCTTGAGCGCGTCAAAGACCGGTTCGGATTCCAGTTCGTTGAAGATTTCGTGGAACAGTTCGTCGAAGCAGCGTGCCGTCACCGCCTGCGCGGGCGCCGCCGCCGCGAAAGCCCGGCTACCGCGAGGATTGACCAGCTTGTCGGCGCCCGCATACATCAGCAGCGTCGGCACAGTCCACTCGCCCGCCCGCTGCAGCACCAGGGGGCCGCCTTCCGCGATGAACCGGGCCAGCCGGGCAGAGATGCGGTCGTGCACCATGGAGTCGGACTTGTAGGCGGCGACCACGGCCGGGTCATGCGATATGAAGTCGGCGTCGAGCCCGTTGCCCACGGTGAGGTTCGGCACCAGCCGCGGCAGGAACTTGAGCAGGAGTTTCTGCAGCGGGTTGAACCCGGGGTCGAGCGCCGGTGACGAGAGCACGAGCGCATCGACTTGAGGCGACTTGCGCAGGGCCACATGGGATGCGGCGACCAGCCCGCCCATGCTGTGGCCCAGCACGATGAGAGGCACGCCGGGCTCCATGCGCATGCGCGTGCTCTCGATGACGTCGCTCAGGTCGTCCAGCAGGCGCGCCGGAACCGGCAGCGCCCCGCGAACCCCGTCCGACTCGCCATGGCCGTACTGGTCGTAGCCGCGCACCGCGAAGCCCCAGGTGTTCAGGCGGCGGGCCACATGGTCGTAGCGGCCGGCGTGTTCGCCCAGGCCATGCACGATCACCACCACGCCGCGCAGATGCAGGCCTTCGGGCAGCGGCCAATCCTGCATGGCCAGGTTGTCGCCATCGCTGGCGGTGAACGTGGACAGTGTGGAGTCGCTGGCGACCTGGCTCATGGGCGCGATGATGGCCC
>JBDSWB010000023.1:0-25377 GCA_039926915.1 Ramlibacter sp.
GCGTGCGTATTCCGCGGTCGCTGAGCGCTGGCGTGCTGATCCTCGGCATTCTGGGGGGCCTCGGCATGGGTGCCTACTCGTTCAGCGACGATGCCAACCAGTTCATCGACTCCCTGCCGGCGGCCGCCAAGAAGATGCGCGAGTCGGCACGCGCGCGCGGCAGACCCGACACCGCCCTGGGCACGGTCCAGAAGGCCGCGACCCAGCTCGAGCAGGCGGCCGAGGAAGCCGGCGCCGCAGCACCGGCCGGGCGCGGTGTCCAGCGCGTCGTGATCGAAAAGGCGCGCTTCGACATCCGCGAACACCTGTGGAGCGGCACCAAAGGCCTGGTCAGCCTGGTCGGCCAGGTGCTCGTCGTCACCTTCCTGACGTACTTCCTGCTGATCTCGGGCGACACTTTTCGCCGCAAGCTGGTCAAGATCACCGGGCCCAGCCTGTCCAAGCGGAAAATCACGGTCGAGGCCTTGGACGAAATCACGCACCAGATCCAGACCTACCTGCTGGTGCAACTGCTGTCCAGCGCGGTCGTGGGCGTGGTGACCGGCTTGGCGTTCTGGGCGTTGGGGCTCAAACACGCCGCGGTGTGGGGTTTCGTGGCGGCCGTGCTGAACCTCATTCCCTATGTCGGCTCGGTTGTGGTCGCGGGAGCGGCCGCGCTGGTGGCCTTCGTCCAGTTTGGCGAATTCCGCATGGCGGCAGGCGCAGCGGGCATCTCGCTCTTCATCCACACCCTGATGGGCAACCTGGTAGTGCCCTGGCTCACCAGCAAGACCAACAGCATGAACCCCGTCGCCGTCTTCGTGGCTGTCCTCGGTTGGGGCTGGCTGTGGGGCGTGCCCGGGCTGCTGCTGGGCATTCCCATCATGGTGGTGGTCAAGGCCATCTGCGACCGGGTCGACGACCTGAGGCCCGTAGGCGAAATCCTGGGAAGCTGAGCGGCCTCACCCCGTGTTGCGCAGCGCGGCAGCGATGCCGTTGATCGAGATGTGTATGCCGCGTCGGGCGCGGTCATCGAGCTTGCCTTCGCGATGGCGGCGCACCAGCTCGACCTGCAGGTGATGCAAGGGATCGATATAGGGAAACCGGTGCCGGATCGAACGCTGCAGCGCCGGGTTGCTGGCTAGCCGATGCTTCTCTCCGGTGATCGCCTGCAGGGCTTCGACGGTGCGGTGCCATTCGGCTTCGATCATCGCGAACACGCGTTTGCGCAATCGTGCGTCTCCGACCAGCTCGGCATACCGTGAAGCCAGCGCCAGGTCGCTCTTGGCCAGCACCATGTCCACATTGGAGAGCAGGGCGCGGAAGAACGGCCATTGCCGGTACATCTTCTGCAGCAGCACCAGCGCCTCGCGCCGGGGTTGCGCGGGGTTGTCGTTGAGGAACTTGTGCACCGCCGCGCCGAAACCGTACCAACCCGGCAGCGTCAGGCGGCATTGGCCCCAGCTGAAGCTCCAGGGAATGGCGCGCAGGTCTTCGATGCGCTGTGTGGCCTTGCGCGAAGCCGGGCGCGACCCGATGTTCAGTTCGGCGATTTCGCGGATCGGCGTGGAGCCGAAGAAGTACTCGGTGAAGCCCGGTGTTTCGTAGACCAGCGCGCGGTACGCGGCCATGCTGTCTTTCGACAGGTGCTCGGCTGCCAACAGGAACGCCTTGGGCGCTGTCTTGGTCGGCTGCAGCAAAGTGGCCTCCAGCGTGGCGGCCACCAGAGTCTCCAGGTTGCGCCGCCCGATCTCCGGGTTGGCGTACTTCGAGCCGATCACCTCGCCCTGCTCGGTGAGGCGAATCTGGCCGCGTACCGTGCCGGGCGGCTGCGCCAGGATGGCCTGGTAGCTGGGCCCGCCGCCGCGCCCGACAGTACCGCCGCGCCCGTGGAACATGCGCAGCTGGATGTCGTGCGAATTGGCCAGACGATCGAACAGTTCCACCAGCGCGATCTCGGCGCGGTACAGCTCCCAGTTGCTGGTGAAGATGCCGCCGTCCTTGTTGCTGTCGCTGTAGCCCAGCATGATGTCCTGCTCGGCGCCGGAGCGCTGCACCAGCCGGGCGATGCCCGGCAGCTCGTAGAACTCGCGCATGATGGTCGCGGCGTTGCGCAGGTCGTCGATCGTCTCGAACAGCGGCACCACGATCAGGTCGCAGGTGGCCATGTCGTCCAGCGTGCCCGTCATCAGGCCCACTTCCTTTTGCAGCAGCAGCACCTCCAGCAGGTCGCTGGCGGTTTCGGTGTGGCTGATGATGTAGTGCCGGATGGCCTGCACGCCGAACAGCTCCCGCATGCGCCGGGCCGTCTCGAAGATGGCGAGCTCCCCCTTGGCGAGGTCGGAATATTTCGCGCCGATCACGCGCAAGGGCCGGGCATCGCCCAGGAGCTTCACCAGAAGCGCACGCCGCGCCGGCTCCTGCATCTTCGTGTAGTGCGGTTCGATCCTGGATACCGCCAACAGCTCGGCGATCACGGCTTCGTGTTGGTCGGAGCTCTGGCGCAAGTCCACCGTGGCCAGGTGGAAGCCGAACACCTCTACCGCCCGGATCAGCGGGTGCAGCCGCTGCTGGACCAGCGCCGCGCCATGGTGCGCCAGCAGGGATTCCTGGATGATGCGCAAGTCGGCCAGGAACTCTTCGGCACGCAGGTAGGGGTTCTGCGGCGCGACCGCGTGCCGCGCGGCATCGCCTCCGGTGAGGTCCTTGAGCGTCGCCGCCAGCCGCGCGTAGACGCCGGTCAGCGCGCGGCGATACGGCTCGTCCAGCCGGTGTTCGTTCGCATCGGGCGAGCTGTCGGCCAGCGTGCGCATCTGCGGCGTCACGCCGACGAGCATCGCAGACAGCGATAATTCGCCGCCCAGGTAGTGCACTTCGGTGAGGAAGTGCCGCAGCGCCACTTCGCACTGCCTGCGCATCGCGTATTCCAGCGTCTGGGCGCTGACGTTCGGATTGCCGTCGCGGTCGCCGCCGATCCATTGCCCCATGCGCAGGAAAGTCGCCACCGGGTGCTGTCCCAGTTCGCGCTCCAGTTCGGCGTAGATCTTCGGGATCTCGCGCAGGAAAGTGGATTCGTAGTAACTCAGTGCGTTTTCGATCTCGTCGGCCACGGTGAGCTTGGTGAAGCGAAGCAGTCGGGTCTGCCACAGTTGCAGCACACGACCACGCATCTGGCCCTCGTTGGCCGCCAGCTCTCGCGGCGCCAGGGCGTCCTTGGGTAGCGCGCGGGCCTTGATCTCGTCGCGCGCTGCCAGCAGGTTGGCGATGTCGCGCTCCGCGTCCAGGATGCTCTTGCGTTGCACTTCGGTCGGGTGGGCGGTGAGGACCGGCGAGACATAGCTTTGCGCCAGTGTCTGCGACACGGTCTTGGCCCCGATGCCGGCCCAGCGAAGGCGCGCCAGCGCGACTTCGATGCTGCCTTCCTGGGTATCGCCGGCCCGCTCGTGGATGGCGCGGCGCCGGATGTGGTGCCGGTCCTCGGCCAGGTTGGCCAGGTGGCTGAAGTAGGTGAAGGCGCGGATGACGCTCACCGTCTGCTCGCCGGAAAGCGATTTAAGCAGGCTCTTGAGCGCCTTGTCCGCCTCGTGGTCTGCATCCCGGCGGAACGCCACCGAGAGCTTGCGGGTGCGTTCGATGAGTTCATAGGCCTCGACGCCTTCCTGTTCGCGAATCACGTCGCCCAGAATGCGACCGAGCAGCCTGATGTCTTCGACCAGGGGCCGTTCGTTCTCCTTGGCGCGCCGCGAGGGCGATTCCGGGTTTTGCGACATGGATAAATGGCCCTCTGGCTGCTTAATTTTTCGGCAACGTGCATGCTAGCATCGAGTACCCCCCAAGCATTACAAACAGGTTACGACATTGAGTAAGCTCGTCATCGCCACCCGCGAAAGCCGCCTCGCCCTGTGGCAGGCCGAGCACGTCAAGGCATTGCTGGAACAGCACGGTCACGAGGTGTCGCTGCTGGGCATGACCACCCGAGGTGACCAGATCCTGGACCGCAGCCTGAGCAAGGTCGGTGGCAAGGGGCTCTTCGTCAAGGAACTGGAGAACGCGCTTGAGGAGGGTCGAGCGGACATCGCCGTGCACTCGCTCAAGGATCTGCCGATGGAATTGCCGGCAGGTTTTGCCCTGGCGTGTGTGATGGAACGCGAAGACCCGCGCGATGCTTTCGTCTCGAGCCGCTTCACCCATCCGGATGAATTGCCGCAACGCGCCGTGGTGGGAACCTCCAGCTTGCGCCGCGTCGTGCTGTTGCGCTCACTGCGCCCGGACCTGAAGATCGAGCCGCTGAGGGGCAACCTGGACACTCGCCTGCGCAAGCTGGACGAAGGCCAGTTCGATGCGATCGTGCTGGCCGTGGCCGGTCTCAAGCGCCTCGGTCTGCCCGAACGGATTCGCCACGTGTTCGAGCCGGAACAGATGCTGCCGGCCGCAGGCCAGGGCGCCCTCGGCATCGAGGTGCGCGCGGACCGCCCCGACCTGGTCGAAGCGTTGGCGCCGCTCGCGCACCAATCGACCTGGCTTGCCGTGGCTGCGGAGCGCGCCGTGAGCCGCGCCATGGGTGGCAGTTGTTCGATGCCCCTTGCCGCCTTCGCCGTCTTTTCCGGGGAGTACCTGCAATTGCGCGCGGCGTGGGGCGACCCGGACGGCCCGGGGACACTCGTGAAAGCCCGGACTGCCGCTGTGGTCGCCGGACTCGAACACGCGGCCGAGATCGGCGCCGAAGTGGCCGCGCGCCTGCGCGCGGCCGGCGCGCACTAGGAGCGCCAGTGCGTGTCTTCGTGACCCGGCCCGGCAACGAAGCCCGGTCGTGGGTCGACGCGCTGGGGCAGCGCGGATTCGACGTGCAGTCGCTGCCGCTGATCGATATCCAGCCGGCTCCATGGCTTGTGGACGGCGAGGCCCTGCGGTCTTGCCGCGCCGTCATGTTCGTCAGCGGCAACGCGGTGCGCCACTTCTTCCATCAGGTGGCCGACGCCGTTCCGTGGCCCGCCGGCCGGCGCGCGTGGGCACCAGGCCCCGCGACCGCCGCGGCCCTGCTGGAAGCCGGCGTCTCCGCCGCTTCCATCGACGCACCGCCGCCCGAGTCCGGGCAATTCGATTCTGAAACCTTGTGGCGGCAGGTCTGCGGACAGATCCGCCAAGGCGACCGGGTGCTCATCGTGCGGGGCTCGGACATCGAAGGCGAGGGCGCGGGTCGCGACTGGCTGATGGAGCAATTGAAAGCGACCGGCGCACAGGTCGACCATGTCGCGGTGTATGTGCGGCGCCGGCCCGAATTCGACGTTGTGCAACTTTCATTGGCGCGCTCCGGTGCATCCGACGGCAGCGTGTGGCTCTTCAGCAGTTCGCAGGCCATCGCGCATCTCACGGCGTTGCTGCCGGCGCAGGACTGGGGTGGGGCCAGGGCGCTTGCCACACATCCGCGCATCGCGCATGCCGCCCATGCTGCCGGATTCGGTGTTGTTTGCGAGTCACGTCCTGGCATGGACGACGTAACGGCGGCCCTAGAATCGTTTCGATGAGTTCAGAGCCTTCCGGCGCCCCCACCACCGAAAGCCAGGTTCCCTCGCTGGATGTCGCCCCCGAACCGATCGCGGTGGCCCCGGCCGGGGTGCTGGTGGCCCGTGGCGTGATCTACCTGTTCGTGGTGCTTGCGGGGCTTGCGCTGGTTGCGAGCGCCGCGCTCTGGCAGAAGCTTTCCACCATCCAGGAACAGCTGGCACGGCAAACCCAGGAAGCCGGGACTACGTCGATCGAAGCGCGCGCACTCGCCAAGCAGGCGCAGGAACTGGCGCGCGACACGGCGGCACGGCAGGCGCTCATCGAGACGCGCCTGAGCGAGGTGAGCCTGCAGCGCAGCCAGATCGAGGAATTGATGCAAAGCCTGTCGCGGTCTCGCGATGAAAACCTCGTGGTCGATATCGAATCGGCGTTGCGGCTGGCGCAACAGCAGGGCCAGTTGACCGGCAGCGTCGAGCCCTTGCTCGCCGAATTACGCAGCGCGGACAAGCGCCTGGATCGCGCCGCGCAGCCCCGCCTGGCGCGCGTGCGTGCGGCGATCGCGCGGGACATCGATCGGATCCGGGCCGCCAGCGTGACCGATGTTCCCGGCTTGCTGGTCAAGCTCGACGAATTGACGCGGCAGGTGGACGATTTGCCGCTGGCCAACGCGGTGGCGAGCCCCGCTGCCACAGTGGTGGGCCGCAAGCAGGCGCCGCAAGCGCCATTGCGCTGGTGGGAGAGCATGCTGGAAGACGTCAAGAGCGAAGCCAGGAGCCTGGTGCGGGTGAGCCGGGTCGACGAGCCGGAGGCGGTGTTGCTGGCGCCGGAGCAGGCCTTCTTCCTGCGCGAAAACCTCAAGCTCAAGTTGCTGAACGCGCGCCTCGCGGTGCTGGGCCGCCAGACCGATTCCGCGCGAGCGGACATGGCGGGCGCCGCTGCGGCGCTACGAAAATATTTCGACCCGGCCGCTCGCAAGACCCAGATCGCGGCCGGACTGTTGCAGCAGGTCCAGGGACAGTTGCGCGCCGTCGAGCTGCCGCGCATCGATGAAACGCTCGCGGTGCTGACCACGGCCGCGGCCGGTCGGTAACGGACAGGGGTCTGCCATGCGCGCTGCCCTCTGGCTCCTGGCGTTGTTCGGCGTGGCAGTCGCGATCGCGCTGTTCGCAGGCAATAACCAGGGCACCGTGACACTGTTCTGGCCGCCCTACCGGGTCGACTTGTCGCTCAACCTCATCCTGCTGCTGCTGTTCGGCGCTTTCGTGTTCCTGCACTCCGCGCTGGGCGCGCTTTCGGCGCTGTTCGACCTGCCCCGGCAGGCCTTGCGGTGGCGTTCGCAGCAGAAGGAGCGGGCGATGCACGGCTCGCTGCTCGATTCGATTTCCCACCTGCTGGCCGGCCGCTTCATCCGGGCGCGGAAATCGGCCGAAGTCGCGCTCGGCCAGGAGAAGTCGCTCACCGCGGGCGGGAAGAGCCCGGGCAACGCGACCCAGGTGCGAACTCTCGCGCACCTGCTGGCGGCGGAGAGCGCCCAAGCCTTGCAAGACAGGACGGCGCGCGAGGAACACCTTGCCTTTGCACTGGAACACTCGGGTTCGCGCGACGCGCAGGAGACCCGCGAGGGCGCGCTGTTGCGCGCGGCGCACTGGTCGCTCGATGACCGCGAACCCCAGGCCGCCATGGTCTGGCTGAAGGAGTTGCCGCAGGGCGCGTCGCGTCGCACGCTGGCGCTGCGCATCAAGTTGAAGGCGGCGCGCCTCGCGCGCCAGACTGCCGAAGCGCTGGAAACGGCCCGCCTGCTGGCCAAGCACCGCGCTTTTTCAGCCGGAGCCGCAGCGAGCATCGTGCGCGGC
Source organism: Ramlibacter sp. (assembly GCA_039926915.1). GTDB lineage: Bacteria > Pseudomonadota > Gammaproteobacteria > Burkholderiales > Burkholderiaceae_C > Ramlibacter. The sequence goes on from JBDSWB010000023.1 coordinate 7,338, forward strand.
CTGGCGGTCGACCTGCTCAATGGTGCGCATGACGTGGCCCAGCTCCAGCGCGCCTGGAACTCACTGGAGCCGGCCGAGCGGGCCATGCCCGAACTGGCCATCCATGCAGGGCAAAGGCTGGTCACTCTGGGGGGCGATGCGCACCTCGCGCGGGACTGGCTGTTGCCGGTGTGGGAACGGCAGTCGGAGCTGGGTGACAACCTCAAAGTCAAACTGGTGAGCGCACTTGAGGCGGGACTGGACAGTTTCGATGGTGCCTGGCTAGCGCGCATCGAGGCCGCGCAGCAGGCGAACCCGCGCGACGCCGCGCTTCAATACCTGGCCGGAGCCGCGTGCATGAAGCGAAAGCTCTGGGGCAAGGCCCAGCAGCTGATGGGCCAGGCGGCGATGGGAGTGAAGGACGCCAGGTTGCACCGCAATGCATGGCGTGCACTCGCAATGCTCGCCGAAGAACGTGATGACGCCGATTCCGCCGCCAAGGCCTGGAAGCGCGCTGCCGGCGACTGAGAGAGCCGGCCGGCAGCGCTAAAGGCCTTACTGCAGCGGCGGGCTGGTCTGCTCGAAAGGCAGCTTCAGCTCGTTCAGGTCCCTGCGCGTTTCGACCAATACCAGCGGGCCTTCCAGGACCACGATGGGAGCCGGACGTTCACGCGGAACGCGTTCCGGTGCCGGCTCCGCCGCAATCGCGGCCTGCACGGCAGCAATTTTTTCAGCGTTCGAGTTGACCCATTGCAGGCCCGAACCCTCGGCCACGTGGACCAGGTCGTCGACCGGCAGCTGGAACGGCTGGACCTTCGGCAGCCCGCTCGCCGCGGGGGCCGAGCTTGCTAAGGCCGCGACTGCCGCCGCCGGCCTGGTCGGCGCGGCAACAGTTTCGGTCGCCACAGGTTCAGCGTCCTCGTTCACGAAGCCGGTGGGGTAACGCGGGCGCTCGGCGTGATCGGCCTGGTCTGTGGACTCCGTTCGCTCCGGCACGGATTCTCCCATGGGCGCGGCGGCCTGGACCGGCGCAGTGTCGGACGGCGCTTGCGAGCCGTCCTCGCGCGGCTGGCGGTCGCCGCGTTCCCTGCGGTCGCGGCCGTAGCGGTCTCGGGACCGACGCTCGCGATGCTCTTCACCTTCGGCGCCATTGATGGGACGCGCGTCCTGGTGCGTATGCGACTCCATCACGGCGTCGGCCGCGGGGGCCTGCTGTACGCCCGTATCGGAGACAGCGCCCACTGATGAGGCTGCACCCGCGAGTGCGGCTGCCTCCGAACCTTCCGCAACTGGTGCCTGCTCGCGCGGACCACGCCTGTCACCCCGGTCACCGCGTTCACGGCGGCCGTCACCTCGCTCGCGCCGGCCGTCGCCTCGATCGCCCCGCTCCGTGCGTGGCGGACGGTCTTCTCGTTGCTCGGGGGCGGCACTGTCGGCGCCAGCCTGCAAATTGGCTGGAGCGCCTTCGACGGCGCGCGGGTCTGCATCCCGGCGCTCGCGCGGGCCGCGGTCGCTGCGTCCTTCGCCCCGGTCCTGGCGCTCGCCGCGCTCGGGCCGGTCGCCGCGACGCTGTTCGCCGTCGCGCTGGCGTCCGGCTTCCGCGTTGCGCGGTGCCTGGCCTTCGGCGCCCTCAGCGCGTGGCTCACGTTCGCGGCGTTGTTCGCCGTCACGGCCACGGCCCTCGCCGCCACGGCCTTCACCGCGACGTCCGTCGCGTCGATCGCCATCACGGCCGCGGCCGCCACGGCGTCCATCACCTCGGCCTTCGCGCCGCTCTTCCTTGCGGGGTTCCGCAGCCTGCGCCGGAGCTGGTGCAGGAACGGGGACGGGCACGGCCGCCGGAGTGATGCCGATCAAGCTCTTGATCCAGGCCATGAAGCCGGATTCCGCCGGCACCGGGGCCGGTGCGGGAACCGGCGCACGCGCCACCACCGGGGCCTTGGCCACCGGTTCCGACTTCACGGGTTCCGGCTTCGGCACGGCAATCGGCGCCGGTGCGTCCGGCAGCACGCCCTTGATCACGGGCTCCTGTTTGTTGCTGCGCTCATGCGTGCGGCGCGTGACGGTGGTCGGGTCCTCGATTTCCTCGGCCATGTGGTAGCTGGCCTGCAGGTTATCCAGGCGCGGGTCATCGTGCTTCAGGCGCTCGAGCCGGTAATTCGGTGTCTCCAGCGTCTTGTTGGGCACCATGATCACGTTCAGGCGCTGCTTGAGCTCGATCTTGGCGATCTCCGTGCGCTTTTCGTTGAGAAGGAAGGAAGCGACTTCGACCGGCACTTGCACGTGCACGGCGGCGGTGCCGTCCTTCATAGATTCTTCCTGGATGATCCGCAGGATCTGCAGCGCGGAGCTTTCCGTGTCGCGAATGTGGCCATGGCCACCGCAGCGCGGGCAGGGAATCGAAGCGCCTTCCGAAAGGGAGGGGCGCAGCCGCTGGCGGCTCATTTCCATCAGGCCGAACTTGCTGATCGAGCCCAATTGCACTCGCGCGCGGTCCTGACGCAACGCGTCGCGCAAGCGGTTCTCCACTTCGCGGCGGTTTTTCGACTCTTCCATGTCGATGAAGTCGATGACGATCAAGCCGCCCAGGTCGCGCAGTCGCATCTGGCGGCCGACTTCGTCGGCGGCTTCCAGGTTGGTACGGGTCGCGGTTTCCTCGATGTCGCCGCCCTTGATGGCGCGGGCCGAATTGACGTCGATGGACACCAGCGCCTCGGTGTGGTCGATCACGATCACGCCACCCGAGGGGAGTTTGACCTCGCGGGCATAGGCCGATTCGATCTGGTGTTCAATCTGAAAGCGCGAGAACAGCGGCGCGTCGTCGCGGTAGCGCTTCACCCTCGCGGCGTGCTCGGGCATCACGTGGGCCATGAACTGCTGGGCCTGGTCGTAGATGTCGTCGGTGTCGATCAGGATGTCACCGATGTCGTGGTTGAAGTAGTCACGGATCGCGCGAATCACAAGCGACGATTCCTGGTAGATCAGGAAGGCGCCCTTGCCGCCCTTGGCTGCGCCGTCGATGGCGCCCCAGAGCTTGAGCAGGTAATTCAGGTCCCACTGCAGCTCGGGCGCGCTGCGGCCGATGCCGGCCGTACGGGCGATGATGGACATGCCGTTCGGGTACTCCAGCTGGTCCATCGCCTCCTTGAGTTCGGCGCGGTCGTCCCCTTCGATGCGGCGCGAAACGCCGCCGCCCCGCGGATTGTTGGGCATCAGCACCACATAGCGGCCCGCGAGCGACACGAAAGTGGTGAGGGCCGCGCCCTTGTTGCCGCGCTCTTCCTTCTCGACCTGGACCAGGAGTTCCTGGCCTTCCCTGATCACGTCGTTGATGCGGGCCTGCGAGACCGGTACGCCCTGGGCGAAGTAGGTCTTGGAGATTTCCTTGAACGGCAGGAAGCCGTGGCGGTCCTCGCCGTAGTCGACAAAACAGGCTTCGAGCGAGGGCTCGACGCGCGTGACAACCGCCTTGTAGATGTTTCCCTTGCGCTGTTCGCGCCCTTCGATTTCGATTTCGTAGTCGAGGAGCTTTTGTCCATCGACGATGGCCAGGCGGCGTTCTTCCGCCTGCGTGGCATTGATCAGCATGCGCTTCATGGCGTCACTTTCACATCAGTAAACGCGCCCTGGTGGGCGCGGACTTCGTTGCCTGACGGACGCCTCGAAACGAAAAGGAATTGCCGGGTATGCGCGCGCTTGCCGAGATCTAACTCAGCGGGCGGGGCAAGGGCACAAGGATTGGGGCGAAGAACGGGCCGCCGAAGGGGCGGCGCTGCGCGCTACAGGGACTGTAGCGTCATGGGTCCGCGGTGCGCGGGCCACTGGCGATGCCAAGCCGTTGGCCGGGGCTGTAAGCCACCGCCAGCAGGCAAAAAGGATCGCCATCAACACAGGGGTTCTCGCTTTGATCCGTCCGCAAGCATGGGCTCGGGACTGGTATTCCGTATCAGTGTTTCAAAGTGCCGGCTTGACCTCTGGCCTGGCGGGCCATCGCCAGCATCTGGCTGGCAATCTGCGCGCGGGGACGGCGGTGGCATCGACCTTCCAGCGTGACCGGTGGCAGTGCGTGGACTAAACTCCAAGGCAAATCAACCACTTACAGCGTTACGCTAGTGAAACACATTATAGGGGGCGCGGAGGCCCCCGCAGGCGCAGCGGTCAAAATAGTCGAGGTGGGAGAAGAATCCGCCGGCCAGCGGCTCGATAACTTTCTCATTCGCCTCCTCAAGGGTGTGCCGAAGACCCATGTCTACCGGATCATCCGCAGCGGAGAAGTCAGGTTGAACAAGGGCCGTGCGGCGGCGGATTCCAGGGTCGAAGCCGGCGACAAGGTGCGCCTGCCGCCGGTTCGAGTTTCGGACAAAGCAGCAGAGAAGGCTGAAAATCCCGCGCCCGCCCGGGAGTTTCCGGTACTGTTCGAGGACGAGCACCTGATCGCCATCGACAAACCTGCCGGGGTGGCCGTTCATGGCGGCAGCGGTGTGAGTTTCGGCGTGATCGAGCAGTTGCGCCGGGCGCGTCCGACCGCCAGGTTTCTGGAACTGGTGCATCGCCTGGACCGCGAAACCTCCGGCATCCTGCTGGTTGCCAAGAAAAGGGCAGCGCTGCTGAAGCTGCAGGACCAGTTCCGCGAGCGGGAGACCGGCAAGACGTACCTGGCGCTGGTCGCGGGTGCCTGGCCGGCCAACAAAAAGGTCATCGACGCGCCCTTGCACAAGTACCTTCAGGCCGACGGCGAACGCCGGGTCAAGGTCGTCGGCCGCGATGACCCGGACGGCATGCGGGCCATCACGCTGGTCAAGGTGGCGCAGAAGGCCGGAGACTTCACGCTGCTTGAAGTGACGATCAAGACCGGACGCACCCACCAGATCCGCGTTCACCTGGCCTCTCAGGGGCACGGGATCGCCGGCGACGACAAGTACGGCGACTTCGAGCTCAACAGGGCGCTGCAAAAGCGCGGGCTGAAGCGCATGTTCCTGCACGCCTGGCGGTTACAGTTCAACCACCCTGCCACGGGAGAGCGGATCGAACTGATCGCGGCACTGCCTGCGGACCTGAAGAAGTTTGCCGACCATGCCATCCCGCCCCCGCCAGTTTGACCTGATCGCCTTCGACTGGGACGGCACGCTGTTCGACTCCACGAAGATCATCGTGCGCTGCATCCAGCGCGCGGTGGTGGACGTGGGCGGGGCGATGCCTACGGACAAGGCGGCTTCGTATGTGATCGGCCTGGGGCTCGAGGAGGCGCTGGCCCATGCTGCGCCGGATGTTCCGAAGGACAAGTACCCTGAGCTGGGCGCGCGCTATCGTCATCACTACTTGGCGCACCAGGACGACCTCAGCCTCTTTGACGGCGTATTGCCGCTGCTGGATGAACTCAGGGCCCGTCAGCACTGGCTGGCAGTGGCGACGGGTAAGTCCCGCCGCGGACTGGACGACGCGCTGCGCAGCGTCCAGCTCAAGGGAGTGTTCAACGGCTCGCGCACGGCGGACGAGACTGCCGGCAAGCCGCATCCCCGCATGCTGCTTGAGCTGATGGAGGAAGCCGGCGCGGAGCCCTCCCGCACGCTGTTGGTCGGCGACACCACGCACGACCTGCAGATGGCGCTGAATGCCGGCTGCGCGTCGGTGGGGGTGAGCTATGGCGCCCACGAGCCTGCCGGCTTCGTTGCCTTGAACCCGCTTTTCGTCGCGCATTCGGTCAGCGACTTGCATGCCTGGTTGCTCGAAAACGCCTGATCGCCCAATGCCTGACGCCATCGCTCTGTGCAACTCCGTCGACCTCGTGGAGGGCGGTGAGGCGGTGCCCTTCGACGTGGAGTTCGGCGGACAGACCTGCCGGGCATTCGCGATCCGGTTTGAGGGCCGCGTGAACGCCTACCTGAACCGTTGCGCCCACGTGGCCATGGAAATGGATTGGCTGCCCAATCGCTTCTTCGACGACACCGGGCGATGGCTGCTTTGCGGCACCCATGGTGCCGTCTACCAGCCCGATACCGGGGCCTGCGCCGGGGGTCCGTGCAGCGGAGGCCTGGTGAAGATCGCCCTGACCGAAGAAGGCGGCGTGGTGCACTGGCATACTGCCTACAACCTCCAACCTGTCGAGTTCTAGCAAATGAGCGAATCGCAACCGCCCGGATATCCAGGCTCCGAACCCCCCGCCGCCGCGGCTCCTGTCCAGCCGTCACAGACTGCGGGCGCGCCGGGCTGGGAAAGGGCCACCTTCGAAAAGCTGATGTTTGCCACGCTGAACGAGCAGCGCACCGCGCGTCGCTGGCGTACATTCACGCGCCTTGCCTGGCTGGCGTTCTTCGTTTTCCTGCTGTGGGCCCTGATGCACCGCGGCGCCTCGAGCACCGACAAGACCGCGCCCCACACGGCGGTGATCGAGATCAAGGGCGAGATCGCATCCGGCGGCGACGCCAGTGCGGAAGCGGTGGTGGCCGCGATGCGCGCCGCCTTCGAGGACAGCGGAGCCCAGGCCGTCGTGTTGCTGATCAACTCGCCTGGCGGCAGCCCGGTGCAGGCAGGGATCATCTACGACGAGGTCAAGCGCCTGAAAGCCAAGCACAAGAAGCCCGTGTACGCGGTCGTGGAAGAGTCCTGCGCATCGGCGGCTTACTACATCGCCGCCGCGACGGACCGCATCTTTGTCGACAAGGCCAGCATCGTCGGCAGCATCGGCGTGTTGATGGACGGTTTCGGCTTCACCGGCCTGATGGAGAAACTTGGCGTCGAGCGCCGCCTCATGACCGCGGGCGAGAACAAGGGGTTCCTCGACCCGTTCAGCCCGCAGACGGAGAAGCAGAGGAAGTTTGCGCAGGCCATGCTCGACCAGATCCACCTCCAGTTCATCGAAGCCGTGAAGTCCGGGCGCGGCAAGCGCCTGAAGGAAATGCCGGAGCTGTTCAGCGGCCTTTTCTGGACCGGCCAGCAAGCGGTCGAACTTGGACTGGCGGACCAGCTGGGCAACCTCGACTTCGTCGCGCGGGAAGTCGTCAAGGCCGAAGACCTGATCGACTACACGCGGCGCGACAACGTGGCCGAGCGGCTGGCGAAGAAGTTCGGCGCGGCGGTTGGAGAGGGCGCGATCCACGCGATCAAGGCGATTCCCGCGCTACGCTGACAGCTAACGGCCTATCCCGAAGACGGCGGGTGTGTCCTTCTGCACAGGCGTGCCCAGCTGCATCCACTCCTTCACAGGCTGGCTTCGCGTTGCCGCGGCAGGCAGCGTGAGGCCGCTGCCCACGGCCAGCCGCGTGGATGGTTGCAGCGTCTTGAGCAGCGCGTCCCACAGCGCGAGATTGCGATACGGTGTTTCGATGAACAGCTGTGACTGACCTGTCTTCAGCGCCAGCGATTCCAACTCGCAGATTCGCAGGGTGCGCTGGGTCGGGTCCTGCGGCAGGTAGCCGACGAAGGCAAAGTTCTGACCGTTCAGCCCGCTGGCAGCCAGCATCAAAAGCAGGGAAACCGGCCCCACTAGCGGAACGACCGTTACCTGCAGGCCATGGGCCGCTCGCACCACGGAAGAGCCTGGGTCGGCAATGGCAGGCATGCCCGCCTCGCTGAGCAAGCCGACATCATGGCCCTCGAGCGCAGGTGCGAGCAGGTGCTGCGCGTCGAATCCGCCTGCATGGTCGCCCTTCTTGTGCACTTCCCGGGGCAGCTCGACGATTTGTTGCTGCTGCAGCGGCAAAGCAAGGGGTTGCGTTTCATCGATGCGCTTCAGGTAGGCGCGCGCGGACTTGGCGTTCTCGCAGATCCAGTGGGTGAGCATTGCGGCCGCCACGAGGGTCGCTTTCGGCATCACGTCCGAGAGCGGGGCCTGGACAGCGCAGCCGAAGTCCAGTGGCGCCGGCACGAGATACAGCTTGCCCCGGGGTCTTTGGCTCATATCAGCACGCTGACGCCGGCCGCGCGGATCATCCGGCAGGTGCGAATGAGCGGCAGGCCAACCAACGCCGTGGGATCGTCGCTGTGGATGGCTTCCAGCAGCGCCACGCCCAAGCCCTCGCTGCGCGCGCTTCCCGCGCAGTCGTAGGGCTTCTCGGCGAGCAAGTAGGCCTCGATCTCGGCGTCCGTCAGGTCGCGGAATATCACCCTGACCGGGGCCAGCTCGAGTTGTTCGAACCCGCTGGCCGAGCAAACCACCGCGACCGCGGTGTGGAACACGACGGTTTGCCCGCGCATGCGCCGCAGCTGGGCCACTGCACGCTCGTGAGTGCCGGGCTTTCCGATGGGTTCGCCCGCCAGGTCGGCCACCTGGTCGGAGCCGACGACCACGGCCTCCGGAAACTTCCTGGAGACGGCGAATGCTTTGGCCCTGGCCAGCCTGAGCGCAATTTCAACCGGCGTTTCCCCCGGCAGCGGCGTCTCGTCGACCTCCGGATCGGCCACGTCGAAAGGTATGCGAAGTCGTGCGAGCAATTCACGGCGATAGGGCGAAGTCGATCCCAGCACCAGCTGGCGCTCCCGGGGATGTTGAGGCTCGGTCATGGCCCGATTCTCTTACACTGGCCCGATGAGCAAAGAGTTCTCGGCGCGCAGCCTGGACGTGAAGCGGTTCGCCGAAGAGGGCGGAAAGATGGAGGGGCAGCAGCCGCTTTCCGCTTACAAGCGACTGATGGCGGAGACCCATGGCCGCAATGGCGAAAAGCCAGTGACCTGGTCGATTGCGGCGGAGTTGCGCAATGCCGGCCATGTGAATCCTGAAATCTGGATGCACCTGAATTCCCTGGCCACGCTGGAGTTGAGCTGCCAGCGCTGCCTTGCGCCGGTCGAAGTTCCGGTTGAAGTCGATCGCGCTTTTCGCTTCGTGAGCGACGAAGAGGCCGCCGCGGCGCAGGACGAACAGTCGGAGGAGGACGTGCTGGCCCTCAGTCGCAGTTTCGACCTGCTGGCGCTGGTGGAAGACGAAATCCTGATGGAAATGCCGCTGGCGCCCCGACACGAATCCTGCCCGGTGCCGGTGACGCTGGCGGTGGCCGATGAAGATATCGACGACGGCCCCGGCGCGGCGGAGAATCCGTTCGCCGTCCTGGGCCGGTTCAAGCCCCGCAAATCCTAGGCAAATCAACAAGTTGGGCTATAATCATGGGCTTCGCGCCTACCGGTAAGTGCCTTCGCGCGTGACCGATCACCCAACCTTTAACCGCCCCGCGCGCTGCGCGCCGGGCCTTTTGATTACAGGAGCCCCACATGGCCGTCCAGCAGAACAAGAAGTCGCCGTCCAAGCGCGGCATGCATCGCTCGCACAACGCCCTCGTGGTGCCGGGCATCGCTGTCGAGCCCACCACGGGCGAAACCCATCTGCGCCACCACATCAGCCCCACCGGCTTCTACCGTGGCCGCAAGGTGCTGAAGACCAAGAACGAAGCCTGAACTGGCTGATCCCGACGAAGGCCCGGCTGCGCCGCACGCAGTGCGGGCTTTTCTTATTTGGCATCGCCAATTGGTCCTACATTTGATCCCATGACTACACTGGCTGTCGATTGCATGGGGGGAGACCATGGGCCCCGCGTCACGCTGGCCGCGTGCCGCCGCTTCCTCGAACACCATCCCGAAGCGCACCTGCTGCTGGTCGGCGCCACCGAGGCCTTGCAGGGATGGCACCATCCGCGGGGCCGCGTCGTCGCGGCATCTGAAGTCGTCGCGATGGACGACGCTATTGAAGTGGCATTGCGCCGGAAAAAAGACTCGTCCATGCGCGTTGCCATCCAGCAGGTCAAGAACGGCCAGGCGCAGGCCGCCATTTCGGCCGGGAACACCGGGGCCTTGATGGCGCTGGCCCGCTACCTGCTGAAGACGGTGGACGGAATCGACCGGCCGGCGATTGCCTATCCCATGCCCAATGCCAAGGGCGGGGCGACGACGGTCCTCGATCTCGGAGCGAACGTCGACTGCACCGAACAGCACCTGCTTCAGTTTGCAGTGATGGGTTCCGCGCTCGTTTCCGCGCTCAACCATGTCGACGCGCCCTCGGTAGGCCTCCTGAACATCGGCGAGGAAAGCATCAAAGGCAGCGAAGTAATTAAAAAAGCGGGCGAATTGCTTCGATCTGCCGCTAATTCCGGGGATTTGAATTTCTATGGCAACGTTGAAGGCAACGATATCTTCAAGGGAACGACCGATATCGTCGTCTGCGACGGTTTCGTGGGTAACGTCGCGCTCAAGACCAGCGAAGGGTTGGCGCAGATGATCGGTGGTTTTCTTAAGGAAGAGTTTTCGCGCAATATCTTCACGAAAATTGCGGCGATCATTGTTTATCCGATTCTTTCTGAGTTCAAACGCCGCGTCGACTACCGCCGGTACAATGGTGCGGCCCTCCTGGGGCTGCGCGGCCTGGTGTTCAAAAGCCACGGTTCCGCCGACGAGTTTGCATTCGAGCAGGCTTTGGGCCGGGCGTATGATTCGGCCCGAAACAACTTGCTCGACCGCGTCCAGGCGCGCATCGCCCACGCCAGACCGCTGCTGGCGGGCGCAGAGGCCACCGTGCTTCCTCTGGAACCGGTCTCGACCTGATCAATGACCCGCTATTCCCGCATTGCCGGCACCGGTAGTTACCTGCCGCCGCGTCGAGTGACCAATGCCGACCTCGCGGCCGAACTGGCCGCCAGGGGTGTCGAGACATCAGATCAGTGGATCGTCGAGCGAACCGGCATCCGGGCCCGGCACTTTGCGGCGCCAGAGGTCACGACCAGCGACCTGGGCGTGCGAGCCGCCCGGCACGCCATCGAAGCTGCCGGAATCACCGCGGGCGAAATCGACCTCATCATCGTCGCCACGTCCACGCCGGACATGGTCTTTCCTTCCGCGGCCTGCATCCTCCAGCACAAGCTGGGGATCGCCGGTTGCGCAGCGTTCGACGTCCAGGCTGTCTGCAGCGGCTTCGTGTACGCGCTGACGATTGCCGACTCGATGATCAAGACGGGCGCTGCCTCCAAGGCGCTCGTGATCGGCGCCGAAGTTTTCTCACGCATCCTCGACTTCAGCGACCGCACGACTTGCGTGCTGTTCGGCGACGGCGCGGGTGCAGTGGTTCTGGAGGCCTCCGAAACGCCCGGCATCCTGGCCAGCGACCTTCACGCCGACGGCAAGCACGTAGGCATCCTGTGCGTGCCGGGTACCGTTTCGGGCGGCAAGGTGCTGGGCGACCCGCTGCTCAAGATGGATGGGCAGGCCGTGTTCAAACTGGCGGTAGGCGTGCTGGAAGATGCCGCGCGCGCCACGCTGGCCAAGGCCGGCAAGACTTACGCGGACATCGACTGGCTCATCCCGCACCAGGCCAACATTCGCATCATGCAAAGCACCGCGAAGAAGCTGAAGCTTTCGCCGGAGAAGCTGATCGTCACTGTGGACCAGCACGGCAACACTTCGGCTGCGTCGATCCCTCTGGCGCTGGATGCATCGGTGCGCAGTGGCAAGATCAGAAAGGGCGATACGCTGATGCTCGAAGGCGTCGGCGGCGGCTTCACCTGGGGCGCGGTCCTGGTGGACTTCTAGGCCAAGCGCTCCACCGGGCCGTTCGACACTCCATAAATACCCGTTGTGGCAACCAGCATGAAACCGTTCGCTTTCGTCTTTCCCGGCCAGGGCTCCCAGTCGGTCGGCATGCTGGACGCATGGGGCGACCACCCGGCAGTGGCCGCAGCCTTGCGTGAAGCATCTGACGCGCTTGGCGAAGACGTGGCCCGGCTGGTCCGTGAAGGACCGAAGGAAGCCCTGGCGCTGACAACCAACACGCAACCGGTCATGTTGGTGGCCGGAGTGGCCGCTTACCGCGCCTGGGTCGCCGATGGCGGCGCCGCGCCTTCCGTCATGGCCGGCCATTCGCTGGGTGAGTACACGGCGCTCGTCGCGGCCGGCTCGCTCACCCTGGCTCAGGCTGCGCCGTTGGTGAGATTTCGGGCGCAAGCCATGCAGGAGGCGGTGCCGGTAGGCAGAGGCGCAATGGCCGCCATTCTCGGCATGGATGCGCAGAAGGTGATCGAAGGTTGCGCGCAGGCGGTGCGAAGCTTCGGCGCCAACACGGCCGAAGTGGTGGAAGCAGTCAATTTCAACGATCCGGCACAGACGGTGATCGCCGGCAGCAAGGCCGTCGTCGACAAGGCGTGCGAACTGCTGAAGGCTGGCGGCGCCAAGCGGGCGCTGCCCTTGCCGGTGTCCGCGCCGTTCCATTCCAGCCTGATGAAGCCCGCCGCGGAAAAGCTCAGGGAAAGGCTGGCTGCTACGCCGTTCGAAGTCCCTTCGATCCCGGTCGTCAACAACATCGAAGCGAAGGTGGAAACCGACCCCGGTCGCATCCGCGCGGCGCTGTATGAGCAGGCATTCGGGCCCGTGCGGTGGGTCGAGTGCGTGCAGGCCATCAAGGCTCGCGGTGTTTCGACGCTCGTCGAATGCGGGCCGGGCAAGGTGCTGGCCGGCCTGTGCCGGCGGATCGACGCGGAACTGACCGGGGTACCGCTGTACGATCCCGCCACGTTGGCCGAAGTGAAAGGGCTGCTCGAATGAACGCACCGGTTGAAGGACAAGTTGCCCTGATCACGGGCGCTTCGCGAGGCATCGGCGCGTCCATCGCACTGACGTTGGCGCAAAAGGGAATGAGGGTGACGGGCACGGCGACTACTGCGGACGGCGCGGCACGCATCTCATCGGCGCTTTCGGCTTATGCCGGCTGCAAGGGCGCACTGCTCGATGTCAACGACGGCGCGGGCGCTCAAGCGCTGATCGACGCCATCGTCAAGGAACACGGCAGGCTCCATGTGCTGGTCAACAATGCCGGCATTACCCGCGACATGCTCGCGATGCGACTCAAGGACGAAGACTGGGACGCGGTCCTGGACACCAACCTCAAGGCGGTGTTCCGGATGAGCCGCGGCGTGATGCGCACCATGATGAAGCAACATTACGGGCGGATCATCAGCATCACTTCGGTGGTCGGGGCATCCGGCAATCCCGGTCAGGCCAACTACGCCGCCGCCAAGGCCGGCGTCGCCGGTATGACCCGCGCCCTGGCGCGCGAACTCGGCAGCCGCAGCATCACGGTCAACTGCGTCGCTCCGGGCTTCATAGAAACCGACATGACGGGCGCGTTGCCCGAAGAGCGGCAAAAGGCCCTGCTGGGCCAGATTCCGCTGGGCCATCTCGGCAAGCCGGCCGACGTCGCCCATGCGGTGGCCTACCTGGCCTCGCCCGAGGCGGGCTATGTGACAGGCCAGGAGTTGCACGTCAACGGCGGCATGTTCATGTCCTGAAAACAGACCCAGCCGGTTTATTCGCCCGGTGGCGGCCTACAAGGGGGAAATCCCGCTGGCGGCTAAAATCGCGGATTCATTCACAACCCTTTGAGGGAACCATGAGCGATATCGAAGCACGTGTCAAAAAAATCATCGCCGAACAACTCGGCGTGGAAGAGTCCCAGGTCACCAGCGAAAAAGCCTTTGTGGCCGACCTCGGCGCCGATTCGCTGGACACGGTGGAACTGGTAATGGCCCTCGAGGACGAGTTCGGCATCGAGATCCCGGATGAGGACGCCGAGAAAATCACGACGGTGCAGAACGCCGTCGATTACGCCAACGCCCACCAGAAGGCCTGAAGGCTGCCGGTAGTTGGATAAAGGTTTGCCTTCATGAGCCGACGCCGCGTTGTGGTCACCGGCCTGGGATGCGTGAGCCCGGTGGGGAACACAGTGGCCGAGTCCTGGCGCAATCTTTTGGCCGGCACGCCCGGCATCGACCTGATCACGCATTTTGACGCGAGCAATTTCGCGTGCAAGTTCGCGGGTGAGGTCAAGGGATTCAATATCGGGGACTACCTCCCCGAGAAGGAAGCCCGGCACATGGACCGGTTCATCCACCTTGGCCTGGCGGCGGCCTGCCAGGCAGTGGCCGACAGCGGCCTGCCCACGGGCGCGGCCCTGGGCGACGAGGAGGCTACGCGCATCGGTTGCAACATCGGCGCTGGCATCGGTGGGCTGCCGATGATCGAGCACACGCACGGCGAATTGATGAATCGCGGCCCGCGCCGCATCTCGCCCTTCTTCGTACCAGCGTCGATCATCAACATGATTTCCGGCCACGTGTCGATCAAGTACGGCTTCAAGGGCCCAAACATCGCGGTGGTGACGGCTTGCACAACCGGGCTGCACGCGATTGGCCTGTCGGCGCGATTGATCGAATCCGGGGACGCCGACGTCATGATCGCCGGCGGCGCGGAGGCGGCCATCTCGCCGCTGGGCATTGGTGGTTTCGCTTCGGCCCGGGCCCTTTCGACACGCAATGACGACCCCAAGACGGCGTCGCGGCCGTGGGACAAGGACCGGGACGGTTTCGTGCTGGGCGAGGGCGGCGGAGTGATGGTGCTTGAGGAGTACGAACACGCCAAGACCCGCAGTGCAACGATCTACGCCGAGCTGGCCGGCTTCGGCATGAGCGCCGATGCGTATCACATGACCGCGCCCGATGTGGACGGCCCACGCCGCTCCATGGTGAATGCGCTGCGCAATGCCGGCGTCAATGCCGACCAGGCCGACTACCTGAACGCTCACGGCACTTCCACGCCGCTGGGCGACCTGAACGAGACCAATGCGATCAAGGCCGCTTTCGGTGACGCCGCCAGGAAGCTGGTCGTCAATTCGACCAAGTCGATGACGGGCCACCTGCTGGGCGGGGCCGGCGGTATCGAATCTGTCTTCACGGTGCTGGCCGTGCATGAGCAGAAAAGCCCGCCGACCATCAACATCTTCAACCAGGACCCGGAATGCGACCTGGACTACTGCGCCAACACTGCGCGGGACATGAAGATCGACGTCGCCGTCAAGAACAATTTCGGATTCGGCGGCACCAACGGCTCCCTCGTCTTCAAGCGGCTCCGGTAGCCCGCCGGCCTGTACTGACGCTGGCTCCGCGCCGCCCATGCACAGCGCTCCCGCGGTGACCTATCCGGTCGGACGTTCGCGCGCCGCCGGTTGGCTCCTCCTCGCTTTGTGGCTGCTGGCTCTCGTATCCACCCTGCTTTGGTGGAATCAGCTTCAGACGCCAGGCTGGCGGATCAGCTCCGCGTTCGTAGTCCTGGGTGCCAGCGGCGCCCTGGCCAGCGCGGCATGGTGGCGCACCCCGGAAGGGATGTTGTCCTGGGACGGCTCCGCCTGGGGCTGGTCGGTCTGGCAATCCGGCGCCGCCGGGAGCCTCCAAGTCAGCCTCGACCTGCAGGACTGGCTCCTTGTGCGCTGGCAAGCCGGGGCCGCCTCGCAATGGCTCGTCGCGGAACGCACCAGTGACGCGGTTCGCTGGGACGATTTTCGGCGTGCTGTATATTTCCGCGCCAGACCCGAAACGCTGCACCGCGCGCCGCCTCCAGCAGCGAAACCATGACAAAGACGCCTCTCGTCCCACCGCCCAGCCCTGCCGACACCGACCTCATGCTGGTGGAGCGCACGGTGGCGGGCGACCAGAAGGCCTTCGAGTTGCTGGTGCTGAAGTACCAGCGACGGATCGAGCGTTTGATCGGCCGCATGGTGCGCGACACCGACCTGGTCGAGGACATCGCGCAGGAGACCTTCATCCGGGCGTACCGGGCTCTGGCCCAGTTCCGCGGTGAAGCCCAGTTCTATACCTGGCTGTACAGGATCGCCGTCAATACCGCCAAGAAGGCTCTGGGCGACCTCAAGCGCGATCCGCTGGTTTCTGAAAATGCATTGCGAGGCGGCGACGAGGAAGATGAAACTTCCGCCGTGGAGAACGAACTAACCACCTCGGAAACGCCCGAAACGGTGCTGGCGGCCAAGGAAATTGCCATGGCAGTCAACTCGGCCATGGAAGCCCTGCCCGAGGAATTGCGCCAGGCCGTGACGCTGCGCGAGATTGAAGGACTGAGCTACGAAGAGATTGCGGACGTGATGAACTGCCCGATCGGCACCGTGCGGTCCCGGATATTTCGGGCGCGCGAAGCGATTTCGGTCAAGATCAAGCCCCTGCTGGAAAACCAGTCGGGCAAGCGCTGGTAGTGCCTTTCGGCAAGGTGAAGTTATGAACAACATGCAGACCAAGGAAATCATTTCGGCGTTGGCAGATGGCCAGCTGCAAGGCGAGGCGTTCGCCCGCGGTGCGGAGGTCGCGTGTAGTGACCCCGCGGCGCGCGAAGCCTGGCAAACCTTTCACCTGATCGGGGACGTCCTGCGTTCGGGGGAACTGGCCACCGGCACTGCGCCTGCCGCTTTTCTCAGCCGCTTGCAGGAGCGCCTGCAACGGGAGCCGCAACCGTTGCCCCTGGCACAGGCCCCTCTCGCCTCGACCTGGCCGGTCGCGGCCGAAATTGCACGCGGCGCGCCCGCCAACGACGCCAGTTTCCGCTGGAAGCTGGTGGCCGGTTTCGCGTCGCTCGCCGCAGTTGCTGCCGTGGGCTGGACGGTTGTTGGGGGCATGGCAGGCCCGCCAGAGCAGGCGCAGCTTGCCTCGAGGCAGGGTCCCGCTGTGGCTGCGGAGCCCGGTGCCGGCGTCATGATCCGCGATCCCCGCCTCGATGAGTTGCTGGCCGCACATCGCCAGATGGGCGGCGCTTCGGCGCTGCAAATGCCGGCCGGATTTCTCAGGAACGCCACTTTCGAGGGGCCGGCCCGCTGAGGCGGCCCGTCATCCGCATGGGACACCCGAAGACGACAAGCCTGCATCCGGTTGCCCGACGCACCTTCGCGCTGTGGTTGATCGGCGCCGCGGGCCTTGCGGTCGCACAGACAGCGCCACCGCTGGTCATCGGTCCGCAGGCGCCACCCGCGCCGCCGGCCTTGACGATCGGCCCGCTGCCGGCGCCGCGCCCGGCCGAGCGCAGCCTCGGCGAATGGCTGGTACGCATGCACGAAGCTTCGCGCCAGCGCAGCTACATCGGCACATTCGTCGTCTTGTCCAGCAATGGCGCGATGTCTAGCGCCCGTATCTGGCATGCCTGCGACGGCGACCAGCAAGTCGAGCGGGTCGAGTCGCTGACCGGGTCGCCGCGATCGGTCTTCCGGCGCAACGAAGAGGTGGTGACCTTTCTGCCGGAGAGCCGTGTCGTACGCACGGAAAAGCGCGAGTCGCTCGGCCTTTTCCCCAGTCTGATCAAGTCGAACGCGACGTCCATTCCCGAGTTCTATACGGCCCAGCGCGTGGGCGCGGAACGGATCGCCGGGTTCGAAGCCGACGTGGTGCTGGTCGCCCCGAGGGACCACCTTCGCTACGGCTACCGCATCTGGAGTGAGAAGAAGACGGGAATGGTCGTCAAGCTGCAGACGATCGACTCGCAGGGCAATGTGCTGGAGCAAGCCGCTTTCTCCGAACTGGTCCTCGACGCGCCAGTCCGCATGGACAAGCTGAACCAAATGATGTCGGCCACGGACGGCTGGCGGGTGGAAAAGTCGGAAGCGCATAAGACAAGCGCCGAATTGGAGGGCTGGCAATTGAAGTCGCCGGTGGCCGGCTTCAAGCCGATCAGCTGCTACAAGCGCCGCGCCGCAGGCGCGACTGCGCCCGAAGGCACGCTGCAATGGATATTCTCTGATGGCCTGGCGGCGGTCTCGCTGTTCGTCGAGGCTTATGACCGTCAGCGCCACTTGCAGGAGGGCATCTTTTCAAGCGGCCCGACGCAGACGCTCACCCGGCGCATTCAGGATGACTGGCTAACGGCAGTGGGCGAAGTGCCGCCGCAGACGCTCCGGGCCTTTGCTCTGAGCCTTGAGCGGCGCAAGTAAGCCCCCCGGCTGGGGCGATGCTGCGATGGTGCGGCCGCGGGCGCGAACCATTTCGCCACATTTGATTCTCAGCAATGTGACTTGTGATTTGAAAGGTCGAAATGTTTTACGTGGATTGGAAGAAACTTCGCGCAGGGAGTCTGGCAACAGCGTTGGCGCTTGGCGCCACGGTCGCGTTGGTGCCCGTATCGCCGGCGGTGGCGCAGGTACGGGCCCTGCCTGATTTCACCGACCTGGTTGAACAGGTCGGGCCTTCGGTGGTCAACATCCGCACGGTGGAGCGCGCCCGCGCAGGCGCTCAGGCCCCTGGTGCGATGGACGAGGAGATGCAGGAAT
>JBDSWB010000024.1:0-5435 GCA_039926915.1 Ramlibacter sp.
GATGCCGCGCTTGGCCGCTACCCCGTGCGCTACAGCTTCTTCTTCTTTTGCGTGGTGGGCCTGGCGCTCGCCCTCACGAACCTGGTGAACACGCACACGGGCGTGATCGTCACGCTCGTCTTCGCAACGGCGGTGCTGGTGGGCGTGCGCGACATCGCGCAGTCGCGCCACGCCATCCTGCGCAATTACCCCGTCATCGGGCATCTCCGCTTCCTGTTCGAGTACGTCCGTCCCGAGCTGCGCCAGTACTTCATCGAAGGCGACACGGAGGCGGCGCCGTTCTCGCGCGCGCAGCGCTCGCTGGTCTACCAGCGCTCCAAGGGCGAGCCGGACAACCGGCCCTTCGGCACGCAGCTGGACGTAGGGCGGCAGGGTTACGAGTGGATCAACCACTCGATGTTTCCGACCCACCTGGCGTCGTCGAACTTCCGCATCACGATCGGCGCCGACTCCGCGCAACCCTACGACGCCAGCATCTTCAACATCTCGGCGATGAGCTTCGGCTCGATGTCGGCCAACGCCATCATGGCGCTGAACCAGGGCGCGAAACTCGGCGGGTTCGCGCATGACACGGGCGAAGGGTCCATCTCTTCCTACCACCGCGTCCACGGCGGCGACCTGATCTGGGAAATCGGCTCGGGCTA
The DNA here is from genome assembly GCA_039926915.1 of Ramlibacter sp. Classification (GTDB taxonomy): domain Bacteria; phylum Pseudomonadota; class Gammaproteobacteria; order Burkholderiales; family Burkholderiaceae_C; genus Ramlibacter. Next base: position 645 of record JBDSWB010000024.1, read on the forward strand.
CTTCGGCTGCCGCGACGAGCAGGGCCGCTTCAACGAGCAGCGCTTCGTGGAGAACGCCACGCAGCCCCAGGTCAAGATGATCGAAATCAAGTTGAGCCAGGGCGCCAAGCCCGGGCACGGCGGCATCCTTCCCGGCGCCAAGGTGACGAAGGAGATTTCGGCGGCCCGGGGCGTGCCCACAGGCGTGGATTGCGTGTCGCCTTCAGCGCACAGCGCCTTCTCCACCCCGCTGGAGCTGCTGGGGTTCGTCGCCCGGCTGCGCGAGTTGTCGGGCGGCAAGCCGACCGGCTTCAAGTTCTGCGTCGGCCATCCCTGGGAGTGGTTCGCTATCGTGAAAGCCATGCTGCAGTCGGGCATCACGCCGGATTTCATCGTGGTGGACGGCGCCGAGGGCGGCACCGGCGCGGCGCCGGTCGAGTTCATCGACCACGTGGGCGCGCCGCTGCAAGAGGGGCTGCTGCTGGTCCACAACACGCTGATCGGCGCCGGCCTGCGCGATCGCGTGCGCCTGGGCTGCGCGGGCAAGGTCATCACCGCTTTCGACATCGCGCGGATGATGGCGCTCGGCGCGGACTGGTGCAACTCGGCGCGCGGCTTCATGATGGCGCTGGGCTGCATCCAGGCGCAAACCTGTCACACCGGCAATTGCCCCACGGGCGTCACCACCCAGGACCCGTTGCGCGAGCGCGCCCTGGTGGTGCCGGACAAGGCGCAGCGGGTCTACAACTTCCACCGTTCGACCTTGATGGCGTTGAAGGAGCTGGTGCAGGCTGCAGGTGTCAACCATCCGCAGGAGATCACAGCGCACCACATCGTGCGGCGACTGACGGACACCGAGGTGCGCCTGCTGGCCAACCTGCTGGTGCGCGTTGAACCGGGCGCCTTGCTGTCGGCCGACCTCAGCGCTCAGCACAACGTCTTCAAGCTGTACTGGCCGATGGCTCACGCGGAGCGGTTTGCGGCGTCGGCCCCTGCAGTGGCGGTTTAGCCGGCAGCGCGGCTGCCGCGACGACGTCGTGGGCCAGCAGCCGCTTCCTCATGGAAAGCACCGCGTTGTCCTTGCTCAGCAGCAGGCACCGATGCCGCATGGCCAGGTCGATGAAGATCTGGTCGTCCGGGTCGCGGCAGGTTAGCGGCGCCTTGGCCGGGGCGGGCACCAGGCGGGCATGCCGGTCGAAATGGCCCAGTACCTGCGCCGCATCGATCGCGTAGAAGGCCAGGCGCGACGCGATGTGCGCATAGGCCAGCACGCGCTCCAGTTCGGCGCGCATCTCCGCGGTGGCGAGCCAGTCGACTTCGCCGCGCTCGAGGTGTGCGCGAAGCGGCACGGCGCGGGTGTCGGCGAAGACGAACAGGTCCAGCACGATGTTGGTGTCCAGCACCATGAGCGCTGGAGCCTTGTCCACTCAGGCGGCTCCAGCAGGTTCGGGACCGGCCTTGCGGGCCGAGCCCTTGACCATGTCGAAGCGGAACAGCCGGCATTCGATGGGCCCGTTCCACATCGGCACGCGCCGCGACTCCTTCAGGCGCATGCGTGACGGCAGCTTGAGATCGGGCGTGAGCACCCACGCGGTCCAGCCCGGGTAGTTCTTCTTCCAGTGCGCGGCGAGCTGGCTGAAGAAGTCGCCGCCGTCGTCGGTCTGGGCACTCTCGCGCCCGCCTCCGCTACGCGAACCTTCCGGACTGCGCGCTCCCATGACACCGCGCGAACGCTCGCCCGCGATGCCCGCGGCCCCGATGCGCTCGCCATAGGGCGGGTTCACCAGCATCACGCCGGGCCCATCGCTCGGGGGCATCCGTTGCAAGGCGTCGCCGCCCCGGAACTGGATTTCGCCGGCGACGCCGGCCCGCGCGGCATTGCGCGCGGCGAAATCGACCATGCGGAAGGCGACGTCGCTGCCGAACACCGCCGCGCTGGCCGGCTGCTGCTGCGCCCGGGCTTCCTCCCACAGCGCTTTCCACACATGGGCCTGGAAGGGCAGCAGCTTCTCGAAGCCGAAACGCCGCAGCAGACCGGGTGCGATGTGGCTTGCGATCTGCGCGGCCTCGATGGCGATGGTGCCGCTGCCACAGCATGGGTCGTAGAGCGGCACGGTGGCGTCCCATCCGCTGGCGGCGATCATCGCGGCGGCCAGCGTCTCCTTGAGCGGCGCCTCGCCCTTGTCCTCGCGCCAGCCGCGCTTGAACAGCGGCTCGCCCGAGGTATCGATGTAGATCGTCGCGCTGTCGCCGGTCAGGTGCAGGAAGACGCGCGCGTCGGGTGACTGGGTTTCGACGTTGGGCCGCTCGCCCCCCTTGTTGCGGAAGCGGTCGGCGATCGCATCCTTCACCTTCAGGCCGGCGAAGTTCAGGCTCTTGAGCGGGCTGTGCTGCGCGGTGACTTCGACCTTGAAACTCTCGCGCGTGGTGAACCAGATCTCCCAGGCGATGGCGCTCGCGGCTTCGTACAGGTCCTGCTCGCTTCGATAAGGCGTCTGCGACAGCTGGACCAACACGCGCTGCGACAGCCGGCTGTGCAGGTTCAGCCGCATCGCGTCGCGCCAGGAGGCACGCAGCATCACGCCGCCACGCCCGGTCAGCAGGTCGTCGCCGGCCAACCCGGTGAGCCGGTGCACCTCGTCGGCCAGGAAGCCCTCGACGCCGGCGGCGCAGGGCAGGAACAGTTGCAACTGGTTCACGACTACTTTCGCAGCGCCTAGAGCGCTTTTCTTAGATTGGCAGGGGCGATGCGCAGCGCCTCGCGGTATTTGGCGACGGTGCGGCGCGCGCATTCGATGCCCTGCTCCTTCAGCATGTCGGAGACCTGGCTGTCCGACAAAGGCTTCTTCAGGTTTTCCGAGGCAACGAATTGCTTGATCAGCGCGCGCACCGCCGTGCTCGATGCATTGCCGCCGGTCTCGGTGCCGAGCGCGGAGCCGAAAAAGTACTTGAGCTCGAAGGTGCCGTACGGCGTGGCCATGTACTTCGCAGTGGTCACGCGGCTGATGGTCGACTCGTGCAGTCCCAGCTCGTCGGCGATCTCGCGCAGCACCAGTGGCCGCATCGCCAGCTCGCCGTGCACAAAGAAATTCTTCTGCCGCTCGACGATCGCACCGGAAACCCGCAGGATGGTGTCGAAGCGCTGCTGGATGTTCTTGATGAACCACCGCGCCTCCTGCAGCCTTTGCTGCAGCGCCTGGTGGCCCTCGCCCTTGTGCGCCTTCAACGCGCCGGCGTACACGTCGTGCACTCGAAGCCGCGGCATGACGTCGGGGTTGAGCTGCACCCGGAAGCGCGCCTGCGGCCCGCGGCCGGCCTGGGTGACCAGCACATCGGGCACCACGATGTTGCGTTCGACGTCGACGAAGCGGCGCCCCGGTTTGGGTTCAAGTCGCGTGATGAGGCCGATCGCGGCGCGCACGTGGAGCTCGCCGTCGCCACACAGTTGCGCCAGCCGCTTGATGTCGCGGCGCGCCAGCAGCTCCATCGGTTGCCCGCACATGCGCAGCGCGGCGGCACAGGCGGGTGTGACATCGCCGGCCTCCTGCATGGCCTTCAACTGCAGGCAGAGGCATTCGGCCAGCGTGCGCGCGCCCACGCCCACCGGTTCGAGGTGGTGCAGCAGGCGCAATGCCACGGTGAAACAGTGCACCAGCTCTTCCTGCTGCTCCAGGTCCTGCGGCGACAGGCTGGCCGCCAGCGACTCCAGCGATTCGTCGAGATAGCCGTCGTCGTTGAGCGACTCGATCAGGAAGCGCAGCGCGAAGCGGTCTTCCTCGCACAGGCGCAGGCCGAGGGCCTGGCGGTGGAGGTGGGATTGCAGTGACTCCTGGCCGCGCGCCAAGTCGGTGGCGTCCACGTCTTCATTGCCACCCAGGTTGTTCTTGCGCGCCGGGGCGTCGCCGCCCCACTCGCCGTCGTCCGGCACGACTTCGGTGCTGCCATCGCCTTCCCAGTTTGGCGCTTCGGCATCGGCCCCGGCCGCGGCTTCCGGCTCGGTGGCCGCCACCCGGACCTCCTCGGGACTCGATGGCGAAAACTCTGCGAAATCGGTCTCGCGATCGTCTTCGGGCGCGGGCGCGTCGGACTGCGCCACGCCGAACTCCTCGCGCGGCGCCTCCTCCTGCGTCACTTCCAGGAACGGGTTGTCGTCGAGCATCTGCTCGACTTCCTGCGACAACTCCAGCGTCGACAACTGGAGCAGGCGGATCGACTGCTGCAGCTGGGGAGTCAGCGCCAGGTGCTGCGAGACACGGAGCGATAAGCCCTGCTTCATAGAGATGTGGCCCCCACGCTTGCGGCAGGTGCCGCTGCCGGCACGCGTAGTGTCCGTGCGCGCAGTTGTACAGCGAAGCGAGCCGATGACGGGCCTACGTTATGCACGTTCCGAGGCATTGCACTACGGCTCGTCCCCCCCGAGGGGGCGTTCGCGCCTTGGGGCGGCCCGGCGGCGCTCAATCCGTCAGTTCTCACGGCGTGCCAGTCACATGCGGAAGTGTTCGCCGAGATAGACGCGTCGGACGTCGGCGTTGTTGACGATGTCCGAGGGCGTGCCCTGCGCCAGCACACTGCCGTCGCTGATGATGTAGGCGTGGTCGCAGATGCCCAGTGTTTCGCGCACGTTGTGGTCGGTGATCAGCACGCCGATGCCGCGCGACTTCAGGAACCCGATGATGCGCTGGATTTCGATCACCGCGATCGGGTCGATGCCGGCGAACGGCTCGTCCAGCAGGATGAAGCGCGGCTGCGTGGCGAGCGCCCGGGCAATCTCCACGCGGCGGCGCTCGCCGCCTGACAGCGCCGGAGCGGGCG
>JBDSWB010000025.1:0-7276 GCA_039926915.1 Ramlibacter sp.
TGCAGGTACTTGAGCGTCCAGAACCGCTCCATGCCGGCCTGGTGGCCGTTGTATGCGGCGTAGGCCGAGTCGAAGCTGGAGATGACCGAGAACAGTTCGGCGTCCTTCGGCTTGAACGGGGCGGCGAGGGCGGCCGTCTTTCCATGGCGGGCCGCCGCGATGATCTGCCATTGGTTCACCAGGTCGGTGTAGCGCCGCAGTGGCGAGGTGCTCCAGGCGTAGCTCTTCACGCCGATACCGGCATGCGGCAGGGCCTTGGTGCCCATGCGCACCTTCACGCCGGGCGCCATGCTGGCCTGGCTGCGGTAGATGCCGGGCACGCCGACTTCGCCCAGCCAGCTGCCCCAGGTGCTGTTGGCCAGGATCATGGCTTCGGAGACGATCAGGTCCAGGGGCGCCCCGCGCCGGCGCACGGTGATCTGCACCTGCTCGTTGCCCACCGGCTCGGCCCCGTCATTGCCGACCAGTCGGAAGTTGTAGTCGGGGCGGTTGAAGTTTTCCGGCTTGCCGCGAACGATCTCCCGCTGCGCCTTCAAGTGGTTCGCCAGGCGGAACAGGAACGACAGCTGCGGACGCAGCGGCGCCACCTTGGTCGGGGTGTCGGGCGCGGGTGGCTCGGTTCCCTGCAACCAGGCTTCGGTCATGAAGCCGTCGAGCCGGTCGTGGCGCAAGTTGGCGGTGATCGGCACCCGCTCCAGCCGGGTCTGAGAATCCTTGTGCGCCAGCGTTGCCTCGTCGTAGGTGACGTACAGCGAGACCGCAGGACAGTCGCGCCCTTCCTGCAGTGTGTAGGCCTGCACCACATCGTCCGGCAACATCGTGATCTTGAAGCCAGGCATGTAAACCGTGGACAGGCGCTGGCGCGCGACCTGATCGACCGGGCTGGAAGGCAGCAGGGCCAGCGCCGGCGCTGCGATGTGGATGCCCACGGTCACCGTCCCGGTGCCCAGGCCCTGGACGGATAGCGCGTCGTCGATCTCGGTGGTGGCGGAGTCGTCGATCGAGAACGCCTGCACCGGTGCGAGCGGCAACTCGTCGCGGATCTCCGGCGCCTGCAGTGGCGGGAAGGCCGTCCCTTTGGGGAAGTTTTCAAACAGGAAACGCTTCCAGTGGAACTGGTACGGTGAATCGATCGCTCCGGATTTCTGGAGCAGCTCCAGCGGCCCGGTATGCGTGTTTCGCGATGCTTCCACCACGGCCTTGTATTCGGGCGCATTCTTGTCGGGCTTGAAGAGGATCTTGAACAGCTGTTCACGGATCGGTTGCGGGCATTTGCCCGCGGCCAGCTGACCGGCCCACGTGGCAATCTGTGCCTGCTGCTGCTTCTTCTTTTCGATGGCCGCCAGCGCCTGTTGCAGGATCTCGGCCGGCGCCTTGCGAAAGCGCCCCTTGCCCGCGCGGCGGAAGTAGTGCGGGGCTTCGAACAGGCGCAGCAGTGCGGCAGCCTGCTGCTCCAGGGTGGCCTTTTCGCTGAAATAGTCACGCGCGAGTTCGGCGAAGCCGAATTCTTCTTCCGGTGCGAATTCCCAGGCGAGTTCCAGATCGATGGTCGGCGCCAGAGCCTGGGCCTCGCGCAGCAGTTCGGCCGGCGAAGGCTTGTCGAACTTCAGCAGGAGATTGCCGGACTTGACCTTGACCCGCTTGCCGCTGTCGAGCTCGACCTGCGCCGACGACTCCGCCTCGGACAAGATGCGTCCCGCGTGGAATTTCCCAGCTTCTTCAAACAATGCAAACATGGGTGCGATTGTCCCATGCGGGTACCGGATGAAGCCTCAGCGCCGCGACCCATGCTGCCAGCCCCGGCGCAGGGACGCGAATATCCCGATTTCCCTTGCAGCTACCCGCCACGGTGGTGTCCGGGGCTGAGTTGCAGTTGCAGGAAATCGAAGACTTCGTCGATGTGGTCGCTGAAGTCGCTGATAGCGTGGTCGCTGCCTTCCAGCAAGCTCACCTTCGCGCCGGGGTAGCGGCCGGTCATCTCGCGCCAGTCCAGCACTTCGTCACCCTTGGCGATCACGGCGAAATAGTTTTCCGGAAGGGCGACCGGCCCGCTTTCCAGGGCCTGTAATTCGTCGAGGAATCGGGGCTCGAAGTGGAAGTGCTCGGCCGGGTCGTGCCAGGCGGTGTGCTCGCCGACCTGGCCGGCCAGGTCGCGCGCCGGGTGGACGGAGGGATTGAGCAGCACGGCGCGGCAGCCGGTCGCCTCGGCCACACAGGTGGCGTAGAAGCCGCCCAGTGAGGAGCCGACAACCGCCATGGCGTCACGCGGCCATCCGGCGATGCCTTCCCTCACGAGGTCCATGGCCGCCCGGGGCGAAGGCGATAGCTGCGGGCACCACCAAGTGACCTGCGGGTGGTTCGCGGCGACCCGGTCGCCTACCTGCCGCGCCTTGGTGGAGAGCGGCGAGGAACGGAACCCGTGCAGGTAAAGCAGATGGGTAACAGATTGGGACGCGATGGGCATGGAACCGATGATGCCACCGGAGATAATTCCGGCATGGCAGCCGTCTTCGACAAACCTTCCTACCGGCACCGCTTCATGCCGATGCTCCGGGGTTTCGACGGCCCGCTGGCGTTCGCGGTGTTCCTGCTCGCCTGCGCGGGCCTTCTCACCATGTACTCGTCGGGTTTCGACCACGGCACGCGCTTCGTCGACCACGGCCGGAACATGCTGATTGCCGGCTTGCTGATGTTCATCCTGGCGCAGGTCCCTCCGCAGAGGCTGATGAGCCTGGCACCGGCGCTCTATGTCTTCGGGGTGGGCCTGCTGATTGCCGTGGCGGTGTACGGCATCACGAAGAAAGGCGCAAAGCGCTGGATCAACGTGGGCGTAGTGATCCAGCCCAGCGAGATCCTCAAGATCGCGATGCCGCTGATGCTGGCGTGGTGGTTCCAGAAACGTGAAGGCCAATTGAGGCCGCTGGACTTCCTGGTCGCCGCCGTGCTGCTGGCCATCCCGGTGGGATTGATCGTGAAGCAGCCGGACCTGGGAACGGCAATCCTCGTTCTGGCGGCGGGCCTGTCGGTTATCTTTTTCGCCGGCCTCTCATGGAAGTTGATCCTTCCGCCCGTGTTGTTGGGACTGACGGCGGCGGTGTTGCTGGTCGTCTTCGAAGGGCCACTGTGCGCTGACGGCGTGCGCTGGCCGGTGCTTCACGACTACCAGCAGCAGCGTATCTGTACGCTGCTGGACCCCGGCAAGGACCCGCTGGGCAAGGGCTTCCACATCATCCAGGGGATGATCGCCATCGGCTCGGGCGGTATCTTTGGCAAGGGCTTCATGCAAGGCACGCAGACCCACCTGGAGTTCATCCCGGAACGCACGACGGACTTTATCTTTGCGGCGTTCTCCGAGGAGTTCGGCCTGATCGGCAACCTGTGCCTGATCGCCGCGTTTATCTTCCTGGTGCTGCGCGGGCTGGCCATCGCGCTGGAGGCATCGACGGTGTTCTCGCGCCTGCTGGCCGGCGCCGTGACCATGATTTTCTTCACCTATGCTTTCGTCAACATGGGCATGGTGAGCGGCATCCTGCCTGTGGTGGGCGTGCCCCTGCCCTTCATCAGCTATGGGGGTACGGCCATGGTGACGCTGGGCGCGGGGCTGGGCATCCTGATGTCGGTCGCCAAATCGAAAAGGCTGGTGCAGTCGTGAAGCCATCCGTCGTCGCGATCGTGGGCGTAGGCAACATGGGCGGAGGCATGGCCGCCAACCTGCTGGGCCAGGGCTGGACTGTGCGGGTACGCGACATCGACGGCGCGAAAGTCCGTGCCCTGCAAGCCTTGGGCGCGGTGCCCTGTGGCGACGTGGCTGAAGCGGCGGAAGGCTGCGACGCGCTGATCGTTTGCGTGGTGGACGCGCTACAGGCCGAGCAGGTGCTGTTCGGCGCCGGCGGTGCGGCCCAGGTCATGGGGCAGGGCCAGACGGTCTTGTTGTGCCCGACGATCGCGCCGGAGGACGTCGAGGACATTGCGATGCGCCTTGCGGACCGGGGCATCGCCGCCATCGATGCGCCCATGTCGGGCGGACCGGCGCGGGCGCGGGACGGCACCATGAGCCTGATGGTCGCCTGCGCCGATGCGGTGTTCGAGCAGCACCGCGCCCTGATCGATGCGCTCAGCCGAAAGGTGTTTCGCATCAGCGGGCGCCCGGGCGATGGCGCCCGGACCAAGCTGGTGAATAACCTGGTCGCCGGCATCAACCTGGTCGGCGCGGCTGAGGCGATGGCGATGGCGCAACGCTTGGGGCTGGACCTGGCCCGGACGCTGGACGTGATCGAGCAGTCCAGCGGGCAGAGCTGGATCGGCAGCGACCGCATGCGCCGGGCCATCGGCGGAGACTTCGAGCCGCGCGCTCATATGTCGCTCCTGCAGAAAGACACCAGGCTGGCCGTCGAGGCGGCCGGCGCCGCGGGTTTCCAGGGGCCGCTGGGCGCCGCAGCGCGCGACGCCTTTGCCCGTGCAGCTGAAGCTGGTCTCGCCCACCTGGACGACGGCGCCCTCTTCAAGCTGTTGTCCGTGCCGGACCAGCCGATCACCGGCTAGACTGTGCGTCAGGCGGCCCTTTGAACCCGTGACAGGCGGCCGCAAGCCATGACCAATATCCTGATCGTCGAAGACGACGACGCCATTCGCAACAACATCATCCGGCTGCTCAAGCTGGAAGGTTTCGACACCGTCTCGGCGGTGAACGGCAGGCTGGGCCTGGAGAGCGCGCGGGAAGTGCGTCCGGACGTGGTGATCTCGGATGTCAGCATGCCCGAGATGGACGGGTTCGAATTGCTGGAGGCCATCCGTGCCGACCCCGTGCTGGCATCCACTTCGGTCATGCTGCTCACCGCACTGGACGACCGGGCCAGCATGCGACGGGGCATGACAGCCGGCGCGGACGACTACCTGGCCAAACCTTTCACCCGCATCGAATTGCTGGAAGCGCTCCAGGGGCTGCTCAAGAAAAAGGGCCGAATCGAGGAAAGCATCGAATCGGCCGTGCAGGCGCGGGAGGCCCACCTGCGCCGCGTCTTCACCGAAAGCATCGGCGGGCGGGCGCTGCCCGACAAGTTCGGGCTGGAAGCTCCGGATGGCGCGGTGGCGGACCAGGTGGTGCAGGCCACGGTGCTGTTCTCCGACATCCGCAATTTCACGTCGCTGGCCGAGAAGCTCAGTTCGAGCGAGGTCGCCGAGCTGCTCACGGAATATTTCGAGCGCACCTGCGAGCCCGTGCTCAAGAACGGCGGACGCCACCTGAAATTCATCGGCGACGGCTTGATGAGCGTCTTTGCGGACTCGTTGAGCGGCGGCTCGCCCCTCGCGGCGTCGCGACGCGCGGTTTCGGCCGCCCTGGGAATGGCCCTGGCGACGCACGAGTTCCGCGCCTGGTTGGACAAACGATTCGCCCAGCGGGGCTTGCCGCCTTTCGCGATAGGCGTGGGCCTGCACGCCGGCGAGGTGACGATCTGCCGCCTCGGCACGATCCAGAACAAGGAAACCACACCGATCGGCGACACAGTGAACGTCGCGGCGCGGCTGGAATCGGCCAGCAAGGAGCTCGGCTGGACGGTGGTGGCCAGCCGCGCCGTGCTGCAGGGCGCCGGGGAAGGGGTCCAGACCGGCGGCATGACTTCGTTGGGCGTGCGCGGCAAGAACGCCTTCATCGACGTGGCGGAGATCACCGGGCTGGTCACCAACCTGGAGGACATGCGCCACGGCATGGCAACGCTGACTGAGCGCGCCGGCGAGATTCGCGACGCGGTGCAGGTCAACTCGGAAATCACCGCGCGCGCTGTCAAGGGCGCGTTGCAGTCGAAGCTCTCGGCGTTCAGGGACCATCAGTTCGAGGCCGGCCAGGAGCCGCCGCGCCTGAAGGGCTATCGGCTCACGCGCAAGATCGGGGCCGGCGGCATGACGGAGGTTTACCTGGCGCTGAACGAGGCCGACGGCCGGCCCGTGGTGCTGAAGGTGCTGGATGCCAGCGGCAAGGCCACCAGCGCGCACCTGTCACGCTTCATCCAGGAATACGCACTGCTGTCCAAGATCGAGCATCCCCACGTGATCCGTATCTACGACCAGGGCTTTACGGACGACCACGCCTACATCGCGATGGAGTATTTCGAGCACGGCGACCTGCGTTCGGAGATCGGCGCGAACGGCATGGCACAGCAGCGGGCGATGGAAATCGTCGCGCAGGTCGCGCAGGCGCTCCGGGCGATCCACGAGCGCGGCGTGATCCACCGGGACCTGAAGCCGGAAAACATCATGCGCCGGGCCGATGGCAGCGTCGCCCTGGCGGATTTCGGCATCGCCAAGTCGATGTTGCAGGCAGAGAACATGGCGCTGACCCAGACCCAGCACGGCGACGTGGTGGGCACGCCCTATTACCTCAGCCCGGAGCAAGCCGCGGGCAGCCCGATCACGCCGCAGTCCGACCTGTACAGCCTGGGGGTGATGATGTTCGAGTTGTTGGCGGGCCAGCGGCCCTTCAGCGCGGAGTCGCTGAACCTGCTGCTCGCGCGCCACGTCTCCGCGCCCACGCCGCCGCTGCCACCGGCGCATGCCGGGTTGCAACCGGTCGTGGACAGGCTGATGGCCAAGCGGCCAGAGGACCGGTACAGCTCGGCGGAAGACCTGCTGGCCGACCTGGAAGCGCGGGCGCTCCTGCAGACGGTTACGGGGCCGGGCAGGTAGTCCCCGCAGCGGCAGGCCCGGCCCTGCAAGTCTAGAATGGGTCGATGATCTCCCGCGAACCCACCATCGAACGTCTCGCTACGGCGCGGCGCCTGCTTCTCGAACCGTTCGGCCTCGACGAAAGCCACCTGTCGCGTGCCCTGGGCGAAATCACCGCCCACCGGGTCGATGACGCCGATCTTTATTTCCAATACACCCGCAGCGAGGGCTGGAGCCTGGAAGAGGGCATCGTCAAGACCGGCAGTTTCAGCATCGACCAGGGCGTGGGCGTGCGCGCAGTGAGCGGCGAAAAAACCGCATTCGCGTATTCCGACGACATCTCCGAAGCTTCCCTTCTGGACGCCGCGCGCACCGTGCGCACCATCTCGGCGGCATCCAAAGGCGGGCGCGCCAAAGTGGCCACACGCAAGATCGCCGGCGGACGCTCGCTCTACGCCGCCGTGGATCCGATCTCGACGCTCGACAGCACGGCCAAGGTTCAGTTGCTCGAACGCGCCGAGAAGCTCGCGCGGTCGAAGGACCCGCGCGTGGCCCAGGTCATGGCCGGCCTGGCCAGCGAATACGACGTGGTGATGGTGGCGCGGGCCGACGGCAC
>JBDSWB010000026.1:0-17461 GCA_039926915.1 Ramlibacter sp.
CTAAGCCATTCGGCTTAAACAGGAATCGCCGTTGTTGCTTTGACCCTGTCCAGCACGAAGCTGGTCTTGCAGTCCTCCACACTCGGGTGCTTGAGCAAGGTGTCCATGATGAAGCGGCTGTAATGGGCCATGTCCTGGACCACGACGCGCAACAGGTAGTCCATTTCGCCAGTCAGAGCCGCGCACTCGACCACTTCCGGCCAGGTCTGCACGCTGGCACGAAACAGGTCCATCGGGTTGCGCTTGTGGCTTTCGGTGTGCTTTTCCAGCCGGACGTTGATGTACGCCGTGAGCCCCAACCCCACGGCTTCCGGCTTCACCAGGGCGACATAGCGGTCAATCACGCCCGCCTCCTCCAGGCGCTTGACCCGCCGGAGCACCGCACTCGAGGACAAACCCACCTGCTCTCCGATGACGTCGTAGGATTCGCGTCCGTTCGTCTGCAGGCGGCGCAAAATGGCTTTATCCAGCTTATCGAGTGCCTGAAGTTGAGTCATGACGCATGATTATTGCGCCAATTGCCTAACTGCCGCCTCTTGACGCCTGAAAAGTGCCGGGACGGCAGCTTACAGTGGCGGCATTCCTATGCCCGCCGTGGAGACACCCATGAACAAAGCCTTGCCCCAGTCCGCCACCCAACCCATGTCCACCTGGGAGAACCCCATGGGCACCGACGGTTTCGAGTTCATCGAATACGCCGCGCCGGACCCGAAGGCCATGGGCGAACTGTTCGAGCGCATGGGCTTCAAGCCGATCGCCAAGCACCGCCACAAGAACGTCGTTTTGTACCGGCAAGGCGGCATTAACTTCATCATCAATGCGGAGCCCGATTCATTCGCCCAGCGGTTCGCGCGCCTGCATGGCCCGAGTGTCTGCGCGATCGCGTTCCGGGTGAAGGATGCGAAGGCGGCCTACGAGCGGGCGACTTCGCTCGGCGCCTGGGGTTACGCAGGCCAGGCCGGCCCGGGCGAGTTGAACATCCCTGCGATCAAAGGCATTGGCGACTCCATCATCTATTTCATCGACCGGTGGCGCGGCAAGAACGGCGCGAAGGAAGGCGAGATCGGCAATATCGGTTTCTTCGACGTCGACTTCGAGCCGCTGCCGGAGGCCGAACTCAATCCGGTGGGCCATGGCCTCACCTATATCGACCACCTCACGCACAACGTGCACCGTGGGCGCATGGAGGAGTGGGCGGGTTTCTACGAGCGCCTGTTCAACTTTCGCGAGGTGCGCTATTTCGACATAGAAGGCCAGTCCACCGGCGTCAAGAGCAAGGCCATGACCAGCCCGTGCGGGAAGATCCGCATCCCGATCAACGAGGAAGGCAACGAGAAGTCGGGCCAGATCCAGGAGTACCTGGATCGCTACCATGGCGAAGGTATCCAGCACATCGCGATGGGCTCGACCAACCTGTACGACACGGTCGACGCACTGCAATTGAACGGCGTGAAGCTGCTGGAGACCAGCGACACCTATTACGAACTGCTGCCCAAGCGCATCCCTGGCCACGGTGAGAACGTGTCCGACCTGCAGTCGCGTGACATCCTGGTGGATGGCAAGCCGGGCGAATTGCTGCTGCAGATCTTCAGCGAGAACCAGCTGGGCCCGATCTTCTTCGAGTTCATCCAGCGCAAGGGCAACGAGGGCTTTGGCGAAGGCAATTTCAAGGCCTTGTTCGAAACGATGGAACTCGACCAGATGCGCCGCGGCGTGCTGGAAAAGAAGGGCTGAACATGGCCGTCGAACCGGTTGTCTATGGCGCAAGCGAGCGCCCACCGCGCGGCGATTACTCGCGCGCCGGCCCAGACTACACCTGCCCGCAGGACTATGCCGCCTACACGACCGCCGACCACGCGACCTACCGGCGCCTGTACGAGCGCCAGGCCGCTCTGGTGCCCGGACGCGCGTGCGACGAATTCATTGCCGCCCTGCCCTCACTGGGGGCCAGCGACTACATCCCGCGCTTCGAGCGGATCAACGAGAAGCTGAACAAGGCGACCGGCTGGGAAATCGTCGGCGTGCCGGGGCTGATTCCCGAAGTGCCCTTCTTCACGCTGCTGGCCAACCGCAAGTTTCCCGTCACGGACTGGATCCGCACGCCCGAGGAATTCGACTACATCGTCGAGCCCGACGTCTTTCACGACCTGTTCGGCCATGTGCCGCTGCTGTTCAACCCGATCTTCGCGGACCACATGCAGGAATACGGCAAGGGCGGATTGAAGGCGCACCGGTTGGGCGCCTGTGAGCTGCTCAGCCGCCTCTACTGGTACACGATCGAGTTCGGCCTGATTCGCCAGAAGGACGGCTTGCGCGCCTACGGCGCCGGCATCATCAGCTCGCCCGGTGAGTTACGCCATGCGATTGAAAGCACCGAACCCCTGCGCCTGCCGCTGGACATCGAGCGCGTCATGCGCACGCGCTACAAGATCGACCGCTACCAGCAGACCTATTTCGTCATCCAAAGCTTCCAGGAGCTGTTCGACAAGACGGCGCCGGACTTCACACCGATCTACGAGGGGGTGAAAAGGATGAGCGAGTTGACTGCGGACGCGATCGCCTGAGCTTCCCGCGGCTGCGCCTTCAGCCGCTCGGGGTAGGAGGCACCGTCCGCGAGCCTTCCATTAGCGCGTAATACAACACTCGGCGCTTGCGAAGGCGGCTGCGGGGAGGCCCGCACCAGCCCGCCGTCCGTTCCTCCTACAAAATGAGGAAGCCGTTTCCGGTTGTTACGCCTACCATGACCACCTCTTGGCCCGATGCCCCCATTGACTTCCACCGGATCACCAAGGTGATCGTGGTGATCGATGTGGTCGAGTCGGTCAAGCTCATGGAGCAGGACGAATATGGGTTCATTCAGCACTGGCAGCAGTTCGTGCGAAGGCTGCGCGAGGAAGTGCTGCCTGTCCATGCCGGCCGCTTGCACAAGAGCCTGGGTGATGGCTTGATGCTGGAGTTCAACGAAGCCCATCAGGGAGTCCGCGCCGGCCTGGAAGCGCACCTCCTTTGCCAAGAGCTGAATCGCCTTGCACCGGCGACCGGCGGGTTCCAGGTTCGCATCGGCGCCCACCTCGCCCAGTTCGTTGCCGATGAACACGACATCTATGGCGCGGATGTGAACATGGCGGCGCGCATCACGACGCTGGCCGGTCCGGGCGAAATCGTCGTCACATCCCAGGTTCGTGATCACCTCACGGCGGGCCTCGATGCCGAGATCGAGGACCTGGGTGAATGCCACCTCAAGCACCTGAACGAACCGGTTCGCGCCTATCGCGTGGGCGCGGTCGGGCGCGAACCGGTGATCCCGCCGCAGGAAGCGCCCGCCGATTTCCGGCCCACCATTGCCGTCATTCCGTTCCACGCCCGCAGCAACCAACCCGAGCACTTTGTCGTGGGCGAACTCATCGCCGACGGCGTGATCGCGCAGCTCTCGCGCAGTCCTGACCTGCGCGTCATCTCGCGGCTGTCGACCACGGCCTTCCGGGGCCGCAGCCAGCCTCTCGACGAGATCGAGTCACGGTTGCGCGCGGCCTTCATCCTGTCGGGAAGCTACGCGGCCAGCGGCGACAAGGTGCTGATCTCCGTGGAGCTCGCGGACGCGCGAACCAACGGCATCATCTGGGCGGACCGCATCTCGGGGCCGGTAGCGGACCTGCTCGAAGCCCAAAGCGCCCTGCTCAACCAGATCGCCGTGGCGACGTCACGGGCGCTGATCGACGCGGAAGTGCAGCGCTCACTGGTCCAGCCCATGCCCCGCCTGGACAGCAGCGCGCTCCTGCTGGGCGGCATTTCGATGATGCACAGGTCGTCGGTGCGCGAATTCGAACGCAGCCGGCAGGCCCTGGACGCACTGATCGAGCGCCACGGCCGGATCGCCACGCCGCGGGCCTGGCTGGCCAAGTGGTACATCATGAAGGTGATCCGCGGCTTGAGCGACGCGCCGCAACGCGACACCCGGCTGGCGCTGGAGCAGACGAAGCGAGCGCTCGATTCCGAGCCAAGCAACGCCTTGACTCTGGCTGTCGAGGGCTACGCGCATTGCCAGTTGCTGGGTAACTACGAACTCGCCACCGACCGACTGACCGAGTCCATCTCCAGCAATCCCAATGAGCCCATGGCCTGGCTGTTCAAGAGCGTGCTCTCGACCATGTGGGGATCCGCCGAGGACTCGGTGCACGAAGTGGAAACGGCATTGACACTGTCACCCATCGATCCCCTGCGCTACTACTTCGACCTGCTGCTCAGTTCGGCCTTGCTGACCAACAACCAGCACGAGCGAGCCATCGAACGGGCCAGGCAATCGTTGCGGGCCAATCGCCACCACTCGCCCACCCTGCGTGTCCTGCTGACGGCGCAGGCGGAACTGGGGCTGGCCGCGGACGCCGCGGAGACGCTTCGAGCCCTGATGGCCGAAGAGCCGGGCTTGACAGTGTCGTCATATCTTGGAATGGGTAGCGCAGCCAGCGTCACGCGCCAACGATGCGCGGCCGCCATGCGCGCCCTGGGCGTTCCGGAATAACCGAGGAGCTACACATGGGCCAGATGGGTGGAGGGTACGGTGGAGGGTACGGCGGTGGATACGGAGGCGGCTATGGTGGCGGATATGGAGGGGGTTATGGCGGCGGCTCCGGCGGCGGCTACGGCGGTGGGTATGGTGGTGGCTACGCTGCGGATCTGGCTGTAGACACCCACGCGCTGGTCAGCACGCGCGCCGCCCTTGTAGGCCCCTACCAGGGGCCCACCCTTCCTGCCAGGTTGCCGTTGCCGCTGGATCGGCCGCAGCGATTGGCCGATTGGGCGGCCGGGCCGCGGATGGCCGTTTGCGAATTGGCGCTGCTTTCGGGCCTGCACTTCCATGTCGACCGCGCAACGCGCGCGATGAACCTGCAGTTTGTCGATCTCGAAACACGTCCTATGAAGGATGTCACCCTGGCCAGGCTGGTTCGCCCCAGCGAAAAGATATTCGAGGACCAGCTGGAGCTGGTCTCGAACTACGCCGACTTGCGGGACGACCGCGGTGCCGAGATCCTGGCGCAGATCACCGGCTGCGCGAATTTCTGGTCGCCGTCGATCGGGTTGACGTCCCATCGCCACAAATACACTGCCGAACTGCTGGACCTCGCCATGTCGCTCGCGGGCCATGTGGAGATGCGCTTCAAGCACGGGTTTGCCTGTGCTCGCCCGGTCGAGATGTCACCGCAGATCCAGCCGATGATCCCGACGCCGGGCCACGCCTGCTGGCCCAGCGGGCACGCCACGGAATCGTTCCTGATGTGTACGCTGCTCCAGGCCTTGCTGCCGCGGGGCAATCGCTACCGGGAACAATTCGAGCGCCTGGCTGCCCGGCTCGCCGTGAACCGCACTGTGGCAGGACTCCACTTCCCCGTGGACAGCGCGGCCGGAAGGTTGCTGGGAACGGCGCTCGCCGAATTCATGATCGCGCGCTGCCGCGGCGGCAAGGTCCACCAACGCGGCTTCGACGGCGTGAAGTTCCACGGCCCCAAGGGCGCGACGATCGACTTCGACCCTCGCATTTCGCTGTCCGACAACCATAGCGGTTACTACGAACTGTCGTCACGTGCGACCGCCATCGCGGCGTCGCCGCTGCTGCGCTTCATGTGGGCGAAGGCCGCGGCCGAATGGAAGCCCATCGAATGACGGCCATGGACTGGACGCCGTTGCCGAAAGGCTCGTTCACCGGCATCGATTGGTCCGCAGACGGCGCGAGCACCGGCCACGACCCCTACCTGATCTGGGCGGAGACAGACCAGTTTGCGGGCTACGGCCTGAAGAGGCGACCGGATTGGATGCCGCTGCTGATCGAACTCACTCCGGGAACGACGGTGCAGCAGCTCGTGTCCGCTTCGTCGAAGGACTGGCTTTGCGTACCCGGCGTGTACACGTCCGGTGTCGCACCGCGCGGCTTCCGATACTGCACGGCGCGGGTCAGGCCGCGGTTCTTCAAGGCCATCCAGGCGGGCGGGCGATTGCACGCACTGGTAGGGCGGGTCGAACTGGGGTTGCCTGCGGGCCAGCATGCGGACGGGCCCACAGGGGTGGTGAAATTCGCGCCGCCTGGCGATGGCGCATTGCTTCGAGGCAAGGTGCTTGGGCTCATCGACGGTGGCCTCGCATTTGCCCATGCCAATTTCCGGTCCGGCCTGCGCACCCGCATCAAGCACTTCTGGCGGCAGGATCGCAAGGGCTTCGGCCCCGAGCCTGCGGGCTTTGGCTATGGCCACGAGCTCATCGCCGCCGGCATCGACGAGGTGATGCGACGCAACGTGTTCGGGGGCCTCGTGGATGAGACTCGCGTCTACCAGGTGCTGCACGCCGGCAGGGAACTGGACAAACGCCTCAATCATGGCACGCATGTGCTGGATGTCGCGTGCGGTCCACGGACAGTAGCGGCGTCGATTGCGAACTTGCCTCCGTCGTTCGACGCGCCTCCCAGCTGGGCGCCCGCCGGCGACGATGCCAGCCGCTGTGACATCGTCGCTGTGCAGCTGGATTGGGCCACCGTGCTCGATACTTCGGGCGGTTCCATGAACGTCCACATCATGGACGGCCTCATGTACATCCTCTCGCGTTGCGCGCGCAGCGCCCGGGTCACCGTCAACCTCAGCTGGGGAACGCTCGCGGGGCCGCACGACGGCAGTTCCGTGCTCGAGGCAGCGATGGACGAACTCATCGACTTGGAACAAGGCCGCCTGGGCATCGTGCTTCCCGCCAGCAACAGCTACCAGGCGCGAACCCACTCCAACACCACACTGGGAAAGGGACGGCAGGCCGAGTTCCAATGGCAATGCAAGCCCGATGACAACACCCAGAATTTCCTTGAACTGTGGCTGCCGCGCGGCGCGCGCGGGGTCAGTGTGCAGCTCACACCGCCCGGCCACGCCCCGTTGCCGCCGCTGGAATGGGGTGAATCGGGCAGCTGGAACGACGCGCAAGGCAGCCCCCGGTGCGCGGTGATTTACCCCCGGTCGGTAGCCATCGGCGCCAATGGAACCTGCGCGCTCATCGCGGTGGCTCCCACGTTCGCCTTCGATCCCTTGCGCGCAACCGCACCCAGCGGCTCCTGGCGGGTAAGGCTGGCGAACTCGGCCCGCAACCGAGTCACACTGGACGCCTACATCGAACGCGACGACCAGGTCATCGGCGTTCGAACCGGTGCACGGCAATCGAATTTCGAAGACCGTTGGTACGACACGAGTGGCAATCCGGGCTCGTTCGTCGACCATGCCGAGAATCGCACGCTCATTCGCCGCAGCGGCAGTTTCAACAGCATCGCGACGGGAACGCGAACCTTGTCCGTTGGAGGCACTCGCGTGTCCGGGCCGCAGTGGGCCCTGTACTCGCCGCAGAATCCCGACCCGGTTCCGAAGCGGCGGCGCCGGCCGGGCGTGGTCATGGTACCGGGGCTGGATGCGCCGAGCGATGAGAATGGCGTACTGCTGGGCGTCAACGCGGCAGGTACGCGCAGCGCAGGCGTGGTGCGAATGGTCGGAACCAGCGATTCCGCTCCGCAGATCACGCGAACGATATTCAACGCCCTGTAGCCGGGCAGGTCACCAGCGTGCAGGCAGCTTCTTCTTGAGCGTGATGCGCTTGACGCCCAACTCGATGTAGCCGCCTTTTTCAAGGTCTTTGAGCAGGCGGCTGACCATCTCTCGCGATGCGCCGACGCGGCTTGCGATGGCCTGGTGGGTGATCTGAGTCAGATGCACCGGGGCATCCGGCCGCCCGGCGCCTTCGTGGCTCTCGAGGATAGCGATGACCCGGCCGTAGACATCCAGCAGCGCCATGCTGCGAGCGGTTTCGGTGGCCGACCGCGCGCGGCGGATGACCTGCGCAACCAGGTCGAGGGCGAACTCCGGCTCCTCGGCCAGGTGCTCCCGCACCGATGCGCGGCTGACGACGCAGCAGACACTGGGCTCCAGCGTCATGACGGAAGCGGATCGAGGCCCGCCATCGAGCGACATCTCCCCGAAGTAGTCTCCGGCCCGGATGTCGCCATAGGTGATCTCGTGCCCACTCTGGTCGGTGGAAAACACCTTGACGCTGCCTTGCAGCAGGACGAAGAGCGAATCGCCCATCTCGCCCTCGTTGATGATGACGCTGTTCTTCTTGTAATTGCGCAGGCCCCCGCGCACGGCCAGCGCCCGCAGGCCGGGATTCAGGGCGGCTATCAGTTTCTCATTGGCCGCGGACAGGCTCGACGCGTTCATTGTTTTGGATCCCCCAACGGCTGCACTCTAGCAGACGTCGGAAGGTCCACGCCGGGGCGCGACCGGGGCCGAGTGACGGGCTCAATGCATCGGTTCGTGCCAGATCGGGGGCGCCACCGGCGGCAGTACCGCGACCCGGTTCACCAGTTCGCGCACGCCGCTCGATCGGGTCTTGGCGCAGAGACTGCGCACATGGCTGCGGATGGTGGACACCGCGACGCCCATCTGGGACGCGATCTCCGGTGCCGAAGGGCCGTTGCACAGGATGCCCAACACCTGCTCTTCCGTGGGCGTGAGGCCATGGGCCCGCGCGAAGAAGCGGAGCATCAACGATTCGCACACTGAAGCGCGCGCGAACACCAGCGCTGCGCGCGGCGACAGTGAAGGGCCCTCCGCTTTCAGCGGCACCACGGCCAGGGTGAGCGCCGGACCGGCCTCGGCCGACAAAGTGAGGAGGCTGCGGCGTCCGTCGGACGCCTTGGAGAGCGCGTCTTTCAGGAGCCACGCGTTGTCCTCGCCCGCCGCATGCACGGTATCGCCCCGCAGGGTCAGTACGCGGTGCCGCGCGAGCTCTCGCCGCGCGGCCTCGTTGGCATAGAGCAGATGGCCACATATGCCCATCACCACGACACCATGGGCCAGTTCATCCATCAGCAGCGCCAGGCAGGAGCCCAGCGCCTCATTCGTGTCCTCTGCCACACCGCCACCGGCGACAACCCTGTCCGCGAGCAACTCCATTTCTCTTCCCCCCAACCTTGTTAGTACCGGCTAGGTTAGGAGCAGGGCGCCTGGCAATTTTGTGAAGAGTGGCCGCCGTTTCTGTGCGCAATTCACGCTCGCTTGCACGATGGCACACGCGTTCACGAAGCGGCTAAAAGTTCCAGAGACTGGGACATCACCCGCTCGTGGAATGCCAGTTCCACATGGGCGGCGCCACGCACGAGCAGGTTGCGCGCCCCAGGCAGCGTGGCGGTCGAGGCCGGAAACACGATGTTGTCGCAGTTGGAGTACCAGCAGGTGAACTTCTCGTAGTCCGCCGCGCCCGTCTCCCGTTCCATCGCAGTGCGCCAGTCGCTGTCCCGCCGCATCTGGCGGCTGTTGGCCCGGAAGCCGAAGCGCGCCAGCCACGTTCCGTGGTGGGGTGACGCGATGGTGATCACATGATGCACCCTGCTTCCGGAGGTATGGGCGCGCAGCCAGGCGCGCGCCGCCAGACCGCCCATGCTGTGGCAGACGAGAATCGGGGGCAAGCCCGTAGCGTCCGTCACCTGCGCCACCGCGCGCTCGATGATCGGCACATAGTCGTCGATGGAGCCGAACACCGGCTCCAGATTGACGGCAACGAAACAGCGGCCTTCAGCCCGCAGCCGCTGCAACCACGGCGTCCAGAAGCCGCGGTTGCAGATGAATCCGTGGATGAAGACAACGCCACGGCGGCCCGCGCCCAAAGCCTGGACTTCAAGCTGGTCGGGCACTTGCCGCCACCGGAACGGCTGGCGCCAGGAGAACACGCGAGTGGCCATGAGGGTTTCGCCGAGCCAGGCACGGACCGCTTCCGGCCAGGTGGGCCGCAGTTCGTCGGCCTCTCCGCCGACGAGGCGCAGGGCGACGAACTCAACGCCCAGGACCACCGAGTGAACCAAGGCCATTCCCACGAAACCCCCCAGCGCCGCCAGGGGTGAGTCGCTCCACCACCAGGCCAACCATGCGAGCGCGCCGGACAGCTGGAGGAGCGTGGTGGCTTGCTGCAGGCGAGCCAGCGTGGAGCGCGATTGCATCAGGCGAGTATCACATCCTGTCCGCCAAGCCGCCTGGCCAGGCCTTGCGCCAGCCTGTTGGCGATGCCATAGATCGACAGCTGCGGGTTGGCGCCGATGCTGGTGGGGAAGAGCGAGCCGTCGTGGATGGAGAGATTCTCGATCTGCCAATGCACCCCATCCGGTCGCGTGACACCGAGCTTTTCCTCGCCCGCTAAGCCGCAACCGCCCATCACATGGGCGCTGACCACCTTGGTCAGGAGGGGCTTCATCGGAAGGGCCAGCAGCGCCTGCTTCGCTTCGCTCCAGGCGCTGTAAGGCCGGGCCAGTTCATGCACCGGCAGCACCTGACGCGCACCGGCGGCGAACTGGATTTCGGCCATGGCCAGCAACGCGCGGCGCGCACCGTCCATCACGAAGTCGGTCAAGGGATAGTCCAGCAGCGGCGAGCCGTCGCTGCGCAGGCTCACCCGGCCGCCAGGCGCGGCCGGGTGAAAGCCATCGCGCAGCAAGGCAAGCAGCACATGCGTGTTGGGGAATTGCCGCAACAGCGCGGCCTGTTCGCGCCCGAAACCGGCGACGCTGGAGGCGAAGATCACTGGATGCAGCGGCGGCGCCTCCAGCTTGAAACCGATCGGGCCGTCGATGGCTTGCGTCTCGAGGAAGTGATCGGTGTAGATCGTCTGCGGCGCGCCTTGCCAACCTTCGACCTTCTGCTCCATGACGCCGGCGGACATCACCACCGGATGCAGGAAGGTGCGCAGGCCCAGGCGGCCGTGCGGATCAGGCGCTTCCGACCGCAACAGCACGGCCGGCGAATTGATCGCGCCCGCGGCCAGCACGTAATGCCTGGCGACGATGGTGGTGGCCGCGCCCGCCGAAGAGGCGGGCGCGCCGTTGGCCTTGACAGGCCCGCACAGCAGCCCCTGCACTTTGCCGTTGGCCAGGTCGAAGCGCTCGGCGCGCGTCTCCACCAGCAACACGGCGCCCCGGTCCAGCGCGGCGGGAATGGTGGTCACCAGCATCGACTGTTTGGCGTTCGTGGGACATCCCATGCCGCAGGAGCCGAGGTTCCAGCAGCCCTTGACGTTGCGGGCGATCGAAGCCGCGGCGATACCCAGCTTGGCCGCGCCGCGGCGCAGCAGGTCGTTGTTCTCGTTCGGCGGTGTGAGCCAGGGGCCGATGTTCAGGCGCCGTTCGGCCTCGGTGAAGAACGGTGCCAGCGCATCGTTGTCGTAGCCCTGGAGGCCGAAGTGTTCGCGCCAATAGTCAAGGGTGGTGACCGGCGTGCGGAACGAACTGGTCCAGTTGACGGTGGTGGAACCCCCGACGCAGCGTCCCTGCAGGATGTTGATGGCCTTGTCCGCCGTCTTTCTGGCGGCGCTCTCCTGGTACAGGGAGGGATAGGCCGAGGCCTCCTGCTGGTTGAAGTCGGTACTGCTCCTGAGCGGCCCTTCTTCGACGATGACGACCTTCAGTCCGGCCCGGGCCAGCAGTTCGGCGGTGATGCCAGCCCCGGCGCCCGAACCGATGATCGCGACATCACAACTGATATTCGAGGGCACATCGCCGTGCGGCCCTCCTGCGACCTTCCAGCCGCGCCGCAATCCGTCCCGAATCGGGTCCTGCACACTGCTCATGAATTCGCCTTAGATGGCGCGCGGCCCCGGATAGCCCAACAGGCTCCAAGTCTGCACATCGGAAAAATAGGCGCCGCCGACGATATCGTGGAGCGCCTGGTAAGCCTGTTGCCTCAGGGACAAGCCGGACACGCGCATTTCTTGCAGGGCCTGCTGAATGTCGCTGAGGGAGGCGCTGGTCCAGGGCTCGGCCAGGCCGGCGAGGGCACGGCGCCCGCCGGCGGTGGAAAGGATGGCCAGCAGTTGCGACAACTCGGACTGCGCATGGGGCGGCAACGCGGCGACCACCGCATCGATGCGTCCCAGCAAACCCTGCAGGGCGGCATCCAGTGCGGCGCCGCCGGCGGGCAAGCTGCCATCGAGCAGCGCGCGCCCGGCGCCCGCAAAGACCTCGCGCCCTCCCTCGGACAGCCGTGCGTCCCGCAGGCCCGGCTTGAGCATGGCCAAAGACCCGCCGCCCACCAACAGGACAACGGACGACAGTGCGCCCAGTGCGAGCAGGCTCCTTCTTTGCATGGGCTGAATATCGCACGCGAGACGAAGTTCTCTGTAGAGCGCCCCGCCTAGATAGACTCGGGGTTTGCATGGAAGCAGCCCAGAAAATCCGCAACGCCGTCACCGAGGTGGCGGTGCTCAGGCGCGCTTGCGAGGCCAGGCCTTCGCTCGGCGCAGCGGTCACGCAGGTCAAGGCGCTTCAGGCCCGCCGGTTTGCCGGCACGTATGCGGACCTGCTGGCGGGCGGCCCGTACGCCATCGCGGCAAGGTTTTTCCTGGAGGAGCTGTACAGCGCCAAGGACTATGCGGTGCGGGACGCGCAGTTCGCCCGAATCGCCGGGGCGATCGAGAGATTCTTCCCCGACCAGGTGGTGCGTGCGGCCGTGGCTCTGGCGGAACTGCACGCCATGACCGAGGCACTGGATCAGGCCATGGCGCTGGCATGGCTTGCGCGGGCCGACGCCGACGCGAGTGAGGCGCTGCGATACGTGACGGCCTGGCGCGAGGTGGGTCGCCGCAAGGACCGCGAGGCGCAGCTGACAGTGGTCATGGGCATCGGCCAGCAGATGGCGCGACTTACGCGCACGCCGGGCTTGCGAACCATGCTGAAGATGATGCGCGCGCCGGCCCACGCTGCCGGATTGGGCTCGCTGCAGCGGTTTCTCGAGACCGGCTTCGAAACCTTCGCCGCCATGGCCCGCCGGCGCGGCGGCGTCGAAGAATTCCTGGACACCATCCTGGCACGGGAGTCCGCGTTGATCGCGATGCTGTTCGACAGCGAAACTGTCACTTGTGGGACCGACTTGGCCCGGACCTTAGGACAAGCCCCCTAACTATCCGCGTTGACTCCTTTGACAATCGCTGCGCAAGGAGTTTTCAATGGAAAAGCATTGGTTCGAGAGCTACCCGGCGGATGTTCCCCATGACGTCAACCCGGAACAATACCGGTCTCTGACCCAGCTGCTGGAGGAATCGTTCAAGAAGAACGCGTCTCGCCCCTTCTCGGTCTGCATGGAGCGCTGGATGACCTACGGCCAGCTCGACGGGCTGTCGGCCGCTTTGGGCGCATGGCTGCAGTCGCAAGGGCTGGAGCCGGGCGCGCGCGTCGCCATCATGCTGCCGAACATCCCGCAGTTCGCCGTGACGATGGCGGCCGTTCTGCGCGCGGGCTACACCTGCGTGAACGTCAACCCGTTGTACACCCCGCGTGAACTCGAACACCAGCTCGTGGACTCGGGCGCGACGGCAATAGTCATCCTTGAGAACTTCGCAAAAAGCCTGGAAGAGGTGATCGACCGTACGCCGGTCAAGCATGTGGTGATGACGTCGATGGGCGACCTGTTGGGATTCTGGTACGGGCGGTGGATCACGTTTGCCGTCCGCCACCTCGCGAAAATGGTGCCCGAATACAAGCTGCCCCTGTCGGAGGGCCGGAAGGTCACGCCCTTCAATCGCGCCATTGCGGAAGGCACCTCGACGGCACTCAAGCCCGTGCCGCAGACACTCGATTCACTCGCTTTCCTGCAGTACACGGGCGGTACCACCGGCTTGTCCAAGGGCGCGGAACTGACCCACCGCAACATCGTGGCCGCCATCCTGCAGGCCGAGGCATGGTTTACTCCCGCGCTAAAGCGAATCGGCGACGTGAGCAAGACCAACAGCATTGCCGCGCTGCCGCTGTATCACATCTTCGCGCTGACACTGTGCCTGCTGGCCATCCGCTGGGGCTCACACCTGACGCTGATCCCGAACCCGCGGGACTTCGGCAAGTTCATCGAAGTGCTGAAGCGGCGGCCTTTCCACCTGTTCCCGGCGGTGAACACGTTGTTCAACGCGCTGCTGCAGCATCCCCAATTCAAGTCGATCGACTTTTCACAGTTGTGCCTGTCGCAGGCCGGCGGGATGGCCGCGTCTGAAGGGACCGCGAGGCAATGGCAGCAGGCCACTGGCTGCGCAATGATCGAGGGCTGGGGCATGAGCGAAACCTGTGCGATCGGCACCAACAATGTCGTCACCGGCAAGGAGTTCACCGGCACCATCGGCCTGCCGCTGCCGGGCATCGACATCGCCATCAAGGACGACGACGGCAAGTCACTGAACGTAGGCGAGTCGGGCGAGATCTGCATCAAGGGCCCCAATGTGATGCGCGGCTACTACCGCCAACCGGCCGAGAACGAAAGGGCGTTCACGCCGGACGGCTTCATGCGCACCGGCGACATCGGCATCATGGACAAGCGCGGCTACACCAAGATCGTCGATCGCAAGAAGGACATGATTCTCGTCAGCGGATTCAACGTCTTCCCCAGCGAGCTCGAGAACGTCGTCTCGCTGTGCCCCGGCGTGGTGGAGTGCGCGGCCATCGGCATCCCGGACGAGGAGCAGGGCGAGGCGATCAAGGTCTTCGTCGTCAAGAACGACCCCACGCTGTCGGAAGATGATGTCTCGAAGTACTGCCGGCAGAACCTGACCGGCTACAAGGTGCCGAAGTACGTCGAGTTCCGCGACGAGCTGCCGAAGTCCAATGTGGGCAAGATACTGCGCCGGGAGTTGCGCGCCGCCAAGTAGGGGACGCGGCGGTTTCGGGTAGTCTGTCGGAATGATGGATACCGAAGGGCTGCCGCCCGGCATTTCCGTGTTCGAGCGAGGCTGGCTGTCGAGCAACAACATCCTGATCCAGGGCATGACCCATACGGCGCTGGTCGACAGCGGCTATGCCACCCACGCCGACCAAACCGTGGCGCTGGTTTGTCAGGCCCTGCGAGGGCGGACGCTCGACCTGCTTGTCAACACGCATTTGCACAGCGATCACTGTGGGGGGAATGCGCAACTCAAGCGCACCTTCCCGGACATGCAGACGCTGATCCCGCCTGGGCAAGCCGATTCCGTCGCACGTTGGGATGCGGTGGCGCTGACCTATGAGCCGACCGGACAACTCTGCGAGCGGTTTGGCTTCGAAGGCGTGATCCGCCCTGAGACCGAAGTCAGGCTCGGCGATTCCGATTGGCACGTTCATGGGGCACCCGGGCACGATCCTCATTCGGTGGTTCTGTTCGAGCCGGTTTCCAGGGTGCTGATTTCGGCCGATGCGCTGTGGGAAAACGGCTTCGGCATCGTCTTTCCCGAATTGGAAGGCGTCGCCGCCTTCGACGATGTGGCCGCCACGCTGGACTTGATCGAGCGATTGCAGCCGCGCCATGTCATTCCGGGCCACGGCAAGGTGTTTGGCGACGACATACTGCCTCAGGCGCTTGCGCGGTCGCGCAGCCGGTTGGCCAGTTTTGTCCAGGACCCCGTCCGGCACGCGCGCCACGCGGCCAAGGTATTGCTGAAGTTCAAATTGCTGGAACTGCAGCGCCTGCCTTACCTCGACCTGGAGCGCTGGGCGCTGGGAACGCCGTACTTCAAGTTGCTGATTGCGCGATACTTCGGGAATCAGGAAGCCGCGCCATGGCTGCAGTCATTGGCACGTGAACTCGTGAACGCCGGTGCCGCCACAATGTCCGCCGGCACCATCGCGAACGCATGAACTGAAGGAGTTGGCGCATGCCTAGAGCTGATGATGGTTTTGCAAGTCGCACGAGTACAGCGATTGCATCGTTTCGCCCTCCCCCGATTTTTCGCATTGCTGTGCTGGCGAGCGCAGTTGCAGCAGCGACTTTCGCTCCCGGCGTGCTGGAAGCGGCTCCGGCCAGCGACAAGTCCGCCATCGCCTGGCAGATGGCATCCTCGGATGCAGCTGTCGACAAGGCTTTCGCCCTGGCGCGACAGTCCGGCAAGCCCGTCTTCCTCTATTGGGGAGCGGTGTGGTGCCCTCCTTGCAATCAGGTCAAGGCCACGCTTTTTTCGCGGGCCGATTTCGTCGAGCGGTCCCGGGCTTTCGTTCCGGTGTATGTCGACGGAGACAAGGCGGGCGCCCAGAAGGTCGCTTCGCGCTTCAAGGTGGTCGGCTATCCGACCATGATCATCTTCAAGCCGGACGGCACGGAAATTACCCGGCTGCCGGGCGAGGTGGATCCGGAGCGTTACCTGCTGACCCTGTCGAATGGCTTGAACGCGCAGGTTCCGGTGAAAGAACTGGTTCGCCGTGGTCTGGCCAAGGAGCCTTTGACCCCCGAGCAATGGAGGCTGCTGGCTTTCTATTCATGGGACACCGACGAACAACAGGTGTTGAAAACAGCTGAACTGGCTCAGCGCCTGGACCAACTCGCAACTGCGACCCCGGCCGAGCTCGCGCAAGTGAAGGATCGCCTGGCTTTCAAGGCCCTGGCGGCACGTGTTCGCGCGGAAGCGGCTCCGGCGAAGGACGAATCCGGCCGTCAATTGGTCGAGCGGGTGCTTGCCGATCCGGCGCTCAGCGCAGAATTGGTCGACATCCTGGTGGCGCAGGCCGAGCCGGCCGTCAAATACCTTACTCCCCCAGGCGACGGGCGTCGTGTCCTTGCAATGAAGTGGGATGCCGCGCTGGCGCGGCATCTGGCAGGCACGGCTGTATCGAAATCGGACCAGATCGACGGGCTCGACGCGCGCGTGTCCCTGTGGAAATTCATGAACGGGTCGGAGCAACTCCAACCCCAGCAAAAGTCTCAGGTGCTGCAGGAGATTGCGCGCATCGTGGCGGCAACCACGGACCGCTATGAGCGCCAAGCAGTTGTGCCGAGCGCGTCGCACGTCCTGGCACAGGCCGGAATGCTGGCTGAATCGGACGAAATGCTGAAGTTCGAACTGTCTCGCGCCGTGGCGCCCTACTATCACATGCTTGGCCTGGCCGGCAACGCCAAGAAGAGAGGCGATTCGAAAGCCGCACTGGACTGGTATGAGCAGGCGTGGAAGAAGTCCGAGGGACCCGCGACGCGAATCCAGTGGGGCACCGGGTTCGTCAATCGACTGGTCGAACTTTCGCCCAGCGATGCTGCCCGCATCGAAAGTTCAGCCAATTCGCTGATCGGGCAGCTCGACCCCCGAAGCGAGACCTTCTACGAACGCAACCAGAGGTCCCTGGAAAAGATGGCCGCGCGGTTGTCACAATGGCAAGGGTCGGACGCAGCCCGGACGCGCACTGTCGAAAGAATCAAGGAGCGGCTGGCGAAAACCTGCTCGCGCCTTCCCGCCGGCGACACCGGCCGCACCAATTGCGAGGGCGTTTTCACTCGCCCCGCCAGCTAGCTCTTCCCGCTACCCACTCGCGTACAACAAAACAGCCCCTGCCATTTTAGGTGGGGGCTTTCTCTTGGCACAAAGCAAAACGCCCAGCATTTCTGCTGGGCGTTTGCCGCTTTTAATAGCCTGACAATGTCCTACTTTCACACGGGAACCCGCACTATCATCGGCGCAGAGGCGT
>JBDSWB010000027.1:0-10705 GCA_039926915.1 Ramlibacter sp.
GCCTGCCAAAGGATGTCACCGCAAAGCTCAGTGACGCATTCAGGCAGGTGCCGACGAGCCCGGAGGTCCGCAATCGCATGGTGTCGCAGGGGGCCGACCCGGCTTTCCTCGGGAGCGACGACTTCGCAAAATTCCTCACCAACGAAATGCCGCGCTGGGCCGACGCCGGGAAGATCGAAGTGGTCGAGACGCGCCTGGCGGACTGGCGCGACAGCCCGCCCCTGGCACAACTGGCCGACCTGCAAAGTCATGGCGCCCTGGTGCTCGGCGCACCTTCGTCGATGCCTCTTCTACAACTGGATTTGCGCACCGTGCAGGCTTATCTGGCATTCGATGGACAACCCGTGGCCAGCACACGTGGCGCCAACCCCGGCGCTGACGTCTGACGCCTGCTCGGCTGGCTGGCGTGGCATTGCTTGCAGCGCGGCCATCCACTGCGCGGGGGCCAGGTCATCACCACCGGCTCTTGCACCGGCATGTTGTTCGCGCCCGAGGGCGCGCATGTGCAGGCGCAACTGGACGGTATCGGTCGGGTGGAACTGCGCTTCTAGCCGGCGCGACCCATGGAGTTGCGAAACATCTCCAGATTCAACGGCCACTCGTTGCCCAGCCAGTACGCGTGGGTGGTGTGGTCCGCCAGGTCGTCGCCGCTCAGGCCATGGACGAAGACATCAAGCTGCCCGCGGCGCGTATCCAGCCAGGGAACGATCCGGTCGAACTCGTCCGCCGCGAAGGCCAGCTGGCAACTCCACGCGGGATGCGGACCGACCCGCTTTTCATGCACGCGGCCGACCTGCACCTTGAACAGGCGCCCCGCTTCTTCAACGATTTCGCGCGCCTGCGCCACGGTGTCCGCGTCGAAATAGACATGGGCGTGATAGGCCTTGTGGATGTTTTCCGGTCGGCGAGGCATCTGGTTCTCCCTTCACGTGGTCCAATGCCGGCGAAAAACCGGGGCGACTGAGTCGTGTGTTTCGACCCGCTGGACAGTTTCCAGCAACGCGGGACGGTTCGCCTGCAAATGCGCGCGGGCGCCGCCCCACCTGGAGACTACCGCGGCCAGGAAATCCAGAGCGCCCGGGGCCGCACCCGACAGGAACGGCGCCGCGCCGAAAGTGTCGGCGAAGATTTCCCAATGACGATACAGCTGGCGCCGCGTTCCCAGTCGCAGCGCCTCGAGCTGCGCCTCATCGGTCGCGGCCGTCCAGCGCTGCGGATAGTCCATGATGCTGATGGCGCTGTAGCAATTGGCAGCAATGAAAACCAACCCCCGGACAGCCTGCGCGCGCTCCGCGGTCTGCGCCGGCAGCAGTTGCCCGGGTGCCGCGACATCCAGCCCCAGGTGGAGCAGGATGGCCGCGCTTTCGGTCAGCACGCCGCCGCCCGGCAACACCAGGGTCGGGATCTGCTGCAGGGGATTGACCTGGCGCAGTTCGGCCACCGCGGAGTCTTCCTCCCAGGTCGAAGCGCGTACGGTGCGATAAGGCAGGCCGCACACCTCCAGCGCCATCTCGACAGCGGCGGAGCCGGAGCCTTTGGAACCGTAGAGCGTGTACATCACAGTTCTGGTGCAGTGGAAGGGCGGGTTCAGGGCCCCGGGGGGCCGCCCTTGAGCTTCGCCAGCAATTCCTCGCGCCGCCTCAGGCTGGCCGCCGGCCAGTACTGTTTGCGATCGTAATACGCGGGCACGGCGGGCGTTTCCGGCGGTAGCACCACCCAGGGCTGCCTGGTTTCCGTGAATATGTGGATCTCCGGCGGCAGGTGGTCGGGCTGGTCGAGCGTGCCCACCCGCACGAAGCGCACGCCAGGTCCCGCGCCGGAATAGTTGCTCCACACCGCAATGCGGCATTTCGGGCATCGGGCGATCTTCTGGCCCTGGCCGCTGGCCGACGGCGTGTCAACGAGTTCCGGCTCCGCGCCCAGAAGCGTGACGCGATCGGCCTCGATCATCGCGTTGATCGCGAACGACGCGCCTGTTTCGCGCTGGCACCAGCGGCAATGGCAGCAATTGACGAACAGCGGCGGCGATTCCATCCGGTAGCGCACCGTCCTGCAATCGCAGCCGCCTTCGACCGGAAAAGGGTTGAGTGCTGGCACAGGCGTCTCCTGGGAGTGGGAAAGTTGGCTCCCGGGGCAATTCCGGGCGCGGCTTCATTCTGTCAGCAGTGCGGGCAAAATGCCCTGCATGAAATCCATCATGACAAGATTGCTGACGCTGCCGCTGTGCGCCGCGGCTTTCGCGCTGCCCGCCTTCGCCTTCGACCTGCAGGGCCACCGCGGCACCCGCGGCAATGCGCCGGAGAACACGATTCCGGCGTTCGAGCGTGCACTGGAAATCGGGGTCATGACGCTCGAGCTGGACATCGGCATCACGGCTGACGGCGTGGTCGTGATCTCGCACGATCCTTACCTCAATCCGGCCATAGCGCGAGACGCCGGCGGGCAATGGCTGCCCGGCGCCAGGGGACCGCTGATCAAGTCCCTGACGCTGGCGCAGCTGCAGGCCTACGACCTCGGCCGCATCAACCCCGACACGCCGTATGGCAAGACCTTCAGCACGCAGCAGCCGCGCGACGGTACGCGTATTCCCACGCTCGCGGCGCTGTTCGACCGCGTCAAGGCGCTCGGCGCCAACGACGTGCGCTTCAATATCGAAACCAAAATCGACCCCGCGAAGGTCGACGACACGGTCGATCCGGAGACGATGACGCGCGCCCTCCTCAAGGCCGTGCGGGACGCCGGCATGACACAGCGCGTGTCGATCCAAAGCTTCGACTGGCGCACGCTGCGCCTGGTGCGCCAGCTCGAGCCGACCGTCCCCACGGTCCACCTCACGATCCAGACTGCGAACAGCGACAACCTGCGCGACGGCGACTGGACGGCAGGCCTGAAATTCGCCGACCACGGCAGCGCGCCGAAGATGGTCAAGGCCGCCGGCGGCAGCATCTGGTCGCCCAACGGCGGCGCCGTGACCGAGACGCTGGTCAAGGAAGCCCATTCGTTGGGGTTGCAAGTGATTCCCTGGACCATCAACACGCCGGCCGACATGGAGCGGCTGATCGGCTGGGGCGTCGACGGCATCATCAGTGACTATCCCGACCGCGCCCGCACCGTGATGCAGGCGCGCGGGCTCCCGCTGCCCCAGCCACTGGCGCGCCCCTGACGCGCCGGCCGATGCCCGCGATCCTTTACCTGTTCGCCCTGACCAATCTGGTCATCGGCACCGGGGCCTTCGTGCTCACCGGCATCCTGCAGCCGGTGGCTACGTCGCTGGGCGTGAGCGTGGCCGCGGCCGGGCAAGCCATGACGGCCTACGCGCTGGCCTCCGCGGTATTCGGCCCCCTGCTGCTGCTGGCCACCGGGCGCTGGCGGCGCAAGCGCGCCATGCTGTTCGCGCTCGCGCTGTTCGGGGCCGGCTGCATGTTGTGCGCTTCGGCCTCCTCCCTGGCGGTGCTGCTGGCGGGCCGGGTGCTGATGGGGATGGGCTCGGTCTTCACTGCGCTCGTGGCCGGCGTGGCGGTTGCGGTGGTTGCGCCCGAGCGGCGCGGCCAGGCCCTGTCGTTGGCCTTCCTGGGCATGAGCCTGAGCTATGCGCTCGGCTTGCCATTGGGCACTTGGCTGGGCTTCACCTACGGCTGGCAGGTTCCCGTGTGGGCGGTGGCGGGCGCCTGTGCCGCGGTGATGGCGCTGCTGTCGGTGGCCCTGCCGCGCGACATCGCCGCGCCGGGCGCGAGTTTCGCTGGCCTCGGCTCGGCCATGAGGCAATGGCCGATCCTGCGGGTGTGGCTGCGCACGCTGCTCTACTTCATGGCCATCTTCAGCGTGTTCGCCTATTCGGGCCCGGTGCTGCTGGCGCTCAACCCGCTCACGCCGGCCCAGTTGTCGTTCACGCTGGTGATGTTCGGGCTGTCGGGTGTGGCCGGCACCATCATCGGCGGCCTCGCAGTCGACCGCTTCGGACCGGTGCGCACCGTGCGCGCCCAGTTGATCGTGCTGGCGTCGATGATGGTGCTGGTGCCCCTGACAAAAGGGAACCACTTGCTCACAGTGCTGGTCTTCGTGATCTGGGGTGCAGCGGGCTTCGGCCTGATGGCCCCGCAGCAGGTGATGCTGGCCACGCGCTCGCCCCAGCAGGCGCCACTGCTCATGAGCCTGAACGGCTCAATGCTTTACATCGGCACGGCGCTGGGTGCGGTGACCAGCGGCGCGTTCATCGCGGCGATCGGGTTCGACCGGCTTTCCTGGGTCGGCTTGCCGTTCGCCTTGCTGGCGCTGGCCACCTTGTGGTTCGACACCGGGCGGCGCCTGCAGCCGGCGCATTAAACTCCAATCCGCTCAGTGCTCGTGCCGGTGGTGCGCGTCCGGAAAGTGCGGATGGCTGTGCGCCAGCGGCACGTGCCCGTGCTCGTGGCTGTGCCGGGTGCCGGGCGCGACGGGCGAGTCATGGCGATGGTCGTGGTGCGCATCGCCCTCGCCGTGCAGATGCTCGTGCGAATGCGCCATCGCCGCATGCGCATGGCGGTGCTCGTGTCGCTCAGAAAGGTGCAGGGCCACGCCGGCCGCCATCAGGAGGCCCGCCAGAAGCAGAGGCACGGTGACGGGATCGCCCAGCAGCGCGATGGCCAGCAGCGAGCCGAAGAACGGCGCCACCGAAAAGTAAGCGCTCGTTCTTGCGGTGCCCAGTTCGCGCAACGCCACCACGAAAAAGACCAGGCTGGCGCCGTAGCTCGCGAACCCGACGGCCGCCGCCGCCAGCACCACCGGGACAGTCGGCCATTGCGCCCCCAGCGCCAGCGCCAGCACGAGATTCGTGCCGCCCGCCACCAAGCCCTTGACCATGGCAATCCACGAAGCATCGGCCAGCGACACCTTGCGCGTGAAGTTGTTGTCCAGGGCCCAGGCCAGGCAGGCACCCACCACGCACAGGGCGGGCAGCCACCCGGTCCAGTCGAACGAGCCCGGCCAGGCCAGCACCAGCCCGCCGCCGACGATGGCGACCATGCCCAGCGCGACGCGGCGGTCGAAGTTTTCCCTGAAGACGAACCAGGCCAGCAAGGCGGTGAAGACCGCTTCGGCATTCAGCAGCAGCGAAGCCGCGGACGCGGTCATGCCCGACAGGCCCAGCAACAGCAGGACCGGTCCGACCACGCCCCCCGCAACCACCGCCCCGGCCAGCCAGCCGGATTCCGGCCGCGCCAGGCGCACCGCGGGCGCGCGCTGCAGGCGGCGCCACAGCAGCAGCCCCAGACCCGAGCCCAGGTACAGCAGCGCCGCCAGGAGCCAGGGGCTGGTCGCCGCAAGCAGCAACTTGGCCAACGGCGTGCCGGCGCCGAACAGCAACGCGGCGGCCAGGCTGGCAAGCACACCGCGCGGCAGCGGCACAAGGCTCATCTCTTCAGCCGGCGCGCACGCGCAGCAGTTGCGAAACGATGAGCGCATCGATCGTGCCCACACCGACGCTGATAGCGCGGCTCAATTTGCTGAACTTCATAAGGTCATCCTACCCGTTTGACACTGGAGCGGCTCCAGGGTTTCCAATGGCGCAAAGGAGATCACGAAACCATGTCAGCGCATTGCAGCCACGGCCACCCTCCGCCTCGCGGCTACAGCCGCGTTTTGTGGATTGCGCTGGCCGTGAATGCGCTCATGTTCGTGGTCGAGATTGGCGCAGGCTTGACATCGGGCTCGGTGTCCCTGCTGGCCGACGCCATCGATTTCTTCGGCGACGCGGCGAACTACGCGTTGACGCTGTCGGTACTGAGCCTGGGCGCCGTTTGGCGCGCACGGGCCGCGCAGGTCAAGGCCGCGAGCATGTTGTTGTTTGGTGTGTTGGTGTTGGGAAAGGTTGTGTGGGCCATGATGCAAGGCACTCCCCCTGAACCCCTCACCATGGGTATGGTGGGGACGCTGGCGCTGGCCGCCAACGTGGCCGTCGCGATGCTGTTGTATGCCTTCCGCGATGGCGATGCCAACATGCGCAGCGTATGGCTATGCACCCGCAACGATGCCATTGGCAATGTCGCGGTGATGTTCGCGGCGCTGGGTGTTTTTGGGACGGGGACGGCCTGGCCGGATCTTGCCGTGGCTGTCGCGATGGCAAGCCTGGCGGTCATTGCAGGCTGGACCGTGCTGCGCCAAGCCCGCCGGGAACTGGCGCTACACAAGGCGGCGTGAGCCGCGTCCGATCAGAGGATCTTGCCGAGCAACAGACCGATGACGAAGGCGCCGGCCACCGTGCTCAGCGGGTGCGCCTTGATGTGGTCGCGGGCGTAGGAGCCGTACTCTTCCTGCATCGTCATCACCTTTTCGGTGCCGGTGGTCACGGTCTGCTCGAGCTTGTCCACGGTCTCATGGGCCTTCTGGGCGACTCGGTTGACGACGTTGCTGTTCAGCGCCGCAGCGCCGCTGGGGCCGTTCATGCCGGTGCTGGTGATGATGCTGTCACTGGTATCGGTGTTCATGGGGCGCTTCCTCTCAAGCATGTTGAAAAACCGCCAGCGGCGCCGGCGAATGGCCAACTCTACGAAACCCGGCGCCGGCGCAGTGTCGGATAAGGTGGGGATCGGCCTGTAGGACATATCCTGCGGGTCCGTGCCGGGAAGCGCGCACACGAGACAAGACAGCTTTGCGGCTCTCGTCAGCGCAAGTTGCCGGTGTGGCCCAGCGAATAACGGCCCGGTTGCGGCCACACGGTGAGGCCATGCGGCTCGCGCCCGACCTTGATCTTGTCGACAGCGCCGGTCGCCGTGTCGAAGCGATAGACCTCGTCGTCGTAACGGCCGGATAGCCACAGGTATTTGCCGTCGGCGCTGACGTTGCCCATGTCCGGGCTGCCCCCGTTGGGCACCACCCAGTTGGCAACGATCTTTTCCGTGGCGAAGTCGATCACCGTCACGCTGCCCCGGCCCTTCCTGCTGCCGCGGATCTTGTTGCTGCCGCGGTTGGCGACGTACAGGCTCTTGCCGTCGCGGCTGGGGTACAGGCCGTGCGTGCCAACGCCGGTAGGAATGAAACCAACCTGGCGGAAGGATTCGAAATCGACGATGTGGACGCCGTCAGCCACCATGTCCGCGACATAGAAGCGCTTGCCGTCCGGCGAAGCGCGCACGTCCTGTGGCATGCCCAACAGGCTGCCCCGGGCGGGCGCGCCACCGTGCGAATGGCCTATCGCGTGCATCTGCCTGTCCCGCTTCGTGGCCTCCTTCTCCAGCGCTTCCTGCACGCCCGGCTCACCGAATTTCGCCGACAGACGGATGGTGCCGAGCACCTTGCGGTTGACCATGTCAATCTTGGTGATCGCGCCGCCGAACTCGCAGGTGAAAAGCGCCACGCGACCGTCGATGGAAAAGTCCGCGTGGTTGATGCCCGCGCACTCCGGCGTGGGAATGGAAAATTCCATCTTCATCGTCTTCGGGTCGCGGAAGTCCAGGCGCTTGTACGCTTCAGCCACCACGATGGCGTATCGGCCGTCCGGCGACCAGTACAGGTTATAGGGATCGTCCACCGGGATGCTCGGGCCCGGCTTGCCGGTCTTCGGGTCGATCGGGGTCAGGCTGCCGTCGTTGCGCCCCTCGGCATTGTTGGCGACCCACAGGGTCTGCAGGTCCCATGACGGCACGATGTGCTGCGGGTCGATGCCGACCTTGAATGTGTCCACCACTTTCAGCGTGCCCGGGTCGATCACCGACACGGTCCGGCTGCTGCGATTGGGCACATAGACGCGCTCGAGGGCGCCGGCCACCGCGGGTGCGAGTCGGCCTGCCACTGTTTCGCTGTAAAGGTTGTTGCGATCGACCACAGGCGGCATGCCCGGGAGGGTGACCACCGATGCGGGCTTGGCGGCAGCCGGGGCGGAGGACGGTTGCGCGCCCACGGGCGGAACGGCTACCACCGTTGCCAGCGTGGCGGCAAACGCCGCGATGCCGATGTTGCCCTTGACTGTCATTCGTTTATTCCTTTTTTGCGGCCTGCTTGCGGCCAGACAGGGCTTGCCGGATGGCAGCCACGGTTTTTTCGGTGATGAGATCGACGCCGATCTGCCCCAGCGCCGCGCTCGATTGGGAAGGATCCCCGCCCAGGCCCAGATCCGGTGACGCCGAGTCAGCCGCGCGCAGCTTTTCGCCGCGCACGCGCGACGCATCCACCGCCATCATCAGCGAAGTGTCTGCGACCGCGGCGTGCGTGCCGATCTGCTTTTCATTGAGCCCTCTGGCGCGCAGAGCCCGCCCGAACTCGACGCTCGCAGCCTGGTAGTACTCGGCGATGTAATGGGCGCGCGCCAGCGTGCCGGCCCATTCGCGATTCAGCCGATTCGCGACGTCCTTCAACTGGCCCTGGTAGTTGCCGGAGTCGCCGACGAGAACGATGTCCAGGAAGCCGTGCTGCCTGAGGCTGCGCGCCGCGCCGGCCAGGACCGCGGCGAATGCGTCTTCGGGCACCGAGATCGTGCCGGGAAAGCGCATGTGCCCCGCAGGCGGCGAAATGCGGCCCTCCGGCACATAGGTGAGCACCGGCGCCACCAACGTGTTGCCGAGCTTGTCCGCGATGCGCGCCGACAGGAAGGCGGCACGAAAGTTATGCTTGCCCAGGGCCATGTGCGGCCCGTTCTGCTCGGTGCCACCGACGGGAAGTATCACGGTGGTCGTGCCCGCGCGCAGGCCGTCACGGACCTCGGTCCAGGTGAGTTCGTCGAGTTGCACGCTGGCGGCCCAGACAGGGCCGGCCGCGAGGTTCATCAGGCCGGCCAACAGCAAGCCGGCGCAGGCGGCGCGTTTTGTCATGATGGCGCGGATTATTCCAGATGCGCGGAGCCGCGCCGTTACCAAGCACAGCCGTGGATAATGATTTCCATGGCCAGCCCTCCCGTGACCCCACGCCGTTCCAGGCGCCCGGGCTCCATCACCGACGTCGCCGGCATCGAGGTCGGCCACTTCACCGATTCGCGGCGGCCCACCGGCTGCACCGTCATCATCGCGCGCGAAGGCGCCATAGCGGGCGTGGACGTTCGTGGTGCTGCGCCGGGCACGCGAGAGACGGACCTGCTGGCGCCGACCAACCTGGTCGATCGCGTGCATGCCGTCCTGCTGGCCGGCGGCAGCGCCTGGGGCCTGGACGCGGCGACCGGCGTCGTGCAATGGCTGGAGGAGCAAGGCGTGGGCTTCCCGGTCGGGCCGGTGCGACTGCCCATTGTTCCGGGCGCCGTGCTGTTCGACCTCCTGGTCGGTGACGCGACCATCCGCCCCGATGCGGCCGCGGGCTATCGCGCTTGCGAACTCGCATCCGCCAAGCCCCCGGCCGAGGGCAACGTGGGAGCGGGCACAGGCGCCGCCATCGGGAAGATCTTCGGCATCGAACGTGGCATGAAAGGCGGCATCGGCACCGCTTCCGTGACCGTGGACGGCATCACGGTGGGAGCGATCATCGCCTGCAATGCGCTGGGCGATGTGATCGACCCGGAGACGGCCCAGCCGATCGCCGGCGCGCGCACGCGCAACGGGAAGTCACTGCTCGACAGCCGCCGCGCGCTGCTGCGCGGCGAGCCGCCCAAGCCGCACCTGGCCGGCACCAACACCACCATCGGAGTCATCGCTACCGATGCGGTCATCACCAAGGCCCAGGCCTCGCGGCTGGCGACGACGGGCCACGACGGCCTGGCGCGCAGCATCAACCCGGTGCACACCATGTCCGACGGCGACACGCTGTTCGCGCTGGGCACGGGGCTCGCCGGAAAATCCATCGGCATGATGGTGCTGGGCACCATGGCCGCTGAAGCCGTGGCCCTGGCCGTGGTGCGCGCCATCCGCGCAGCGCAGGGCGTGACCCAGGGCAGGTTGCACCTGCCGGCGGCCCGCGATCTGGCGTGAAGGCGCACATGCCGCAAATCCTGCGCTACGTCCTCCTGTCGATCCGGGACCCAGCCCGCTTGCGCTATTTAAGCGCCTTGTAGCGCATGCGCTTGGGCTTCGCTCCCTCTTCGCCCAGGCGCTTGCGCTTGTCGGCTTCGTATTCCTGGTAATTGCCGTTGAAGAAGGTCCACTGCGAATCGCCCTCGGCCGCCAGGATGTGGGTGGCGATGCGGTCCAGGAACCAGCGGTCGTGGCTGATCACCATCACGCTGCCCGCGAATTCCAGCAGCGCGTCTTCGAGCGCGCGAAGTGTTTCCACGTCGAGGTCGTTGGAGGGCTCGTCGAGCATCAGCACGTTGCCACCGGCAATCAGCGTCTTGGCCAGGTGCAACCGCCCGCGCTCGCCACCCGACAGTGTGCCGACGCGCTTTTGCTGGTCACCGCCGTTGAAGTTGAAGCGCCCGCAGTAGGCGCGGCTGGCCATCTGGAACTTGCCCACGGTCAGGATGTCCAGGCCGCCCGAAACGTCTTCCCAGACGGTCTTCTGGTTCTCCAGCTCATCGCGATGCTGATCGACGAAAGCCATGTGCACCGTGGAGCCGATCACCACTTCACCGCTGTCCGGCTTTTCCTTGCCGGCGATCAGCTTGAACAGGGTCGACTTGCCGGCGCCATTCGGGCCGATGATGCCGACGATGGCGCCGGGCGGCACGGTGAAGCTCAGGTTGTCGACCAGCACGCGGTCGCCGAAGGACTTGGTGACGTTGTGGAATTCGATCACCTGCTGGCCCAGGCGCTCGGCGACG
The DNA here is from genome assembly GCA_039926915.1 of Ramlibacter sp. Lineage (GTDB taxonomy): Bacteria > Pseudomonadota > Gammaproteobacteria > Burkholderiales > Burkholderiaceae_C > Ramlibacter. The sequence continues at coordinate 10,652 of JBDSWB010000027.1, forward strand.
GGGATGAAGATCTCCTGGGTCTCGTTGCGCTTCTGGTATTCGACGTCGGACAGC
>JBDSWB010000028.1:0-8007 GCA_039926915.1 Ramlibacter sp.
GCCAGCGGCCCCAGCACGGAGATCACGGGCAGCAGCGCCGGCTTGAGCGCGTGGCGCAAGACGACCACGCGGGTCGGCAGGCCCTTGGCGCGCGCGGTGCGGATGAAGTTGCTGTGCAGCACTTCGATCAGGCTGCCGCGCATCACGCGCGCGATCGTGGCCACGTTGATGAACGTGAGCAGCGCAACAGGCAGGATCATGAACTGTGGTGCGAAATTGTCCCAGCCGCCGGCGGGCAGCCAGTGAAGCCAGAGCGCGAAGACCAACACCAGCACCGGACCGATGACGAAGGAAGGCACCACGCTGCCCAGGTTGCCGACCAGCATCACGCAGTAGTCGGCGACGCTGTTTTGCCGCAGCGCGGCGGCGATGCCCAGGCCGACGCCGATGACGAAGGAGATCAGCATCGACACGCCGCCGATCGAGAGCGACACCGGAAGCGCCGCGGCGACGAGGTCGTTAACGGACCAGTCGGCGTACCGGAACGAAGCACCCAGGTCGCCGTGAACGAGGTTGTTCAGGTAGTAGAGGTATTGCTGCCAGGGCGGCAGGTCCAGGTGGTACTTGGCCTGCAGGTTGGCCAACACGGCCTCGGAAACCTGCTTTTCGTTGTCGAAAGGCCCGCCCGGCGCTGCGTGGACCAGGATGTAGCTGACCGTGATGACGGCCAGCAGGGTGGGAATGGTCGCCAGCAGGCGACGCAATGTGTAGGACCACATCCGGGGTGGTCAATGCTTGATGATGTACAGGTCCTTGCTGCGGAAGCGGTCTTGCGCGTTCTGCAGCGAGTAACCGCCAACATAGGACTTGACCAGTCGGGGGAGGGAGTACTGCACCAGGGGAATGATCGGGTATTCCTCCATGATCATCTGTGTGGCTTGCGTCAACAGGCCCTTGCGCTTGCCCGGGTCGTCGTTCTGCTCGGCCTGGTTGATGATGTCCTCGGCCTTGCGGTTGCAGTTGAAGTTGTTGTTCTGGTCGGAGTCGCAGCGCACCAGGGCCAGGAGGTTGGTCGCGTCGTTGTAGTCCGCGATGAAGCCGTTGCGCGCGATCTGGAAGGCGCCGTCATGGCGCTTCTTGAGCAACACCTTGAACTCCATCGCTTCCAGTTCGATGTTGATGCCCAGCTTGGTCTTCCACTCGGACTGCGCGAAGATCGCCATCTTCTTGTGGTATTCACTGGTGTTGTACGAGAAGGTGTACTTGGTGCCGGGCTTGACACCGGCCTCGGACAGCAGCTTCCTGGCTTCTTCCACCTTCTTCGCCATCGGCCACCTGGCCCAGTCGTACTCGGCCATGTCGGCGCCCTGCATGCCCTTGACCATCAGGCCGTAGGCGGGCGACTGGCCGTCGGCGGTGATGCGCTCCGAGAGGAGCTCGCGGTCGATCACCATGGTCAGTGCCTTGCGCACGCGCACGTCCTTGAAGGCGGGGCTCTGCGTCTGGAACGAGTAATAGCGGATACCCAGCATCGGCGCGTTCTTCACGTCCTTGGGAAATTTCTTCTTCGCATCTTCATAGGTGCCGGGCGGCAGCTGGTACACCATCTCGTTCTGGCCTGACTCGAAAAGCTTCACGTCCGCGTTGCCATCCTCGACGCCAAGGTACGTGACTCGCGTGAGTTGCACGTTGGCGGCGTCCCAGTAGTTGGGGTTCTTCTCGATCACCACGCGGCTGTTCACCAGCCATTCCTTGAGCACGTAGGCTCCGTTGCTCACCATGTTGCCGGGCTTGGTCCACTCGCGGCCGAACTTCTCGACCGAGGCCTGGTGCAGCGGCCCCAGGTTGTTGTTCGACATCAGGCTGGGAAGGAAAGACACGGGGAAGGGCGTGCGGATCTCCACGGTGCCCTTGTCCAGCGCCTTGACACCGACTTCCGACGGCGGCTTCTTTCCAGTGGCGACGTCCTTGCCGTTGAGCAGGAACACCCCATAGGTGGCGGAGTAGGTCGAGGCGGTCTTCGGGTCGAGGAAGCGCCGGATGCCGTAGACGCAATCCTGCGCCGTGACGGGGTCGCCGTTGGACCACTTGGCGTTCGGGCGCAGCTTGAACACCCAGGTCAGCGAATTGACCTGTTTCCAGCTTTCGGCGACGCCGGGGATGATCTTGCCGTCGGCGTCGTTGGCCGTCAGCCCTTCGAACAGGTCGCGCGTGATGTTGTTTGCGCCCACCGATTCGGCCACGGCCGGGTCCAGCGTTTCGGGCTCCGAGCCGTTGTTGCGGATAAGGGTTTGCGCGCCGTGCAGCTGAACACCGGCGGGGATGACGGCGCCGAAAGTGGGGATGGCGACGGCCAGGCACAGGACGAGGGTGGCCCGGCGGGCGATGTTGTTCTTCATGAGTTGTACCTCTTGCGGGACGGGAGCGTTACTTGGCGAGCCGGGCCGTGTCGATGTCGACGTACGACCAGAACTCACGGGCGAACGGATGACGCTTGTAGCCCTGCAGCCAGGGCTGCATCAGGTCGGTGCCGACGCGGTGGACGCGTACCTTGATCGGCATGTACGCGACCATGACCCGCATAGCGTCTCGAATCACGGCGTCACGTTCCGGCCCATCGGGCATGTTGGTCTGCTTTTCGTACAGCTCGTCGAACTTGGCGTTCTTGAAGCGCGAATGGTTCTGCTGGCCGGACTGCTTGCTGTAGCCGAGCATCAGCACGTTGCCACTGTTGGGCGAACTGGCCGACAGCCCATAGCCCCACATCATCAACTTGTTGGCGCGTGAAGCGCGCAGCTGCTCGGGCCACTTGCCTACGCGGTAGTTGATCTTCACCCCGATCGCGTCGAAATTGCGCTTCATGATCTCGTCGCGCTCGCGGTAGTCTTCGGTGCTGAGCGTGTCGTACTCCAGCACCAGCGGCTTTCCGTCTGGCAGCTCGCGCCAGCCGTCGCCGTTCCTGTCGACGTAGCCGTACATGTCCAGCAGCGCGGTGGCGCGCGCGCGGTCAAAGGTGCCCATCTCGGAGCGGAATTTCGGGTCGTAGCTTGAGGTGTTGGGCATCACGAACCCCTGCGCGACCACGGCCTGGTTGCGGCGCGCGATGCGTACCTCTTCCTCGCTGTTCACCGCCAGGGCGATGGCCCGCCGCAGCGCCACCTTGTCGGGCGTGTAGCCGCCGACAACCGGGTGGTTCATGTTGAAGTAGAACATCGTGATGTCCGACAGCGCTGTCTGTTCCACCTGGATGCCGCGCTTGACCAGGTTCGGGGCCAGCTTGTTATTCGGCACAGCCTGCAGCGCGAAGTTTTCCTGCAGCCGCTCCATGAAGTCCTGCTCGTTATTCAGGAACGAGAGCCAGCGCGGCTGCTGCTGGTCGATGATGGACACTACCACCTTGTCGACCATGGGCAGCTTTCTGCCCTTCATCTGCGTCAGGATCGCCTGGCCTTTCGCGTCGTCGGCCGCCGGCTCGGCCTCGTACACCTTGTCGCGAAAGCCGGGGTTGCGCACGAGCGTGATCTTGGAGGAGCGCTTCCACTCGGAGAGCATGAAGGGCCCGGTGCCCACCGGGTGCTCCATGATCGTCTCTCCGTATTTCTCCACCACTTCTCGCGCCATCAGTCCCAAAGTGCCGGGGTCGGCGAGGTTCTGGATGAAACGGGGGCGAGTCTCGGCCAACCTGATCTGGATGGTGTAGCGGTCCGGCGCGCGCAGGCCTTCGATCTCGCTGTCGTAGTCGAACTTGCCGGACGCCTCGGCCTTCTTGCGCAACTCGTCCATACCGAGAATCTTTTCCTCGGCGATGCCGGACCAGCGCGGGCTCTTGCTCTTCGGGTCGGCGAAGCGCTTGACCGAATAGACGAAGTCCTGCGCGGTCACCTCGCGCTTCTTGCCACCGAAAGCCGGGTCGTCTGCGAAGTAGATGCCCCGGCGCAGCCGGATGGTGAAGCTGCGGAAATCGGCAGACACCTCCGGCATCGCCTCCGCGAGGTTGGGCTTGATCTTTGCGGGTCGGGCCAGGTAGTCGTACTCGTACAGCCCATCGAGCATGTTGGCGATCACGATGGCGGAATACAGGTCGTTGATCTGCGCCGGATCGAACCCGGTCTCTGCGACCGGGAACGAATAGCGAAAGACTTTTTCCGGGCTGGCAGTCTTGGCAGGAGTCTGGGCGCCCAGGGGGTAGGGGGCACACAATGCCAGGCACAGGCTGGTGGCCAGTGCCCAGGTTCTGGGGTTCATGCTTGGAAACACCTATTCGGGATGGGGACGGCGGCAAGCATAATCCACGCCTTGTCCACCGCCACGAGCGGTTTCCCCAAGGTGCCGGACCGCCGACCGCGGTTTCGACAAGGTTTGAATCCCATGTTGTCTTATCTACTAAGGCGGATCCTGCAGATGATCCCGACCCTCGCGGGGGTCATCCTGCTGGTCTTCTTCCTGTTCACCTACTTCGGCGGCGACCCTGCTGAAATCATGGGCGGCCTGCAGGCCACGCCCGAACAAATCGAATCCATGCGTAACCAGCTCGGGCTGAACAAGCCCGTCTGGGAGCAGCTCTGGCTTTTTGTCACCAAGGTGGCCACCTTCGACTGGGGCAGCAGCTGGGCCACGCAGGAGTCCATCGCCAGCATCTTCAAGACCCGGTTGCCGGCCACGCTGACCATCATGGTCCCGATCCTGGTGCTCGAGGTGGGCCTGGCCATCGTCTGCGGCATGGCCGTCGCCTATGTCCGGGGTAGCCTGACCGACCGCGCGGTGATGATCATCACGACGGTCGCGCTGTCGATCAGCTTCCTGGTCTACGTCATCATCGGGCAGTACCTCTTCGCGTTTCGCCTCGGCTGGTTCCCGGTGCAAGGCTGGAGCAACAGCCTGTGGACCAACCTCGTGGTCTATGCGCCTCTGCCGGTGCTTCTGGCCGTGCTCGTGAGCCTGGCGCCGCACACCCGGCTGTACCGCAGCTTCTTCCTCGACGAGATGGGCCACGACTACGTGCGCACGGCTCGCGCCAAGGGCGTGCCGGAAAAGACCATCCTGTTCAAGCACGTGCTGCGCAACGCGATGATTCCCATCCTCACCAACGTGGCGACGCAGCTGCCGGGCGTCTTCATCGGCTCTTTCCTGATCGAGGTGTTCTTCTCCATTCCCGGTCTGGGCCGCGAGGTGTACACCGCAGTGGGCCGCAGCGACTACCCGATGATCCAGGCGACGACGATCTACCTGGCCGCGCTCACCATGGTGATCAACCTCGTCACCGACGTGCTGTACAAGTTCGTCGATCCACGAGTCGTGCTGAAATGAAGAACTTGACCCACCCCCGAAGCGCCTTCGGCGGTGCCCCCTCGGGCTTTGCCCTCTCCCCCTCCAGGGGGCGCAACCAGCTGCCCGGCAAAGCCGGTTCCGCGGTTGCCCGCGACAAGGAGTGCATGCGATGAGCGCGGCCATGCCAGTGGCCAAAGAGCAATCCGTGCCAGCCATTGCCGCTGCCATTCCGCAATCGCCCGGTGTGTGGATGCAGGCGTGGAAGCGGTTGCACGGTGATCGTGTTGGCATGGTGTCGCTGTACGTTGTGGCCGCCTTTCTGGTGCTGGTGCTGCTGGCCCAGGTGGGCGTGCTCGCGTCCGGCTGGCAAAGGGAAGTCGGTTTGCCGTTCGCGCCGCCGCACGTCGTCGGCGCAGAGGCTCGCGAAGCCGAGGCGGAGCTGGCGCCGAAGTTGCCCAACGTGGACCTGAGCGACATCGACCCGCTGGCCCCGCGCTACAAGGAGTGGGACGAGCGCGCCTCCAAGTTCAAGACCGACGTCGCTGTGAAGGCCGCGACGCTGCCGGTGGGGGGCGACCGGATCGGCCGCGACGTGTTGGCAAAGGCAATCAAGGGCGCGCAGGTCTCCATCCTCGTGGGTATCTTCGCGGCCTTCCTCGCCACACTCATCGGCACGGTGCTGGGCGCGCTGTCCGGCTACTTCGGCGGCAAGGTGGGCGACTTCCTCGAGTGGGTGTACAACGTCTTTACAGCCGTGCCCTACATCCTGCTGATCTTCGCGCTGGCGGCGGTCTTCAAGTCGGGGCCGCCATGGCTGCGCAGCCTGTCCGACGGCATCACGGCGATCGTCATCATCCTCGGCCTGGTGGGCTGGACCGGCATCTACCGTCTGGTGCGCGCCGAATACATCAAGCACCGGAACCGCGAATACGTGCGCGCCGCCGAGGCGATCGGGGCCGGACACATGGCCCGCATGTTCGGCCACATCCTGCCGAACGTCAGCCACGTGGTGCTGGTGCAATTGAGCCTGCATGTCGTGAGCTTCATCAAGGCCGAGGTGATCCTTTCTTTCCTTGGCCTGGGAGTTCCCATCGACATGGTCAGCTGGGGAACGATGCTCGGCGAGGCGCAATCCGAACTGGTGCTCGGCAAGTGGTGGCAGCTCGCCGCCGCAACCGCCTTCATGGCCACTTTCGTCACCGCTTTCGCGCTCCTCACCGATGCACTTCGGGACGCGATGGACCCGAAACTGAGATGAGCGAACAGACCATGACCTCATTGATCGAAGTACGCGACTTGCGAGTGGGATTTCGCCTGGGGCATGAAATGTTCGAGGCCGTGCGCGGCGTGAGTTTCGACGTGCCGGCCAATACCACCGTCGCCCTGGTGGGCGAATCGGGCAGCGGCAAGAGCGTGAGCGCGATGAGCATCGTGCGGCTGCTGCCGCCCAACGCGGTCGTCGACCCCGCGAGCCAGGTGCTGTACCAAGGCCGCGATCTGCTGAAGGCCACGACCGAAGAGATGCGTCAACTGCGCGGCAAGGAGATCTCTGTCGTCTTTCAGGAGCCGATGAGCTCACTCAACCCCGTGCTGACGGTGGGCGATCAGATCGGCGAAGTGCTGCGCGTGCACACCTCGCTCGGCCAGCGTGCGGCACGCGACCGCACGCTTGAGCTGCTGGCGGAGGTGGGCATCCCCGAGCCGCGCGCGCGCCTGAACGCCTATCCGCATGAACTGTCTGGCGGGCAGCAGCAACGGGTCATGATCGCGATGGCGATCGCCTGCGAACCCAAGCTGCTGATCGCCGACGAACCCACTACCGCGCTGGACGTGACGGTGCAGCGGCAGATCGTTGACCTGCTCGCGCGCCTGCAGGAGCGCCAGAAGATGAGCATGCTGTTCATCAGCCACGACCTGGGCCTGGTCGGGGAGATCGCGAGCAACGTGGTCGTCATGCGCCAGGGCGAAGTGCGTGAGGCGGGACCCGTGTCAGAAATTTTCGGCGCGCCTCAGGATGCCTACACCCAGGCGCTCCTGGCCTGCCGGCCGCGGCTGGACGTGCGGCCGCGGCGGCTTCCGGTCATCGACGATTTCATGAACAACCGGCCTGCCAGCGGCGCCCAGCGCGTGCCCCGGTCCGAGGACGGGCCCGCGCTGATCGAAGTGCACGGCCTGCGCAAGACCTATCGGCTGAAGGACGGGCCGTTCAAGCGCCGTGACCTGCAAGCCGTGAAGCAGGCCGACTTCGAGATGCACAAGGGCCGTACGCTCGGCCTGGTGGGCGAATCGGGCTCGGGCAAGACGACGGTGGGCATGATGCTCACGCGCCTGACGGACCCGAGCGAGGGCCGCATCATGTTCGAGGGCACCGACCTCGCGGCGCTGTCGTCCGCGCAGTTGCGGGCCTGGCGCCGCCGCATCCAGATCATTTTCCAGAACCCCTACGCCAGCCTCAACCCCCGCTTCACCGTCGGCCAGATCCTGATGGAGCCGATGCGCATCCATGGCATCGGCGCCACCGATGACGACCGCGCGCGGCTTGCGCTCAGCTGGCTGGAGCGCGTCGGCCTGCCGGCCCAGGCCTTCGGCAAGTACCCGCACGAGTTCTCCGGCGGCCAGCGCCAGCGCATCGCCATCGCGCGCTGCCTCACGATGCAGCCGGAAATCATCGTCTGCGACGAGAGCGTGAGCGCGCTGGACGTGAGCGTGCAGGCCACGGTGCTCAACCTGCTGCTCGACCTGCAGGACGAATTTGGCCTGACCTACCTGTTCATCAGTCACGATCTGGCGGTCGTCAAG
>JBDSWB010000029.1:0-16446 GCA_039926915.1 Ramlibacter sp.
GTGCAGAAACGCATGCACAACAAGCTGTTCATCGCCGACAACGCGATGGGCATCACCGGCGGGCGCAACCTGGGGGACGCCTACTTCGGCGTCCACGACGAGAGCAACTTCGTCGACCTGGAAGTGCTGGCCGTGGGGCCGGTGGTACGCGACATGTCCGCCAGCTTCGACCGCTACTGGAACGACGAGCTGGCTTATCCGATGCAGACACTCGTGTCGGCAAAAGAGCTGGAGAACTTGCGCAAGCCGCCGGTGGACGCGCAAGCCGATCCATCTGGGCAAGCCGCCAGCCCGACAGCAAAGCCGCAGCTCACTGCAAGCACCTCCATCATTCCCGACACCACGCCAACAGCGGTCGCCACTGCGGAGAAGACACCGATGGATTTACGCCGCGTGCCGCTCACGTGGGCGCCGGCGATGCTGATGGTGGACGAGCCGGGCAAGATCGGCCCGGACGATGACGAGGCCGATGCCGGCGAAACCGTGGTGGACGGACTGCTGAACCTGATGCAGCAGGCCCGCCAGGATGTGCTGATCGTCTCGCCGTACTTTGTTCCGGGTGAGGCGATGATGCAGAACCTTGGCCAATTGCGGGCCAAGGGAATCCGCGTTCGGGTGTTGACCAACTCCCTGGCCTCGAACGACGCGCCGGCGGCGCACGCGGGTTACGCACGCTACCGCAAGGGGCTGCTGGGGATGGGCGTCGAACTGTACGAGATGCGCGCGGATCAGGAGGGCAGGGCCGCCGGCATGGGCTCGAGCGGTGGGCTCGGTTCCGGCCATGTTGCGGGCGGTTCGAAGAGTGGCAATTCGCGGGCCAGCTTGCATTCGAAGGCAGTGATCATCGACAACCGGCTCGCAGTGATCGGATCCATGAACCTGGACTTGCGATCGCAAAAGAAGAACAGCGAGGTCGCCCTGCTGATTCGCAGCGCCGCCCTGTCCCAGCTGGCGACGCGCCAGGTCGAGGCCACATTCAAGCAAGGCGCGTACCGGCTCGAGCTGGACGGGGGCGGCCTCGTCTGGCGTGCCCCGGCCGGGGCGGAGTTCAAGGAAACACGGAGCGAACCGGAAGCCAGCACCAAGCTGAAGCTGCTGGTCCAGCTGATCGGGCCCTTTGCGCCCGAAGAAATGCTCTAGCGTTCCCGGCCGCCGACACGCGCTCCGGCCATCACATCTTCTTCACCAGCTCCGAATACTTCTTCCAGAACGCGGCATCCTGGGTCGTCGCGAAATTGATGCGCATCAGCGTGGACGGCTTGCGCTCCGCGTGGAACAGCGCACCGGGAGCGAGAAGGTAGCCTTCGTCCAGCATGCGCTGTGCCAGCGCATCCGTGTCGACGCCGGTATCGACCCAGCCGAACAAGCCGGCCGGCTCAGCGGCGAAGGTGCAGCCGGCGTTCAACGCCAGTTTCACACTGCGCCCGCGCGCCACGGCCAGTCGGGTTTTGATTCGTTCGGCATGGCGGCGCAGCTGGCCCTGCTCCATGCACTGCGCGACCGCCTTCTCCAGCAACGCAGGGGTCGTCAGGGTGCCCAGCAGCTTGGAGTCCAGCAACTGCTCGATCAACGACGAAGGTGCAGCGAGGAAACCGACGCGCCAGTTGGGCGCAAGGATCTTGGCGAAGCCGCTGACGTGGATGGTGCGCTGCAGGCCGTCGAGCGCGCACAGTCGCGTCGCATGCTCGGGGGCGATGTGGCTGTAGGTGTCGTCTTCGACGATGTGGAAGTTGTGCTGGTTTGCCAGTTGCAGCACCCGGTGCGCGCTGCCGGGCGACAGGCAGTAGCCGGTCGGATTGTGGAAGACGCTGACGCTGACGTACAGCTTGGGCTTGTGCACTTCGCAATAGCGGGCCATCACGTCCAGCTGCGGGCCTTCGGGGCCGCGCGGCACGGGCAGCAGGCGCATGCCCAGCGCCGTGAGGCGAGCGAACTCCACCGCCCACCCTGGGTCCTCCACCATCACGTGGTCGCCCGCGCGCAGCAAGGTGCGGCTGACAATGTCCAGCGCGTGCGTGGCGCCCACCGTGGTGATGATGTTTTCGGGTGCCGCATGGACGTTCAGGCCTGCGAGCTTTTTGGACAGCGCCCGTCGCAGGCCGCTGTCGCCCATAGGTTCTCCGTACTGGAGTGAAAACTCCTGCAGCGCCCGCGTTCCCGTCACCTTGCGCACCGCGGCCGGCATGAAGGTCGAATCCAGCCACTCCGGCGGAAACACCCCCATCCCCGGTTGCGGCTTGTTGCTGATCTTGTGGAACATGCCGCGGATCAATGCCGTGGCATCGATCGGCGCGTAGCTGCGCGGTGCGACGAGTCCGGTGGCAGTCGACCAGGCGGCCACCGGCTTGCCTCTGGAAGGAGCCGCCTCGCCACGGGGCGGCTCGGTACGGCCTTCGCGCACGAAGAATCCGCGGTTCTTGCGAGCCTCCACCAAGCCCTGCGCCAGCAACTGGTCGTAGGCGGCGACGACGGTGGAGGGGCTCACGTCCTGCTGCTGCGCACACTGGCGCACGGAAGGAAGCCGAGCGCCCGGCGCCAGCAAGCGATCGCGGATGCGCTGGGCGAAGCGCGCCGACAGCTGCTCCGTCAAAGATTGCGACGAGGTCTTCATCAACATGGCACAGTCTTTCGTGTATTGCCGCTTTGGGCAGTACAGAAGTCCAACTGATATGGCCATCTGTACTGCTCGTGTATTGACTTGAAAGACTACAGTGTTCGTCATGAACAGGCAAGTCCCCCTCCCATCATGAGCGCCTCCGAACTCCTGGCGCTGCTGGCGTTCTGCACCGCGATGAGTTTTTCGCCGGGGCCCAACACCACCCTGTCGACAGCCCTGGCCGCCAACCACGGACTGCGCCATGCAATGCGGTTCTGCCTGGCCGTGCCGACCGGCTGGACGCTGCTGATGCTGGCTTGCGGTCTCGGGCTTGGCGCGCTGGTCACCGGCCTTCCGGCGGTGAATTGGGCTATCAAGGGGGTCGGCGTTGCCTACATGTTGTGGCTGGCCTTCAAGCTCGCGGGATCAGGCCAGCTGGCGCAGGTGGACGCGTCCAGGCTGGACTTGACGTTCTCCGAAGGCGTGGGCCTTCAGTTCCTCAACATCAAGGCATGGATGCTGGCGCTGACACTCACCGCCGGCTGGGTGGTTAACGCGGCGGGGCAGCCTTCAGCCAATCCCGGCGAACGGCTGGCGATCATCAGCGCGATCATGGTGGTGTTCGCCTTCAGCAGCAACTTCCTCTACGCATTGCTCGGCTCGCTGCTGCGCCAGTGGCTGTCTCAGGGCGCCCGCCTGCTCTGGTTCAACCGCGCGCTGGCGCTCGTGCTGGCCGGCACGGCGGCTTGGATGGTGACGGTATGAAGGCGCAAGAAGCCAAGGGCCTGTGGCTTGGCGCACTGGGCGTCACCATCTTCGCGCTCACGCTGCCGATGACCCGGCTCGCCGTCGGCACGCCGGAGGCGCCGCAGATGTCCGGCGCGTTCATCGCGCTGGGTCGCGCCGTCGTTGCCGCCTTGCTGTCGGCCGTGTTCCTGCTGGTGACGCGAGCGCCCTGGCCGCGCCGCGAGGACTGGTTTCCACTGGCCATCACCTCCGCCGGCGTGGTGTTCGGCTTTCCGCTGCTGACATCGATTGCAATGCGCCACGTCGAAGCGGTGCATGCCAGTGTGATCGTCGGCGTACTGCCCCTGGCGACGGCCGCGGTCGGCGCGTGGCTGCACAGGCAGCGGCCCTCGGCTGGCTTCTGGCTCTGCGCCGCCGCGGGCAGCGCGCTGGTGGTGGCTTTCGCCGTCCTGCGTTCCGGACAGGCCGGCTTGTCCATCCAGTCGGCCGATGCGTTGCTGCTGGGTGCGATGGCCTGCGCGGCCATCGGTTACGGCTGGGGCGCGCGACTCTCGCAGCACATGCGTGCCGAGTACGTGATCTGCTGGGCCCTGGTGATGGCGCTGCCGCTTACCGCGCCGGCCGCGTTGTGGACGCGCCCGCAGGAAGCCGTGCAGGCCACGGCCTGGTGGGGCTTTGCCTATGTCGCGGTGTTCTCGATGTGGCTCGGCTTCTTCGCGTGGTATCGCGGTCTCGCGTTAGGGGGGACCGTACGCGTGAGCCAGGTGCAACTGATCCAGCCGTTCCTGGGCATGCTGTTCGCGGTGCCGCTGCTCGGCGAAAGCCTGGACGCATTGACGCTCGCCTTCGCGCTCGCCGTGATCGCCGTGGTATTCATCGGCAAGAAGATGCCGGTGCGCGCCGCCACCTGATGATTCGGACATGCAGATGGCCCCCATTTCCTTTGACACGACCGCCACCACCCCAACCGGAAGAACCATGAGACTCAACGACCTGCAACACACGCAATGGGTGCTGGCCCGGCGCGCCGAGAAGATGAACCCTTCGGTCATCCGTGAAATCCTGAAGGTCACCGAGCGCCCCGGCATCATCAGCTTCGCGGGCGGGCTGCCCTCGCCCAAAACCTTCCCGGTCAGCGAATTCTCCGAGGCCTGCGAAAAGGTGCTGCGCGAAGACGGCCCCGGCGCCTTGCAGTACGCGGCGAGCGAAGGCTACGGACCGCTGCGTGAAATGGTCGCGGCCATGCTGCCCTGGAAGGTGGACCCGGCCCAGGTGCTGATCACCACCGGCTCTCAGCAGGGGCTCGACCTGGTCGCCAAGATCCTGATTGATGCCGCCTCGCGCATCCTGGTGGAGACGCCGACCTACCTGGGGGCGCTGCAGGCGTTTGCCCCGATGGAACCCGAGGTCGTGAGTGTCGCGAGCGACGACGAAGGCGTGGACGTGAACGATCTCGCGGACAAGGCCTGCGCTTCGGCCGAAGGCGGCACTCCGTTGAACTTCGCGCGCTTCCTGTACGTGCTGCCCAATTTCCAGAACCCCACGGGCCGCACGATGAGCGAAGGCCGCCGCGTGGCGCTGTCCCGCCGGGCCCGTGAACTGGGCCTGCCGATCGTGGAAGACAACCCCTATGGCGACCTGTGGTTCGACGCGCCGCCCCCACTGCCGCTCACGGCCCGCGATCCCGAAGGTTGCGTGTACCTCGGCTCGTTCTCCAAGGTGCTCGCGCCAGGCCTGCGCCTGGGGTTCATTGTGGCCCCTAAGCCGCTGTACCCCAAGCTGCTGCAGGCCAAGCAGGCTGCGGACCTGCACAGCCCGGGGTTCAACCAGCGCATGGTCGCCGAAGTCATGAAGGACGGTTTCCTGGATCGTCACGTGCCGACCATCCGCGCGCTTTACAAATCGCAACGCGACGCCATGCTTGCCGCGCTGGAATGCGAGATGCAAGGTCTGGGCGTGCAATGGAACAAGCCCGACGGCGGCATGTTCCTGTGGGCGCGCCTGCCCGAGGGCATGAGCGCCATCCACCTGCTCCCCCATGCGGTGGACAAGGGCGTGGCCTTTGTGCCGGGGGCGGCTTTTTACGCTGACAAGGCGGACCCGCGCTGCCTGCGCCTGTCGTTCGTCACCGCCAGCGTCGAGCAGATCAACATTGGCGTTGCCGCGCTGGCCGCCGCAATCCGGGAGCAACCGGCAAAAGGATGATGCGATGCTGAATCTCTGGGGACGCCTGTCGTCCATCAACGTCCGCAAGGTCGTGCTTGCCGCGCAGTGGCTGGGTATTGCGTTCGAGCGCACCGAAGCCGGCCACGAGTTCGGCATCGTCAAGACCCCGGACTACCTGGCCAAAAATCCGAACGCGCTGGTGCCGCTGATGAAAGACGGGGACTTCCAGCTGTGGGAATCCAACGTGATCGTTCGTTACCTGTGCGCGAAGCACTCGCCGGGCAAACTCTACCCGGAAGGGCTGGCCCAGCGCTTCGACGCTGAACGCTGGATGGACTGGCAACAGACCACTTTGAACCCGGCCGGCCGCAACGCGTTCGTGCAGCTGATGCGCACGCCAGTCGGGAAGCGAAATGCCGACCTGATTGCGCAATCGGTGGCGGCGACTGAGCCCCTGATGGCGATGTTGGACCAGCACCTGTCGCAGCGCGCTTTCATGGCCGGCACCGACTTCACCATGGCGGACATCCCGATCGCCTGCGAGGTGCATCGTTGGACGGGCTTGCCGATCGCGCGGCCGCCTCGCCCTGCCATCGAGCGCTGGTACCACGGCGTCCTCGCGCACCCTGCGTCGAGAGGCGTGCTTGATCTCCCCCTTTCCTGAAGGACACCTGATGCAACGCAATTTCAAGCAGGTCGACGTCTTCAGCGGCACGCCGTATTCAGGCAACCCGCTGGCAGTGGTACTTGACGGCAGCGGCCTGTCGACGGCGCAGATGCAGGCTTTCACCAACTGGACCAATCTCTCCGAGGCGACCTTCCTGCTGCCACCGACTCAGCCGGGCGCAGACTACTTCGTTCGCATCTTCTGCCCCGGCCGTGAACTGCCTTTCGCCGGACACCCAACGCTCGGCAGTTGCCACGCGTGGCTGGAGGCCGGCGGCCGGCCGAAAGGTGAAAGCGTGGTGCAGGAATGCGGCGTGGGTCTGGTCGAGATCAAGCAAACCGGCACCAGGATGGCCTTTGCCGCCCCGCCGTTGCGCAAAAGCGGTCCCTTGCCCGAAGAGGACGTGGCGCTGATCGCGCGCGGCCTCGGTATCCCCCGTGCCGACATCCTGCGGCATTCCTGGTGCGACAACGGCCCCAACTGGCGCGGCGTGATGCTGGCCTCGGCCGCGCAAGTGCTGGCAGTGCGCCCCGACGCGGCCGTGCTGGCCGGGCTGGATGTGGGCGTGGTCGGCCCCCGCGGCAAGGTGGGCGTGATCGGCTCCAGCGCGGGCGACAATGGCTGCGACTTCGAAATCCGCGCGTTCTTTCCCGGCAACAACGGCATGGTCGAGGACCCCGTCACCGGAAGCCTCAACGCAGCCGTCGGCCAGTGGCTGATCGGTGCCGGGCTGGCGCCGTCGCGCTATGTCGCCAGCCAGGGCACGGCCCTGGGCCGCGCAGGCCGGGTGTACATCGAACGCGATGCGGCGGGGCAGGTCTGGGTCGGAGGCGAATCGGTGACTTGCATTTCGGGCATGGTGGCGCTGTGACGCAAACCGCCCGAATCGACCACCTCGTGGTGGCGGCTGGCACGCTCGAGCAAGGAGTCCAATGGTGCGAGGCCACGCTGGGCGTGACGCCCGGCCCCGGCGGCGAACATCCACTGATGGGCACCCACAACCGCTTGCTGCCGATCGGGACAAGCCGCTATCCGCGGGCCTACCTGGAAATCATCTCGATCAACCCGGCCGTCCCGCAGCCCGGGCGCCGTCGTTGGTTCGACCTCGACGACGCGGCATTGCGGGAGGCCATCCGGCATCAACCGCGACTGATCCACTTCGTCGCCAGCACGGCCGATGCGGCCTCGGCGCTGAAGTCGTTGCGTGGCCTCGGCATCGATCGCGGAGGGATGTTGGAGGCCGAACGAGAGACGCCGAGCGGCCAGCTCCGCTGGCAGATCAGCGTCCGCGGCGACGGGCAGCGCCTGTTCCACGGCGGCCTGCCCACCGTGATCCATTGGGGCGACGACCATCCCGCTGACACGATGCCGCACGCCGGGCTCGCCTTGCAATCGCTGCAAGTCAGCCACCCGCGGCCGACGGACCTGCAAGCCGCGCATGCCGCGATCGGTTTGCAGGACGTCGCCGTCGAGCTCGCCCCGCCCAACCTGACGGCGGTGCTGACCACGCCCCGGGGCCTGGTCACGATCGAGTCGGGGGGTGCGTGATGCTGACCGTACAGGAACTCGCCTGGTTCGCTCTCGCCGCCCTCGTGTTGGTGCTCACCCCCGGCCCCAACATGATTTACTGCGTCTCGCGCACCCTGTGCCAAGGCCGCACTGCCGGACTCATCTCCCTGGGCGGCGTGCTGCTTGGCTTCCTTGTCCATTTGCTGGCTGCGGCGCTGGGTCTGACGGCGTTGCTGATGGCCGTGCCCTTGGCATTCGACGCGATCAAGCTGGCCGGTGCGGCCTACCTGCTGTGGCTTGCCTGGCAGGCCGTCAAGCCGGGTGGCGTTGCGCCGTTCCAGGCGCGCCAACTGCCTGCGGATCCGCCTGCCACCCTTTTTCGCATGGGATTCGTCACCAACCTGCTCAACCCCAAGGTAGCAATGTTCTACGTATCCTTCTTCCCGCAATTCCTGGACCCTGAACGCGGCTCTGTGCTGACGCAGAGCCTCCAACTGGGCGCGGTGCAGATCGCGGTGAGCGGCGGCGTCAACACGCTGCTGGTCACGGGCGCCGGCGCAATCACGGCGCTGCTGTCGCGCAGCCGCGCCTGGCTGGTGGCGCAGCGCTGGCTGATGGGCGGCGTGCTCGGCGCGCTGGCGGTGCGGATCGCTTTCATGGACAGGCAATGACGACATCCACGACCAGCTTCACCCACGACGAAGTCGACGCCGCGCGCCAGGCCGTCTACGCGGTCATGCCGCCGACGCCACAGTACGCGTGGCCCATGCTGCGCGAGCGGCTGCGCATGAAGGTGTGGGTCAAGCACGAGAATCACACGCCAGCCGGCGCCTTCAAGGTGCGGGGCGGCCTCACTTACTTCGCGGGCCTGGCTGCCGGTGGCGCTGCCAATGGCGTCATCGCCGCCACACGCGGCAACCACGGCCAGTCGGTCGGGTTCGGCGCGCGCAAGTACGGACTGCATGCCACCGTGGTCGTACCGCTCGGCAACTCGGTAGAGAAGAATGCCGCCATGCGCGCGCTCGGCGCGACACTGATCGAGCACGGCGACGACTTCCAGGCGGCGCGCGAGTACGCCCGCGGGCTGGCAGCCGAGCGCTGCTTGCACATGGTGCCTTCGTTCCACCGAGACCTGATCAAGGGCGTGATGACTTACTGGCTCGAGTTCTTCGAGAGCTTTCCGCGCGGCGAGGAGCCTGAAGCGGTGTTCGTGCCGATCGGCCAGGGATCCGGTTTCTGCGCCGCAGCCGCCGCGCGTGCCCACACGGGCGCGCGTTCGGCGCTGATCGGCGTCGTGTCTGCGCATGCCACCACTTACCTCGACTCGTTCCGGGCCGGGCATGTGGTCGAAGCGCCGGTCACCACCCTGCTGGCCGACGGCATGGCCTGCCGGATCGCCGACGAGGAGGCGCTGGACATCGTTCTGCGTGAAGCCGAGGACATCGTCGCCGTTACCGACGACGAAGTTGCGCACGCCATGCGAGTGCTCTTCGCCGACACCCACAACGTGGCCGAGGGTGCGGGCGCCGCCGGCCTGGCAGCAGCCATCCAGCAGTCCGAGCGCTGGCAGGGTCGAAGCATCGGCTTCGCACTGACCGGTGGCAACGTCGATACCGAGGTCTTTGTGCGCGTCCTGACCGCGAATTGATTCAGGCCGGCCACGCCACCGAGCCCGCCTGGGCGCCGTAGGCACGCAGCGCAAGGGTGCGAGCAATCAGCCGAGCCGGGTCAAGCAGCTGGATGCGGCCCATCCCCGGTCCGGCCTTCAGCGCGAGCGGAATTTCGGCGCAGCCCATGATGAGCGTTTCCGTGTCGTATCGCGCTATGGAACGGACGACTCGCGGTAGCCCGCGTCAGGCGGCCGGTTTCCGCCACTTTGGCCAGCGTGTCGTTGGCCGCGTAGGCGCCGGGTGCGGCGATCAGCAACGCCAGGGTCCAGGTCTTGAGTTTCATCAGCCGACATCCGGGGACCTGGCGCTGAACAGCTTCATCGCGCGCGGAAGGACCTCGTGACCCAGCGTGAGGATGGACACCACTCTGACTTCCTTGGCGTGGCGGCCCGCTTTCAGGGTCGCGGCCAGGCGGCGAACCTCGTCCAGGTTCGCGAACAGCTGCTCCAAGCTGGGATAGAGCGTCAATGCCTCGTTTGGGGGAACCAGCCGGTTCTTCACGCGCTGGAGCAAGGCGAGCCCCAGCTGGATTTCCGCGTGCTGCAATGTCCGGCTGACGGCCGGCTGCGTCACGCTGACCAGCCGCGCGGCGCCGCTGACGCTGCCGGTGACCATGACGGCGTTGAATACCTCGATATGGCGCAGCCGCATGGCGCGTGTCCTTTCGAATTCGGTATCCCCCGGGGGACACCCCCAGTATGGCCGAGTCACGCCCGGGACCAGCGAGTGGCGGCGGCTTTGCCACAATTTCGACCATGGGCACTCTCTACCTAGTTCGGCACGGGCAAGCCTCGTTCGGCGCCGAAGACTACGACAACCTCAGCGAGCTCGGCCGCAAGCAGAGCGTGCGGCTGGGTGAATACTTTGCGCAGAAAGGTATCCACTTCGACGGGCTGATCGCCGGCACGCTGCGGCGGCACAAGCAGACGCTGGGGGGCATCCTGCAGGGCATGAACCGCGCGGGCGAACACCTGTCTTGGGAAGGCCTGAACGAGTACGACAGCCAGGCGGTGATCGCCACCATCCATCCGCACAAGCTCGAGAAGCCGACATCGCCGGAGATGTACCGCCATCATTTCCGCCTGTTGCGCGACGGCCTTGCCCAGTGGATGGCAGGCGTCGTCAGCCCGAAGGGAATGCCAAGTTACACCGACTTCGTCACGGGTGTTTCCAGCGCGCTGGACCACGTGCGAGCCAACCACTACGGCAAGAACGTGCTGATCGTCACCAGCGGCGGGCCAATCTCGACCGCCGTGGGCTACGTACTGGGCACCAGCGCGGAGACGACGATCGACCTGAACCTGCGCATCCGCAACAGCTCGATCACGGAATTCGCGTTCACGCCCAAGCGGCACATGCTGGTCAGCTACAACGCGATCCCCCACCTCGAACACCCGGACTTCGCCCACTGGGTCACCTACTCCTGACGCCATTTTTCGCTGGTTGATAGACTGGCGCGATGAGCGTTTCCGTCGAGACCCCGACCCCGCAATGGTGGGTAATCTGCCTGTGCGCCGAGTGGTGCGGCGTGTGTCGCGACTGGCGCGGCGCGTTCGAGCAGGCAGCGGCACTGCACCCCGACGTCCGATTCGCCTGGATCGACATCGAGGACGATTCGCAGGCCATGGGCGACGTGGAGATCGACACTTTTCCGACATTGTTGGTCGCGCAGGGCGGCATCGCGCGTTTCTTCGGGCCTGTGCCGCCGTCGCCGGCGCAGATCACGCGCCTGCTGTCCGGTCTCTCCGGCATCCCTGATTCCGCTGGACTTGCATCCGAGTCCCAGGTCCTGCTCCAACGCCTCCTTCCCCTCGTGTCGCGATAGCCGCAAATGAACCCACAACCATTCGTAACTGGGCGAGGTGTCGTCCTACACGCCCGCGCCTTCCTTACTGACGAGCGGAAACGCGCGATGAACGCTGAATGTGTGTTGTGGCCGGCGATTCAGCGGGCCATGAATTTCCAACCGCATTCCTATCAGGAGATCTGCACATGACACCCAACAATGACACCCCCCAGGGCAATATGTCCGACGTGCCCGGCCCGTCCGGCCAGCCGAAGAAGGGCAGCTCGAACCGCGGCTTCGCATCGATGGACCCGAAGCGCCAACGCGAGATCGCCAGCGAAGGCGGGCGCGCCGCGCATGAAAAGGGCACAGCCCACGAGTTCACCTCCGAAGAGGCCCGCGCGGCCGGCCGCAAGGGCGGGCAGGCGCGCAGCGAGAGCAACCGCGCACGCAAGAGCACCAGCTGATCGGCCTGGCGCACTAAAGGGCGTTTCCGACGCCCTTTTTTTTGCACCCGCTTCGCTCAGTAGCTCTTGTACGGCAGGAACTTGCCGGACAACACCACGCTGACACGGTCGCCCTTGGGGTCCACCTCGCGGCTGATGTCCATCGAGAAATCGATCGCGCTCATGATGCCATCGCCGAACTCCTCGTGGATCAGTTCCTTGATCGTCGTGCCGTAGACATTGACGATCTCGTACCAGCGGTAGATCAGCGGGTCGGTCGGCACCGCCGTCGGCAGCGACCCCTTGTACGGCACGACCTTCAGCCACTTCTGCTCCTCCTCGCTCAGCCCGAAAATCTCGCCGACCACCTTGGCCTGTTCGCCGTTGAGCGTCATCTGCCCCAGGCACGCGGCCGTGACCCACTCCTTGGACAAGCCGACCTTCCCGGCCACTTCGGCCCAGTGCAGGCCTTTGGAAACCTTGGTGGCGATGATCTTTTCGGTGACGTCGTTGCGGTTCATGAACGCTCCTTTGATTGCGGGTTTGAGGGGTGCCCGGCATGGGCGCGGGTCACCAGGAAATCGACGATGTGGTTGCGCAGCTCGTAGTAGCCGGGCAGGTGGTGCAGTTCGGCGCGCCTGCGCGAACGCGGCAAGGTGTTGATGACGACTTCGGCAATGCCGCCGGCGTGGTAGCCGCCTGCCGACTCCGCGCCATTGCTCATGAGCAGGATGCGGTCCGCCAGCAGGATCGCCTCATCCACATCGTGGGTGATCATGAAGACGGTCTGGTGCGTCTGCCGCACGATCGTCAGCAATTCGTCCTGGATGGTCCCGCGCGTCAGCGCATCGAGCGCGCCGAAGGGTTCGTCCAGCAGCAGCATCTTGGGCTGGATCGCGAACGCGCGCGCGATGCCCACGCGCTGCTTCATGCCGCCGGACAACTGCGACGGCTTCTTGTCGATCGCGGCCGTGAGACCCACCGTCGCGACGAACTTATCGACATGCTCCACGACCTGCGCCGCAGACCACTCGGGCCAGCGCGACTCAACGGCGAAGGCGATGTTCTTGCGAACTGTGAGCCATGGCATCAGCGCATGGCTCTGGAACACCACGCCGCGTTCCAGGCTCGGGCCGGCGAGTTCGCGCCCGTCCATGAAGGCATGGCCCGACGTGGCGGTGTCCAGCCCGGCGAGCACGTTCAGGATGGTGGTCTTGCCGCAGCCCGAATGGCCGATGATGCAGACGAATTCACCGCGGTCGAGCGCGAACGAGACATCGGCGAAGACCGGCTTGCCGGGGATGAAGGTCTTCGACAGGCCCTCGATCTTGAGGAAACCCTGCGCGCCGGGTTCCATGGCCCTCTGCAGGCCCGGGATGACGCCCAGCTCATTCAACATAGGTCACCCACTTCTGGAGCCGCGCGAACGCCAGGTCCAGCAGCATGCCGACGATGCCGATCACCAGGATGGCGAAGATCACGTTGGTGAGCGACAGGTTGTTCCACTCGTTCCAGACGAAGTAACCGATGCCGGTGCCTCCCACCAGCATCTCTGCCGCCACGATCACCAGCCAGGCGATGCCCATGCTGATGCGCATGCCGGTGAGGATCGTCGGGGCCGCCGCGGGAAGGATCACGCGGAAGGCCTTGCGCAGCGGCTTGACTTCCAGCGTGCTGGCGACATTGAGCCATTCGCGCTTGACCGAGGCCACGCCGAAGGCCGTGTTCAGCAGCATCGGCCAGATTGAACAGATGAAGATCACGAACACACCCGAAATCGATGAGTCCTTGATGGTGTACAGCGCCAGCGGCATCCACGCGAGCGGCGAGATCGGCTTCAGTACCTGGATGAAGGGGTCGAAAGCCTTTTGCAAGAGCGGCGACATGCCGATCACGAAGCCGAGCGGCACCGCCACTGCGCAGGCCAGCAGGAAACCCAATCCCACGCGCCCGAGCGAATGCGCGAGCTGGATGAGAATGCCCTTGTCGTTCGGCCCGTTGTCGTAGACCGGGTTCGACAGGTGCTTCCAGGCGGTGGCGCCCATCTCGCCGGGCGTGGGAAAGCCACCGGCTTTAGCGGCCCCGCCCGGGTCCTTGCCAAGCATCTTCTGGTACTCGATCTGCTCGGCAGTCAGCCCGGTCGCGGCGGCACCCGTTGCCGGCAGCGTGGCCGCGTACCACGCACCCAGCATCGCCAGCAGCAGCAGCATCGATACCAGCGCCGCGCGAACGTTCAGGGACGTGGCCATGCTCAGGCTGCGGACTTGCTGATCGCGAAGCTCTTGACGTAGTCGTCCGGCTTAGCCGGATCGAACACCTTGCCCATGATCGTGAACTTGGGATAGGCCCCTTCCGGCGTCTTCTGCCCCAGGTCCTTCATGTGCCTCTTCGCGTCGGTCAGCAGGAACACCTTCTCGGCGATCTGTTTGTAATTCACTTCGCCCTTCACGTAGCCCCAGCGCTTCATCTGGGTGAGCATCCACACCGCCATGCTCTGCCAGGGGATCGGGTCGAAGTCGGCACGGTTCGGCACCGTCTTGATGTTGCCCAGGCCGTCGGCGAACTTGCCGGTCAGAACCTGCGCCAACACGGTTTCGGGCTGGTTCAGGTACTGGGCCGGGGCGATCACCTTGGCGATCAGTTCGCGGTTCTTCGGATCACGGGCCATCGCGGAGGCCGTCAGCACGGCACGGTACAGCGCTGCGAACGTGTTGGGATGCTTCTGGATGAATTCCGTGGATGTGCCGAACGCGCAGCACGGGTGGCCGTCCCACAGCTCCTTGGTGAGGATATGCAGGAAACCAATTTCCTCGTACACCGCGCGCTGGTTGAACGGGTCCGGGCCCAGGTAGCCGTCGATGTTGCCGGCGCGCAGGTTGGCCACCATCTCGGGCGGTGGCACCACGCGGATCTGAATATCGGTGTCCGGATTCAGGCCATGCTCCGCCACGTAGTAGCGCAGCAGGAAGTTATGCATGCTGAACTCGAAGGGCACTGCGAACTTGAAGCCCTTCCACAGCTTGGGGTCGCGCTTGTCCTTGTGCTTGTTGGCCAGCGTGATCGCCTGGCCGTTGGTGTTCTGGATGGTGGCGACATTCATCGGCACCTGGTTGGAGCCGATGCCCATCGAGATCGCCAGCGGCATCGGCGACAGGAAGTGCGTGGCATCGTATTCCTTGTTGAGCATCTTGTCGCGGATCAGCGCCCAGCCCGCGGTCTTCACCACTTCGACGTTCAGGCCCTGCGCCTTGTAGAAGCCCAGGGGGTGCGCCATGATCAGCGGCGTCGCGCAGGTGATCGGAATGAAGCCGATCTTCAGGTCCTTCTTTTCCAGCGGGCCTTTTTCCTGCGCCATGGCCTGCAGTGCGCCCAGCGGCAGCACCGACGCGATGGCCGCGCGGGCGGTGCTGGCGCCCACCGCCTTCAGGAAACGCCGGCGCACGCTGTCCACCGGGAACAGCGCCTTCATCAGGCTGGCTTCCAGGTAGTTGTCAGAGTGGTCCTGGGCGCTTGCCGCCATGGCCTGGCCATGCTCGCCGGGTGCATGGTTCTGGCCGCATGCGCAGCGCAGCTTCAGGGGTCGATCGGCGTCGAACGCGTCGTAAGGCTTGGGCATGGGGCACCTCGTTGAAAGATGAAGTAGCCATCGCAAACGCCGGGCCCGTTCGCCTGCTTGTGCCGCCGACCGCGGGAAATCACTCCCGGCCCGTCTAGAGCCTGTAGTGCCAGCCCTACAAACGGGTCCCTTTGGCGTGCCTTTCGGCGTACAGGGCCAGCTCCACGTCGTTCTTGGTGCCTGTTTTTTCCAGGATGCGGGCCCGGTAGGTGCTCACCGTGTTGGACGCGAGTTGCAGCTGCGCACCAATTTCGCCCACGCTGTGCCCCGAAGTGAGGAGCCGGAACACCTGGTATTCCCGATGCGACAGCGATTCCGGCCCCATCCTGGCGCCCGAGCCGCCCACCGCCGCGGCCAGCGCTTCGGCGGTGGCGGGCGTGACGAACACGCCGCCGGCCGCCACTTTCCGCACCGCGCCGACCATGTCGTCGGGATCGGCACTCTTGTTCAGGTAGCCGCCTGCACCCAGCTTGATGCAACGCACCGCGTATTGCTTCTCGGGATAGGTGCTGAGCATCAGCACGGGCAGCCGCGGCCAGGCCTTTCGCAACTCCTGCAGCACGTCCAGGCCATCGCGCCCCGGCATGGCGATGTCGAGCAGCACCACGTCCAGCCCCTGCTCGCCGCCCCATTGCGCCACCAGCCGCATCACTTCCAGGCCGTCGGTGGCCTCGGCGCGCACTTCGATGTCCGGCGCGTCGGCCAGCACCTGCTTGAGCCCCTTGCGCACGATGCGATGGTCGTCGCCCAGCAGGACGCGGATCATGACGACCCCCCATGAGCCAGCGGCAGGACCAGCGTGAAGGCCGAGCCGTGCCCGACCTCGCTGGCGATGGCGATGTTGCCGCCCAGGTGGCGGGCGCGCTCGCGCATGCCCATCACTCCATAGGCCGTGGGCGCCTCGAAGGCCTCGGGCGAGGCGCCGTTGCCATTGTCTTCCACCGTGATTCGCAGGCGCTCCGGTTCGGACGCGATGCGCACTGCCAGCCGGCTGGCCTGGGCGTGCCGCCCCACGTTGCTGAGCATTTCCTGGAAGATGCGAAAGACCGCCATCGCTGACGGGCCGGGCAATTCGGGCGTGCCGTCGGCCTGCAGGTCCCACTCCAGTTCCAGCTGCGCAGACTGCACGAACTCATGGGCCTGCCATTCCAGCGCCGCCCACAGGCCCTGGTGGTCGAGGATGCTGGGGCGCAGGTCGGTGATGATGCGGCCGACGTTGTCGACGGCGTTCTCGATCAGCCGG
>JBDSWB010000030.1:0-7529 GCA_039926915.1 Ramlibacter sp.
CGAACGGGAAGCAGCGCAGGAACGGCAACTCGCTGCCGCCCGGCTGGCCGAAGCGGAGCGTCAGGCGGCGATCGAACGTGCGGCGGCGGTGGAACGCCAGGCTGCGATGGACCGGCAGGTAGCTGCGCAACGGCAGGTCGCCGAGGCGCAACGCCTGGCCGCGCTGGCTCGCCAGGCTGCCGCAGAACGGGAGGCCGCACAGGCGAAGACCACCACCACGGCGCCGCCTCCTCCGCTGGCTCCCGTCATCGTGGCCGCCCTGCCTGCGACCCCGTACTACAAGGGCTACAGCGAGCACCAGCGCAACTACGGCGTCGGTGACGTCTTTAATTTCAGCGTGATCGACGGCTTGACCAAGGTCGCCAAGCCGCTGCAGCTGCGCGTCACGGCCGTGGACATCGATGCCGATCGCGTGGAATACAACGGCGGCGAATACGCCTCGGACATCATGGGCAACATCACGGCCACGCAGCGCGGCAGCTTCACGACGCCGCGCCAGTTTTACCCGGCGGAGCTGTACGTTGGCAAACGGTGGCAGACGGCGTTCAAGCAGGTGCGGCCCAACGGCATCACCTACACCTACCGCTACGAGGTGAAGGTGGTGGCCAAGGAAACCATTACCGTGCCGGCGGGCACCTTCGAGGCCTTCAAGATCGAAGCACGCGGGTTCAACGTGCAGCTGGGCGCGGCGCTGTCGCGCAACATCTGGGTGACGCCGGGTGTGCCGGCCGACATCGCCCACGAAACCATCGTGCGGCTGCGCAATGGGGCCATCGAGCAGTTCGACCGCCAGGAACTGGTGTCGGCCGCCCCGCAAGCGCGCTGAACGTTACGTCAGCATTTCGCGGGCCGGCTCTTCCGCCGCGACCACGCGTTCGGCCCAGGGGCTCAGCTTGGCAGTGTCGGCCCGCAGCACCTCCTGCTTCACCGCCAGGATCTGCGCGGGATGCATGGAGAAACTCCGCAGGCCCAGGCCCAGCAGCAGCCGGGTGAGCGAGGTGTCGCCTGCCATCTCGCCGCAGACGCTCACGCCCTTGCCTTGCGCGTTGCACTCGGCGATCGTTTCCGCCACCAACCGCAATACGGCCGGATGCAGCGGGTCGTACAAGTGCGCCACCGACTCGTCCGCCCGATCGATGGCGAGTGTGTACTGGATCAGGTCGTTGGTGCCGATCGACAGGAAATCAAAGTACTTGAGGAAGATCTTCAGCGTCAGTGCGGCGGCCGGTATCTCGATCATCGCGCCCAGCTTGATGGGCCCGTAGGCGGCGCCGCGGTTGTCCAGTTCGGCGCGGGCGAAATCCACCAGCGAGATCGTCTGCCGGATTTCGCTGGCATGCGCGAGCATCGGGATCAGCATGTTGACCTGGCCGTGCGCCGCCGCCCGCAGGATCGCCCGCAGTTGGGTCAGGAACATGGCCGGGTCGGCCAGGCTCCAGCGGATCGCTCGCAGGCCCAGCGCGGGGTTCAGGTGCGCTTCGTCCGGAGTCGAGTCGTCGAGCGGCTTGTCGGCGCCGACGTCCACCGTGCGGATGGTGACAGGCAAGCCTTCCATGCCCTCGACTGCGCGGCGGTAGGCCTGGTACTGCTCCTCTTCGCCCGGCAAGTTGCCGCGCCGGCCCATGAAGAGGAATTCGCTGCGGAACAGGCCCACGCCGACGGCGCCCGCCGTCACTGCGGCCGGTGCATCCTCGGGCAGCTCGATGTTGGCCAGCAACTCGATTTTCTGGCCGTCGAGCGTCACAGCCGGAGTGTGGCGCAGGCGTGAGAGGCGGCCGCGCTCCAGTTCGCCCTGGCGCTGCTTGAAACCGTATTCGGCCAGGATGATCGGCGAGGGGTCGACGATCATCACGCCGGATTCGCCGTCGATGATCACCCAGTCGTCCTGGCGCACCAGCTGACTCGCGCTGCGGGCGCCCACGACGGCCGGGATGTCCATGCTGCGCGCGACGATGGCCGTGTGCGAGTTCTTGCCGCCGACGTCGGTCACGAAGCCCGCGAACACGCTTTGCTTGAACTGCAGCATGTCGGCGGGCGACAGGTCATGCGCGATCATCACCAGCGGCACGTCCACGCTGTCGTCCAGCAACAGGTCCTGCTGCGTCTTGCGTTTGGCGGCTGGCGGCGCCACCGGCGAGGCCGCACCCTTCATGTAGCGCAGGATGCGTTCGGCGACCTGCTCCAGGTCGGCCTTGCGGCCACGCAGGTAATCGTCCTCCATGTCGTCAAACTGGCGCGACAGCACCTCGAGCTGCGTGGTCAGGGCCCACTCCGCGTTGTACAGGCGCTCGGTGATCCAGTGCTTGACGCCGCTGATCAGCTCCTCGTCCTGCAACAGCATCAGGTGCACATCCAGCAACGCGGCCAGCTCATGCGGCGCTTCCTTCGGGCCCATCAGCGCGATGGTCTGCTGCAGGCGGTGTATCTCGTCGACCACGGCGTTGCGGCCGCTGCGCACGCGCGCAATTTCGTCTTCGATCTGGTCGGGTTCGATGAAGTAGTGAGCCACCTCGACCCGGCTGGACGCCATCAGCACGGCGCGCCCGATGGCGATGCCGCGGGCGACGGGTAGTCCGTGGACGGAAAAGGTCATGGTTTCGCCGCCCGGCCGCCCGGAGGCGAAATGCGGCCCCCTCGGGGGGCAGGGAGCGGCACGCAGTGCGCCACCGTGGGGGCCATCACTCTCCCTCCCCGAACTTGTCGGCAATCAGGGCGAGCAGGGCGTCAATCGCTTCCTGTTCGCGCTCGCCGCTCGTTTCCACCGTCACTTCGCTGCCGATGCCGGCGGCCAGCATCATCACCCCCATGATGCTCTTGGCGTTGACGCGGCGCTCGCCCCGGCTGATGAAGACCTCGCAAGGGAAGCTCCCGGCCATCTTGGTCAGCTTCGCCGAGGCGCGGGCGTGCAGGCCCAGCTTATTGCTGATGGTCGTGTTTGTCCTGATCATGGTTTCTTCGCGCCTGGTTCTGGGGAGCCGTGATCGCTACCTGCATCACGCCCTGGGTGCCGCCGACGACAGCGCGCGAGACGAGCGCCTCAAGCGGTTCGGCGCGGTAGCTGACGCTGCGCAGCAGCATCGGGAGGTTGACGCCGGTGATCAGGCGCGACTTGACGCCGTCCACCAGCTTTTGCGCGACGTTGCTGGGCGTGGCACCGAAAATGTCGGCCAGCACCAGCACGCCCTTGACCTGCGGCGCACGGGCCAGCTGCTCCATGGCGATGCGCGCTGTCGCCAGGGTTTCTTCCGGCGGGAGGTTGGGCTGCACGTCGATGGCGGCCACATGGGCGCCGCAGTCTGGAAAGACATGCAGCGCGCAGCTGCGCAGCGCGTGGGCCAGCGGCGCGTGGGCGATGATGAGAATCGCGTTCATTGGCGGGAATTATCCTTTGCAAGCACGAAGTACCCGTAGGACATAACGCTCAAGGCCAGGAATACGGCCAGTGCCGCCCGAAAGGCGTCGAGGCTCCCGAGGCCGGCGGCCGAGAAACCGTCGATGAGCAGGCCGATCCCCCACTGGATCGTGAACACGCCGCCGAAGATCACCAGGTTGAACGCGGAAAGGGCCCGGCCGGCCACCGCCGGCGGAAAGACCATGCCCACCGCCGGCTGGGCCAGCGACACGAACGTTGACGTCATGCAGAACAGCGCCCAGGCAAAGGCCCCAGCAGCCGGTCCAGCTATGATAATGCTAGCAAGAACGAGAAAACTCAAAGGCAGGCCGAGCGTGATCAGGCGGTCGGTGGTCAGGCCGTGGCGAGCCAGCCGCGGGCTGAGCATGCCCCAGCTCCAGAAGGTGCACAGCATGAACACATTGATGACAAAGAGACCGCCCGCGGCTTCCAATGGTGCGTAGCCTGCCACCCGGACCAGCCAGGGGCCGGCCCAAAGTGTCTGCATCGCGATCAATCCGCCGTAGCTGAAGAAAGCGATCGGCGTCATGCGGCGGAAATAGGGATGCCGCCAGACCTCGGCATAGCCGCCGGCGCGGGCGGTCGGCAAGGCCGGGGCGGCCCCAGTGCGCGGAACGGTCCACGCGATCACGGCCATCGCCAGCGCGATAGCGGCGGCCAGCCCCCAGAAGAGCGGCCGCCAGCCGATCACCGGCATCAGCCACTGCACCGGCAGCGTGGAAGCCACCATCCCGAACGAGCCGGTCATCAGCATCCAGGAGTTGGCGCGCATTTGCGCGGCTGGCGCGAGCCACTGCCGAAAGCCGGTCAGCGGTGCCATGAGGCAGGCGCTCACCCCGGCCCCGCACAGCACGCGCGCAGCGAGGAGCTGCCAGAAGTTGGTCGCCATCGAGAACGCCACGCAGCCCAGCACGGCGATCGCGAGAAAACACAGGATCATCCGCTTCGGGCCGTGGCGGTCGAGCCAGGTGCCCAACGGCAACTGGGTCGCGGCGAAGCCGAAAAAATAGCCCCCCGCAAGCAGGCCCAGGTCCCGCGCCTCGAGCGCGAACTCCTGCGTCAGGTTGGGGGCCAGAGTCGCCGTGATGGCCCGCACCAGCGCCGAAAAGAAGTAAGCGAATGCGAAGGCCAGGAAGACCAGGATGGCGGTGCGGCGCGACAGCAGGGATGTCCCCGCACTCATTCGAACCCGATCCCGGAAAAGAAGGTCTCTGCCACTTCGGGCACGAGACGGTCGCTGTAGATCACCGCCTGGAACACATGGCCGCCCCGCGCGAAATAGGCGGCGTGGCTTTCCACCCTGCTGCCGTCGGGGCGCCGCCCGGTCGCCACCACCTGGAGCGAGGCCGGCAGCGCCAGGGCACCCGCCGGCACGAAAGCCGCTTCGCGCGCGGCCACGCTGTGCAAGTTCGCCAACGTGGCCCGCTTCCACTGCCCAAGCACTTCGTCGGCCCGGCCGGCATTCACGATGTCGGCGGACAGGAGGGCGAACGTGGCATCGCCCGTGCCGCACCCCAGCACTTTGAGGTCGACATCGCGGCCACCCATCGGCACCACGCGCGACTCCTTGTCGGGCTTGCACGGCATCATCGCCCTGAGCCCGCCGGTCTCCGAACGCACCTCACGCCAGTTGAAGGTGGGGCTGCAGGCGGCCAGGAGTGCCATGCTGACCAGGGCTGTGGTGAGGATTCGGAGCATCGGTCGATTATCCCGTCGTCGCCGCAAGCGCTGCACTGCACGACAATCGGCCGTCATGAACTCACTCACCGGAATTCGCGTCCTCGATCTTTCCCGCGTGCTGGCCGGGCCCTGGTGCACGCAGACACTGGCTGACCTCGGCGCGGACGTCATCAAGATCGAGCGGCCCGGCGCGGGCGACGACACCCGCGGCTGGGGGCCGCCCTTCCTCCAGGATGAAGCCGGCCAGGACACGGCCGAGGCCGCCTACTACCTGGGCGCCAACCGCAACAAGCGATCGGTGACCTGCGACATCGCCCTGCCGGCCGGGCAGGCGCTGATCCGGGAACTGGTCGCGGTGTGCGACGTGTTCGTCGAGAACTTTAAGGTGGGCGACATGGCGCGCTATGGGCTGGACTATGAATCGCTCAAGGCCGTCAACCCCCGGCTCGTCTACTGCAGCATCACCGGTT
Source organism: Ramlibacter sp. (assembly GCA_039926915.1). Classification (GTDB taxonomy): domain Bacteria; phylum Pseudomonadota; class Gammaproteobacteria; order Burkholderiales; family Burkholderiaceae_C; genus Ramlibacter. Next base: position 5,563 of record JBDSWB010000030.1, read on the forward strand.
TCGGCCAGACGGGCCCTTACCGCGAGCGGGCCGGCTACGACTATGCGATCCAGGGCATGGGCGGCCTCATGAGCGTGACCGGCGAGCGCGACGACTTGGTGGACGAAGGCGGCCACAAGGTGGCCGGTGGCCCCCAGAAAGTCGGCGTCGCCGTGGCCGACCTCTTCACCGGCATGTACGCCACCGTTGCCATCCTGGCGGCCATGCGCCATGTCGAACGCACAGGCGAGGGCCAGGCCATCGACATGGCCTTGCTGGACACGCAGGTAGCGATGCTGGCCAACCTGGGAGCCAACTACCTCGTGAGCGGCAAGGTGCCGGGCCGCGCCGGCAACGCGCACCAGAACATCGTGCCTTACCAGGTGTTCGAAGTGGCGCCGGCGGCTGACGGTGCGACGGACCACCTGATCCTTGCGGTGGGCAACGACGGCCAGTTCGCGAAGTTATGCGAGGTCGCGGGCCAACCGGATCTGGCGACCGACGCGCGCTTCGCGAAGAACCAGGACCGGGTTCGCAATCGCGGCGTGCTGGTTCCCATCCTGGAGGCCGTGATGAGCGGCCGATGCAAGGCGGATTGGCTGGCAGCGCTCGAGGCTGCCAAGGTGCCTTGCGGCGCGATCAACAGCCTCGCGGAGGTGTTCGCCGACCCGCAGGTCAACCAACGTGGCATGGTGACCCAGATGGCGCACCCGCTGCAGCCGGACTTGCGCCTGGTCGCCAGCCCCATCAAGCTGGGCGCGACGCCGGTGCAGACCCGGCTGCCGCCGCCCTTGCTGGGCCAGCACACCGATGAGGTGCTGGGCGAACTATTGAATCGGACGGGCGATCAACTGGCAGCGTTGCGCGCCGCCAAAGTCATTTGACCTTGCCCCCTCGCTGCGCGTGACGGGCAATTAAATTGAGGTCCATGCTCGGGGGAATCGCTTTGAAGCGCGTCTTTTACGGTGTTGCCTTGGCGGCGGTGGCTGTGAGCGCGGCGGTATCCATGGGCAGCGCAGGTGCGGCCGCTCCGGCGTCCTCTAAGTACCACGCCAAGGGTTACGACACGCTGGCGGTCGCGATGAGTTACGACCCGCCGGCCTACGTGGTGAACCACACCGAGACGCGCAAACTGCCGTTCAAGGTGGCGATTGACCACACCGGCGCCGTGGGCCACGCCTGGGGCGATGTGCAGCTCACGCCCACCACCTACTTGGTGAACAAGCGCGGCGAGATCGTGAAGCGCTACGTGGGCGAGCCCAATTTCACCGAGTTGCACCAGCTCATTGAATAGCTATTAGCCGAAGGCTAGGCAGGTGCCGTTTCTCGATGAGGGCGACACGACGACTTGCGAACGGATCTCAGTGTCGCTTCGCCCTGAATCGGAGTCTCGGCGCTCTTGAATCCCAAGCCGTCAGTGCGGGAATATTAAGAGCCCGGGGCCGGCTATTGATTGGTGAACGCATCGTGGCAGGCCTTGCACGAATTGGACGTCGACCGAAAGGCCGTCTTCAACGCCTCGAGATCGCCCGTGCGGCTCGCGGCTTGCATCTTCACCACTTCGGCTTGCATTTTTTCGCTCAAATCCTTGAACTTTGCCTGTTCGCTCCACACGGCAGCCTTTGCATCGGTCTTGCCCACGCCATTCGTATCGGGAGTAAAAGCGACCCAGGGCAAATGCGATAGCGTGAGGATGAGATCAGCATTCTCCGCCGCCGCCTTGGCGTCAAACGGGACGCGGCCGTTGACCATCGCGCCGACCCGGCTGTAGAAGTGCGTTCCCATGGTGTACATCACACTCTGGCGGTACTTGACAGCATCCTCCGGCTTGCGGAACTGGGCGTACGCGGGCAGGCCAAGCAGTACGGCGAGGGAAATCACGGCAAGTTTCATGGGCAACCTTATTGAGGTGAAAGTTATCTCAACAGAGATACTGTCCCACGGGAAAAAGTTCGACCCGAACTGTGCGATTCCGGGAAAACACTGAT
>JBDSWB010000031.1:0-5528 GCA_039926915.1 Ramlibacter sp.
GGTACGTAATGCGGCTCGGCCCCGGCCAGCAACGCCGCGCCCTCGTAGATCTGGTAGAAAGGATTGGGGCAGATCACGATGGGCTTTTTCCCCGGGTCGATCACCGCCTGCGCGAACGCGAACAGGGCTTCGCGCGAACCGTTCACGGGCAACATCTGGGTGTTGGCGTCCACCCCCATCAGCCCGTAGCGGGTCTGCAGCCAAAGCCGGAACGCATCGCGCAGCTTCGGCTCGCCCGCGGTCGCGGGGTACGAGGCCAGCCCGTCCAGCGCGTCGGCCATGGCCTGTTTGATGAATTCCGGCGTGGGATGCTTGGGCTCGCCGATGCCCAGGCTGATGGGGCGGTACTCGGGGTTGGGCGTGACGCCCACGAAGAGTTGCCGCAGCCGCTCGAAGGGATAGGGCTGCAGGCGGTCCAGCAGAGGATTCATATCCCCAGGATTATCCCCCGCCGCCCGGCCGTTCGAGCATGCTGTCCGCGAGTTCGGCCACACCCATTCCGGTCGCGGCGGACACCCGCAACACGGCCGGCTGGCGGCGGCCGCGCCGCAAGCCCATCGCGGAGCGCATTTCCCGCTCCGTCGTTTCGCTGCCCGGCAGATCGCCCTTGCTCACGACCAGGATGTCGGCGATTTCCAGAATGCCCGCCTTCAGCGCCTGCACGTCGTCGCCCAGCCCGGGCGGGCACAGCACGACGCGGTAGCCGGTGAGATGAGCGATGGCGACTTCGGATTGCCCGGCGCCGACCGACTCGACGATCACGACAGGAAAACCCAGCGCCTTCAACAGCTCCAGCATCTTGCCGGTGGACTCGGCGAGGCCGCCATTGGCCCCGCGGCTCGCCACCGAGCGGATGAACACGTGCGGATCGTGCGCGACGGCGCCCAGGCGCGTCCTGTCGCCCAGAACGGCGCCACCCGAAAATGGGCTGGACGGGTCGACCGCAATCACGGCCACCCGCAAGCCGCGCCCGACCAGGTTTTCCAGAAGCTTGTCGAGCAAAGTGGATTTCCCCGCGCCGGGCGGGCCGGTAATGCCGATGACCCGGGTCGCGGGCGCCGATGCGGCTTGTCCGAGCTCGGCTTGAATGCCTGGCCAACGTTCGGGCGAGTTGTCGATCAGTGACAGCAGGCGCCCGATCGCCGCGGGCTCCCATTGCCGGGCGCGCGCGACCAGGCCCCGCATGGGCGTTGCCGCATCGGTCATCTCATACGATGACCTGCACCGCGCCGAACCCCATGGTCTCGCGCAGGCGATCGCAGATTTCCTGGTGGGTGGCGCCCGCGCGCGCCGCGCCGACAACCGACTCGAAGGCGTTGCCGTCCGCCGATTCGGCCACGCGCGCCAGGGCGTCCAGGGCATGGCGCACCGCGTCCTGCGAACGCGATGCCTTCCAGGCCTTGAATTCGCCGATCAGCTGCTCCATGCGCACCGCATCGGGGCGCTCCAGCGACGCCTGCAACTGCCCGGACTCCGGCGCCTGGTAGCAATTGACGCCGACCACGGGCCGCTCGCCCGACTCCACGGCGCGCTGGAAGTCCATCGCGGACCGGCCAATCATTCGCTGCACCAGTCCGCTGCTTGCTGCGGCGTACATGCCGCCAACGTCTTCCACCAGCGCCATGATGCGCAGGATCTCCGCTTCCATCGCGTCGGTCAGCGCCTCGACATAGTGCGAGCCGCCGAGCGGGTCGATCACGTCCGTGAGCCCCGCTTCGCTGCGCAGGATGTTCTGCGTGGCCACCGCGATGCGTGCGCCTTCACCGGTGGGACAGGAGATGGCTTCGTCGTAGGCGTCGGTGTGCAGCGACTGCAGGCCGCCGAGGATGCCCGCCATGGCCTGCACGGTGACGCGCGAGATGTTGTTCAACGGTTGCTGCCGTGTGAGGTCGGCGCCCGAAGTCTGGCCGTGGAACTTCATCCGCCACGAGCGTGGCGACTGCGCACCCAATTGCTCCTTCGTGATCCGGGCCCACACGCGGCGGCCCGCCCGGAACTTGGCGACCTCCTCGAAGAAGCTCACCGAGATGTCAAAGAAGAAAGTAAAGCGCGGCAGGAACACATCCGGCTCCATGCCGCGCGCGATGCAGTCCCGCGCGTACTGCACGGCCGAACTGAGCGTGAAAGCCATGGCCTCGGCCGGCGTCGCGCCGGCCTGCTGCATGTGCTGCCCGACCACCGACAACGGGTTGTAGCGCGGCACCTTGGCATTGCAGTAGGCGATCTTGTCCACCAGCAGCCGGCGCGCGCCGGCCAGGTCCAGCCGGTAGAACATGTGGTTCGCGACGTAGTGCGAAAGGTAGTCGCTCTGGTTGGCGGTGCCGGTGAGGGCGGCCCACGGCACCGACTGTCGATCGGCCTCGACCAGCAGGAAGGCCAATAGGGTGAACGGCGTGGGGTCGTTCAAGCCGATGGAGATGCGCGTCAGATCGACGCCTTCCAGCGCGCGGCGCATGTGGTCGGGCGTGTTGACGACGGTACCGCAGGTGCCCAGCAGCTCGGGATGCGACTGGTCCATGTCGTAGCCGCGGAAGACCGAATTGCACGGCAGCAAGGAGATCGCCGTGGAGCCAGCCGCGAGGACTTCGCGCAACCGGTTGTTGTAGTCTTCCGGCGTGCCCAGTCCGATCAGCTGGCGCTGGGTCCAGCTGCGGCCGCGGTGCATCGTGGTGTAGATGCCACGGGTGTAGGGTGCATCGCCCGGCACATCGGCAGCGCCGTCGCTTGAAGCGCCGTGGTCTTGCGATGTGTAGAGGGGCCGGATCTCGATGCCGGAGCGGTTGCGCTTGGCCGGCTCGGTGGGCAATTCGGCGGCATAGGCTTCGCGCCAGCCTTGCAACCGGGCGGTCGGGCTGGGCTTGGCTTTCACTGCGGAATCGTCGTGCGCGGGAACATCGTTCAGTTTCATGGGGGGCTCCCGGGTTCAGGCGAGTGCGTCGCGGGCCTGGCGCGATTCGCGCGCCAATCGCCAGACGTCGCGGCAAATGTCGTCCAGGGCCGAGCCCGGGTGATAGATGCACGCGACACCGGCGGCGACCAGCGCAGGCACCTCGCTGTCGGGCACGATGCCGCCAATGATCACGGGCACGGCGCCGAGGCCACCGTCCTTCAGGGCGGCCATCAGCTTGGGCACGATGAGGTGGTCGGTCGCGAGCGACGAGATGCCGATGAGGTCGACGTCTTCTTCGGCGGCGAGCTTCAGTACATGGGCGATCTCCTGCCACGGCGGCGTATAGACCACCTCGCACCCGCTGTCGCGCAGCGCGGCGGCGACGACGCGGCTGCCTCGGTCATGGCCGTCGAAGCCGATCTTGGTCACCAGCACCTTGGGCCGGAAGCTGTCCCCGGCGTCATCGGGCTGCGTCATTTCGTTTCCTCCATCGAGCAGCCCAGCATGGCGTAAAGGCATTCCGCGATCTGGCGGGGCGCCAGGCCCTTGCCGGAATACCAGCGCTGGGTCGAATTGAGCGCGCCCAGCACCAGCAGGCGAAAGACGTGCCGGTCGATGCCGCGCTTGAGCTTGAGGCCTGCCACCACGTCCACGAAGATGGCTTCGTAGCGGTCGCGCAAGGCGGTGAGGTCGGCGCGCGCCGTCTCCGGTGCGTCGTCCGGCAAGACCCGGATGACCACCTGGGCGTAATCGCCGCCCGACAGCAGGAATTCCATATGGGCCGTCAACGCCGCGCGCAGCCGGTCCGCCGGCTTGGGACCGGCGGCGGCAATGGCCGCGAGCACGTGCTCGCAGATCTGCTCGATGCCTTGCGTGTACACGGCGATGAGGAGCGACTCCTTGGAACCGAAATGCGCGTAGATACCTCCGGTGGTCATGCCCAGGTCGCGGGCGACGTCGCGCACCGTGGCTGGCTGGTAACCCAGACGGCGAAAACAAGCCGCGGCGTGGTCGAGGAGCAGCAACCGGCGACTGTCCTGGTGGGTGATGGAGGTCAAAGTTTGCATAACGAACGTCCGTTACGTAAGTGTAGCCCGACGCCGAATGCTCCGTCAAGCGCGACATCACTGCTCATGCATCCGTTGCCCAGCCACCCCTCCGGTATCATCCCAGCCACTGTCGGCGGACTCACGCCGGCGCTCCACCCAAGCCAAGCATCACCGGGCAGCACCTTGCGTCTCAATTCGATCAAGTTATCCGGGTTCAAGTCCTTCGCCGAACCCACCAATTTCATGTTGCCCGGCCAGCTGGTCGGCGTCGTCGGCCCCAACGGTTGCGGGAAGTCCAACATCATGGATGCGGTGCGCTGGGTGCTGGGCGAGTCGCGCGCCAGCGAGCTGCGCGGCGAGTCGATGCAGGACGTCATCTTCAACGGCACGACGACACGAAAGCCGTCCTCGCGCTCATCGGTCGAGCTGGTGTTCGACAATGCCGATCACCGGGCTGGCGGTCAATGGGCCCAGTTCACCGAAATCGCCGTCAAGCGCGTGCTGACGCGGGACGGCACGTCCAGCTACTACATCAACAACCAGCCGGTTCGCCGCCGCGACGTGCAGGACGTGTTCCTCGGCACCGGCCTGGGCCCGCGTGCCTACGCCATCATTGGCCAGGGCACGATCAGCCGGATCATCGAATCCAAGCCCGAAGAGCTGCGCCTGTTCCTGGAAGAAGCCGCGGGCGTTTCCAAGTACAAGGAGCGCCGGCGCGAGACGGAAAACCGCCTGTCCGACACGCGCGAGAACCTGACCCGCGTCGAGGACATCCTGCGCGAACTCAACGCCAACTTGGACAAACTCGAAAAGCAGGCCGAGGTGGCCCAGCAATACAACGCGCTTCAATCCGAGGTCACGCTCAAGCAGCACCAGCTGTGGTTCCTGAAGCGGGCCGAAGGCGAGGCCGATCAGGCCAGGGTCAAGGCCGACGCCGAGAAATCCGTCAACGACCTGGAAGCGCGCGTCGCCGATCTGCGCCGGGTGGAGAGCGAACTCGAAACCATACGGCAGGCCCACTACGCGGCCGGCGACCACGTCAATCAGTCGCAGGGGCATCTCTACGAGGCCAGCGCCGAAGTCGGCCGGCTGGAAGCCGAAATCCGGTTCGTGGTCGAGGGGCGGCAGCGCGTCGAGCAGCGCCTGGCCCAACTGAAGGAACAGACTGCCCAGTGGGCGGCCCGCAAGGACGACGCCGTCGCCGAGACCGAGACCCTGGCCATGCAAGGCCAGGAAGCGGAGGAAAAGGCGGCCCTGCTCGCAGCGCAATTGGAGGATCAGGCCCAGCAGCTGCCCGGTCTCGATGAGGCGCTGCGGCAAGCGCAGGGCAAGTCGACGGAGCAGCGTGGCGCCGTGACCCAGGTGCAGCAGCAGATCCAGGTGCTGGCCGCCGACCAACGCAACATCGAGGAGCAGTCGCGCCAGCTCAACCAGCGCCGCGAAAAGCTGGTGACCGATCGCAATGCGCTGACCGCACCGGACGAGGCGCGCCTGACCAACCTGCAAGCGCAGTTCGCCACAGCCCAGCAAGCGGCCGAAACCGCCGATGCGCGACTGCATGAATTGCAGGAGCAGTTGCCGCAACTGGA
>JBDSWB010000032.1:0-24118 GCA_039926915.1 Ramlibacter sp.
ATGATGGTCTACCGCGAGAGCATGTTGAAGGCCGTCGGCTTCGACTCCTTCCCGAAGACCACGGACGACTTCCTGAAGATGATGAAGGCGCTGCACGCCAAGGGCACGCCCGGCGGCATGGCGCTCGGCAACGCCACCGGCGACGGGCTGTGGTGCAACTGGCTGGTCTGGACTTTCGGCGGCAAGCTCGTCGACCAGAACAACAAGGTCGTGATCGACAGCCCGGAGACGATGAAGGCGCTCGAGTACGGGAAGGAGCTCTATGCCACCTTCGTGCCGGGCACGCTGTCGTGGCTGGACCCGAACAACAACAAGGCCTTCCTCGACGGCCAGATCTCGGTCACCAACAACGGCATCTCGATCTATGTCGCGGCGAAGAACTCGCCGGAGCCGAAACTGCAGGAGCTCGCCAAGGACATCCAGCACGCCGTATACCCCATCGGGCCGGTCGGCGTGCCGACGGAGTCGACCATCTTCTTCAACCAGATGATCATGAAGTACACGAAGTACCCGCAGGCCGCCAAGGCGTTCCTGCAGTTCATGATGGAGCAAGAGCAGTTCGGGCCGTGGTTGACCGGCGCGCAGGCCTACATCGCGACGCCGCTGGACGGCTACGCCAAGCTCCCGGTCTGGACCGACGATCCGAAGCGCACGCCGTACCGGGACGCGGTCAAGAACCTGCGCCCAGCGGGCTATGCGGGCAAGCTGGGGTACGCCTCGGCGGGTGCGGCGGCGGACTTCATCGTGATCAACATGGTGGCCGAGGCCATCAGCGGATCCAAGCCGGTGAAGGAAGCGATGGAGCGCGCACAGAAACGCGCCGAGCGGTACTACAAGGTTTGACCTTCCTCAATGCTTGAACGGCTGCAAAACAGCCGCAACGCGCTCGGGCTGATTTTCCTGCTGCCCGCAGCGGTGTTGCTGCTGCTGTTCCTGACCTACCCGTTGGGGCTGGGTGTGTGGCTGGGCTTCACCGACGCCAAGATCGGCCGGCCGGGCGAGTGGGTCGGTCTGGAAAACTACATCTTCATCGCGCAGGATGCGGTGACGCAACTGGCGCTCTTCAACACGCTTTTCTACACCACGGTGGCCAGCGTATTGAAGTTCTTCCTCGGGCTCTGGCTGGCGCTGCTGCTGAACAAGAACATCCGCTTCAAAACCTTTTTCCGCGCGGTGATCCTGCTTCCGTACATCGTTCCCACCGCACTGTCGGCAATCGCGTTCTGGTGGCTGTATGACGCGCAGTTTTCCATCATCAGCTGGGTGCTGGTGAAGATGGGATTCATCGACAAATACATCGACTTCCTGGGTGCGCCGTGGAATGCCCGCCTGTCGGTCATCGCCGCCAACGTCTGGCGCGGCGTGCCGTTCGTCGCGATCACGCTGCTGGCCGGACTGCAGACCATCTCGCCTTCCTACTACGAGGCGTCGGCGATCGACGGCGCTACGCCCTGGCAGCAGTTCCGCCACGTCACGCTGCCGCTCTTGACGCCCATCATCGCCGTGGTGATGACGTTCTCGGTGCTGTTCACGTTCACCGATTTCCAGCTGATCTACGTCATCACGCGCGGCGGCCCGCTCAACGCCACTCACCTGATGGCCACGCTGTCGTTCCAGCGCGCGATCTCCGGCGGTGCGCTCGGTGAAGGCGCCGCAATTTCCATCGCCATGGTGCCCTTCCTGCTCGCCGCCATCATGTTCAGCTACTTCGGCCTGCAGCGCCGAGCATGGCAACAAGGCGGTGCCGACAAATGAGCCAAGACACCACCGACACCGTCGGCATGAGCTTCCTGGACACGCCGATGCGCAAGGCGCTGACGGTGTACCTGCCGCTCGCGATCTTTGTGTTCGTGCTGCTGTTCCCGTTCTACTGGATGGCGATCACTTCGTTCAAGCCGAACAACGAATTGCTGTCGCGCGAGGGCAATCCGTTCTGGGTGATCGCCCCGACGTTCGCGCACTTCGAGAAACTGCTGTTCGACACCGCCTACCCGCAGTGGATGTGGAACACGGTGCTGGTCTCGGTGGTATCGACCTTCTTTTCACTCGCGGCTTCGGTCTTCGCCGCCTACGCCATCGAGCGCCTGCGCTTTTCCGGCGCCAAGCAGGTCGGGCTGGCGATCTTCCTGGCCTACCTGGTGCCGCCTTCCATCCTGTTCATTCCGCTGGCGTCGGTGGTGTTCCAGCTGGGCCTCTTTGACACGCGGCTGGCCTTGATCCTCACCTACCCCACCTTCCTCATCCCGTTCTGCACCTGGCTGCTGATGGGCTACTTCCGCTCGATCCCGTTCGAGCTGGAGGAATGCGCGCTGATCGACGGCGCGACCCGCTGGCAGATCCTGACCAAGATCGTGCTGCCGCTGGCCGTGCCCGGCCTGATCTCGGCCGGCATCTTCGCCTTCACGCTGTCGTGGAACGAATTCATCTACGCGCTGACTTTCGTATCGTCCAGCGAGATCAAGACCCTGCCGGTCGGGGTTGTCACCGAGCTGGTGGAAGGCGATGTCTACCACTGGGGTTCGCTGATGGCCGGTGCACTGCTCGGCTCGCTGCCGGTGGCCTTCATCTATTCGTTCTTCGTCGAGTACTACGTCTCGGGGATGACGGGTTCGGTCAAGGAATGAGCGTTTTCTCAGGAATCGATTCATGAGCAGTTCTCCGCCCCGCAAGAAGCCAAGCGAACTGCGCAGCCAGCAGTGGTTTGGCCGCCAGGACCGCGACGGCTTCGCCTACCGCAGCTGGGTCAAGGGCAAGGGCGTGCCGCACGACCAGTTCGACGGCCGGCCGGTGATCGGCATCTGCAACACCTTCAGTGAACTCACGCCCTGCAACAGCCACTTCCGTACGCTGGCCGAGCAAGTGAAGATCGGCGTCTACGAGGCCGGCGGCTTCCCGTTGGAATTTCCCGTCATGTCGCTGGGCGAGACGCTGCTGCGGCCCACCGCCATGCTCTACCGCAACCTCGCGTCCATGGACGTGGAGGAATCGATCCGCGGCAATCCGATTGACGGCGTCGTGCTGCTCATGGGTTGCGACAAGACCACTCCTTCGCTCGTGATGGGTGCGTCCAGCGTCGACCTGCCCACCATTGGCGTCTCGGGCGGGCCCATGCTCAACGGCAAGTGGCGCGGCCAGGAACTCGGCTCGGGCACCGGCGTCTGGAGCATGAGCGAACAGGTGCGCGCGGGCACGCTCAAGCTCGCGGATTTCTTCGAAGCCGAGAGCTGCATGCACCGCAGCCACGGCCATTGCATGACCATGGGCACCGCCTCCACGATGGCCAGCATGGTGGAGGCCCTCGGGCTGGGCCTGCCGGGCAACGCCGCCTATCCCGCCGTCGACGGCCGGCGCAATGTGCTGGCGCGCAATGCCGGGCGCCGCATCGTGGAGATGGTCCACACCGACCAGACGCTGTCCACCATCCTCACGCGCGAGGCCTTCGAGAACGCGATCATGACGCTGGCGGCCATCGGCGGCTCCACCAATGCGGTGATCCACCTGGTGGCCATCGCGCGGCGGATCGGGGTCAAGTTGTCGATCGAGGACTTCGACCGCCTGGCCAGCGAACTGCCTTGCCTGCTGAACCTGCAGCCTTCCGGCGAACACCTGATGGAAGACTTCTGCTACGCCGGCGGCCTGCCCGTGGTGATGAAGGAGATTTCACACCTGCTGCACACCGGCATCGTCACGGCCAACGGCAAGACGGTGGCCGAGAACTTTGCCGATGCGCAGAACTACGACCCGCGTGTCATCAAGACATTCAAGGAACCTTTCAAGGACAAGGCCGGCATCGCGGTATTGCGCGGCAACCTCGCCCCGCGCGGCGCGGTGATCAAGCCCAGCGCAGCCACCCCCGCGCTGATGGTGCACACCGGACGCGCCGTGGTCTTCGAGAACATCGAGGACTTCCACACCCGCATCGACGACGAGAACCTGGATGTCGATGAAAACTGCGTGCTGGTGCTGAAGAACTGCGGCCCCAAGGGCTACCCCGGCATGGCCGAGGTCGGCAACATGCCGCTGCCGCCCAAGGTCCTGCGCAAGGGCATCACCGACATGGTCCGCATCAGCGACGCCCGCATGAGCGGCACGGCCTACGGCACGGTGGTGTTGCACACGGCGCCCGAGGCGGCGGCGGGCGGTCCGCTCGCGGTGGTGCGCAACGGCGACATCATCGAGCTGGACGTACCGAACCGCCGCATCCAGCTGCATATCAGCGACGAGGAGCTGGCCCAGCGCCTCGCGCAATGGACCGCGCCCGAGCCACCCCTGAAATCCGGCTACTGGAAGCTGTACGTCGACCATGTGCTGCAGGCGGACGAAGGCGCGGACCTGGACTTTCTGGTGGGCAGGCGCGGCGCGTTCGTACCCCGAGACAACCACTGAGCGGCAGGCGCATGGGTTCGGTCCTGGACAAGTTCGACCTCACCGGCCGGACAGCTCTCATCACCGGTTCCAGCGCCGGCATCGGCCTGGCCCTGGCGGCTGGCCTGGCAGGCGCTGGCGCGCGCGTGGTGCTCAACGGACGCAACGCCGAAAAGGTGGAACAGGTAGCAGAGCGGCTGCGCGCCAGCGGTGCGTCGGTTGCGACAGCGACGTTCGACGTGACGGACGGCGCCGCAGTGACCAAGGCCATCGCGGCCGTCGAATCGGGCATCGGCGCCATCGACATCCTGATCAACAACGCCGGAATGCAGCGGCGCGGACCGCTCGAACAATTCGAGGAAGCGCACTGGCACGAGCTGATGAAGACCAACCTGGACAGCGTGTTCCTGGTCGGCCAGGCCGCAGCCCGCCACATGATCGCGCGCAAGCGCGGCAAGATCATCAACGTCTGCTCGGTGCAGAGCGAACTGGGGCGGCCCAACATCGCCCCTTACACCGCCAGCAAGGGCGCGGTGAAGATGCTGACCAAGGGCATGGCGATCGACTGGGGCCCGCACGGCATCCAGGTCAACGGCCTGGGGCCGGGCTACTTCAAGACCGAGCTCAACCAGGCACTGGTGGACAACCCGGAATTCAGTGCCTGGCTCATCAACCGCACCCCCTCGCGCCGCTGGGGTGATGTGGAAGACCTGGTCGGCGCGGCCGTGTTCCTGGCCAGCAACGCATCCAACTTCGTCAATGGCCACATCCTGTACGTCGACGGCGGCGTCACGGCCACGCTCTAGACATCTTTTCGAAAGTCCCGATGGACGCTCTTGTCATCTACGCTGCCGGCGACCTGCGGGTCGAAGATGTGCCCACGCCCGTTGTCGGGCCGAACCAGCTGCGGGTGCGGGTGCGCTTCGGCGGCATCTGCGGCTCCGACCTGCACTACTTCCAGGATGGCGGGTTCGGCACCGTGCGCGTCAAGGAGCCGATGGTGCTGGGTCATGAAGTGGCCGGCACCATCGATGAAGTAGGCGATGCGGTGGCGGGCTTCGCGCCCGGCGACCGCGTCGCGATCAGCCCGAGCCGGCCCTGCGGCGCCTGCCGCTTCTGCCAGCTGGGCCTGCAGAACCACTGCATGGACATGCGCTACTACGGCAGCGCGATGCGCACCCCGCATGTGCAGGGCGCGTTCCGGCGCGAGATGGTGATCGAAACCGCGCAGGCCTTCAAGCTGGCCGACTCGGTAACCGATAGCGAAGGCGCGATGGCCGAGCCGCTGGCGGTGGCCCTGCATGCGGTGCGGCGCGCGGGACCGCTGCTCGGGAAGAACGTGCTCGTCACCGGCTGCGGCCCCATCGGGGCGCTGGTGGTGGTGGCGGCGCGGCGGGCCGGAGCGTCGAATATCGCCGTCACCGACATGGGCGAGTTTCCGTTGCGCAGCGCGATGAAGGTGGGCGCCGACCAGGCCATCAACGTGAAGGACCAGCCGGAAGCGCTTGCAGCCTTTGCCGCAGACAAGGGCCAGTTCGACGTCTTGTTCGAGGCGAGCGGCAACGAGCGGGCATTGCGCGGCGCGTTCGACGCCCTGCGCCCGCGCGGCATCATCGTGCAGGTGGGCCTGGGCGGCGAGATGACGCTTCCCATCAACACCATCGTCGCCAAGGAGTTCGATCTGCGCGGCACCTTCCGCTTCCACGAGGAATTCGCCATCGCGGTGGATCTGCTGAACAAAGGGCTTGTCGATGTGAAGCCGCTGATCTCTGCCACCGTGCCGTACCGTGACGCCGGCCGGGCCTTCGCACTGGCGGCCGACCGATCGCAGGCAATGAAGGTGCTGCTGGATTTCGGGTGAAGCCAGGCGCGTCATGCACAACACGGCTCCGATGCCCAGGATCTTCGACGTCGCCGCCCTCGGCGAGGCCATGCTCGAGTTCAACCAGACGCATCCGGGCGAGCCGCACTACCTGCAGGGCTTTGGCGGGGACACCAGCAATGCGGTGATCGCTGCAGCGCGCGCGGGTGCGAAGACAAGCTACCTCACACGACTGGGCCAGGACAATTTCGGCGATGCGCTGATGGCGTTGTGGCAGCGCGAAGCCGTGGACACATCGGGCATCGAGCGCGACGCCCAGGCGCCGACTGGTATCTATTTCGTCACGCATGGCGCCAACGGACACGAGTTCAGCTATCTGCGCACGGGCTCGGCCGCCAGCCGAATGACGCCGGCGTGGCTGCCGCGGGATCTGGTGCGGCAGTCGAAGATCCTGCATGTCTCGGGCATCTCGCTGGCGATCTCGGTCAGCGCCCGTGAGACGGTGCTTGAAGCGATGACCGAGGCCCGGGCCTCGGGCACGCAGGTGTCGTTCGATTCGAACCTGCGCCTGAAGCTCTGGTCGCTCGACGACGCGCGCGCCGCCATCACCCGCGCCATCGCGCTCTGCGACCTGTTCCTGCCGAGCGTCGACGACGTGAATGTCCTGTCGGGCCAGAGAAACCCCGACGCCATCATCGGCTGGTGCCACGCGCTGGGCGCGAAGCAAGTCGTGCTGAAACTCGGCGGCGACGGCGCTCTGGTGAGCGACGGCACGCGCCGCGAACGGATCGCGGGATTGAACGTCGATGTCGTGGATGCCACGGGCGCGGGCGATTGCTTCTGCGGCAACCTGCTCGCACGCCTTGCGGTCGGCGATTCGCTGTTTGACGCGGCACGCTACGCGAACGCGGCCGCAGCACTCGCGGTACAGGGCTTCGGCGCGGTCGCGCCCTTGCCGCGCCCCGAACCGGTGAAGGCCCTGCTGTGAAGCGACTCATCGCGCTGGACTGGGGCACCTCGTCGCTGCGCGCGGCGCTGTTCGATGCGCAAGGGTCCGTGGTGGAAGAGCGATCGCTGCCGCGCGGCATTCTCACTGTGCCGCAGGGCGGCTTTCCGGCCGTGTTCGCCGAGGCCACGGCCGAGTGGCCTGCCGGGCTCGACACATCCTTCCTGCTCAGTGGCATGGTGGGCAGCCGCCAGGGATGGGTCGAAGCGCCTTACTGTGCCTGCCCCGTCGGGTTCGCGGACATCGCCGGCGCGCTGTCCTGGATCGAGCCCGGCCGCATCGCCATCGTGCCTGGGCTGAGTTGCGAAGCGCACGGCGTGCCCGACGTGATGCGCGGCGAAGAGACCCAGGTCTTCGGCGCGCTGGAGTTGTTGGGGATCGAAGACGGTCTGTTCGTGCTGCCAGGTACCCACAGCAAGTGGGTGCGCGTGGCCGGCGGCCGCATCGAATCGTTTTCCACCTTCATGACCGGCGAGTTCTACGCCCTGCTTCGGCAACACTCGATTCTGGGGCGCACGATGCCCGCAACAGACGGCGAGTTGGATGAAGCCGCCTTCACGCGGGGACTGCGCCATGCCGTGCAAACCGGCAATCTGTTGCACTCGGCTTTCAGCGCGCGCACCTTGTCGCTGTTCGGCCGAATGCCGGCCGAGGCCCTGCCCAGCTACCTGTCCGGCCTGCTGATCGGCGAGGAGCTGAGATCGCAAGACATGGGGGCGCATCGCGGGCCGATGGTCGTGGTGGGGGCGAAGGCGCTGACCCTGCGTTACGGGCTCGCACTGCAGGAGCTCGGCATCGCGTCCCGGACGGTGGAGTCGCAAGCGACCTGGAGCGGGGCGCGGGCGATTGCACTGTCGTGCCGTGTATGGGCTGCCTGATAACAAGCTTAGCCAGAACACGTTGACAACGAAAGCCATCTGCATCAGGGCCTTGCCGCGATCCGGCGTCCCATGATATCGGGACAAGCCGCCGAGTTATAGGGCACGTTTGGCGTGTTTCGCACCGCGATCCCCTCCAAAATGGGGGGAGCGGATTGCAAACAAAATGCTATTAATCAATGACTGGGGGCAATACCCGAGAAAGCGTCAATGGCACACCGGGCAGCGCGATCAATCGATTCGACCTGCATATCACGTTGGGTCTCATGAACGACATCGAAGTAGTCAGACTGGCGAAGAAGGACGTTCTTGTCGCCCGCCAGCTGGCCGCGGAGTTCCTTGCTGAGCCCTCTGTCCCGCTAGAAAGACTCTCTGACTTGCTCGACGATGAACGCACCATCGTATTGGCCGCCTTGCATCAAGGAGCTGCAATCGGCTACTTGGTCGCTTATCGCTTCCCAAGCCTCGCCGGGGAAACGCTGGTGTACCTTTATGACATTGAGGTGCGTCCGGACTTGCACCGGATCGGCATTGGCAGAAACCTGGTTTCCACGCTCCAGCAGATTTGCAAGACCGAGCGCGTTGACAGCATCTGGGTTGGAAGCAGCGTTACAAACGTAGCTGCCTGCGCGTTATGGCATCGCACCGGAGCCGAGCGCGAACCAGATCACTTCGTCGAGTTCGTCTATGAGTTGTGAACGTGACGCCCCACCGTTCCATCGAGCGGATATCCACGAGCTGGCTTTGCCCATTTGCGGGTGCCGCTCACGTCAAGAGTTGAGCCGCGAACTTTCAGCGCTTCGTCTGCTTAAAGCCCCATACTCCTCTGTGGCTGCCTCCTTTTCCCACTAACCAAAGGAACATCAATGCGAAACTCCGGTAAAGCTCCGACGATGGTGGTTTGGCTGATATCACTTGTTCTGTTTGTCGTCGCGCTGGTGGCGCACTTCGGCGTTGTCAGAATTCCAGAGCCGATTGCAACCTGGTCATGGATTGTTGGTCTGGGTCTACTCTTGCTTGCATGCCGGGTCCGCGGCTTGTAGCTATCGAAACGCCGCGCGGGCTTCGGGAAGACTCATGATTGACCACGTACAGTTTGGCGTCAGCGACTATCGCGCGGCTCTGGCGGCGGGTGGCAAAGACAACGGGGCGCCTGGTCTGCGCCCGCAGTACACCGGGAACTACTATGCAGCTTTCGTCACGGGTCCGGACGGGCAGAACATCGAAGTGGTTTGCCACGAACTCGAGGCATAGCCCTTCCTTCGAGGGGCGATGGGGCGACGCAAGTGATCGAAATGCACCATTCCACCAACCCCCGTGACATCTTCCATCAGGCCCTCGCACCCTGCGGGCTCGTCGCCATCCTGCGCGGCCTGCCACCGGGCGACGCAGTGCCGGTCGGCGGCGCGCTCGTCAGCGCGGGCTGGAAAGTCATCGAGGTGCCGCTCAATTCGCCGCAGCCTCTGCTCAGCATCGAGGCGCTCACGCAAACCTTTCCCGGCGTGCTGGTGGGCGCGGGCACTGTGCTGACGACAGCGCAGGTTCGCGAGGTTCATGCAGCCGGCGGCCGGCTGATCGTTGCGCCCAATTTCAATCCGGACGTTGTGCGCGAGGCCCTCCGCCTGGCTATGGTGTGCCTGCCCGGCGCGTTGACGGCGACCGAAGCCTTTGCCGCGCTCGAAGCGGGCGCGACGGGCGTGAAGCTGTTTCCGTGCGAGATGATTCCGCCTGCCGCGGTCAAGGCGCTGCGCGCGGTGCTGCCTGCCAGCGCCCTGCTCCTGCCCGTGGGCGGCATTTCCACCGCCAACATCCCCGCTTACCAGGCGGCCGGCGCCAATGGTTTCGGCATCGGCTCGGCGCTGTACAAGCCCGGCATCGACGCCGCCGAGGTCAAGCGCAATGCGCTGGATTTCATGGCCGCTGCCGCGGGTACCATCCGGGCATGAGCGACATATCCTTCGGCCTGGCAGGCCGCGTCTGCATCGTCACCGGGGGCGCGCAGGGCATCGGCGAAGCCTGCGTGCGTCGCTTTGCCCGCGAAGGCGCCAAGCCGGTGATCGCCGATGTCGACGACGCACGCGGGCAGGCCCTTGCCGCGGAACTGGGTTGCCTGTATCTGCATTGCGACGTGGGCGACAAGGCGCAGGTCGACGCCGTCGTGGCGCAGGCCGTGCAGGCGAATGGACGGATCGACGTGCTGGTCAACAACGCAGGCATCTTCAAGGCGGCCGAATTCCTGGACGTCACCGAGGCCGATTTCGACGCCGTGCTGCGCGTCAACCTGAAAGGCTCCTTCCTCATGGGGCAGGCGGTAGCGCGCGAAATGGCCCGGGCGCAGCCGCGCCAGGACGCCGCGGGGCACACGGTACGCGGTTCCATCGTCAACATGAGTTCGGTCAACGGCGTGCTGGCGATCCCCAACATCTCCAGCTACAACGTCAGCAAGGGCGGCGTCAACCAGCTTACGCGGGTGATGGCGCTGGCGCTGGCCGACAAGGGCATCCGCGTGAATGCTGTCGCCCCCGGCACCATCGCGACAGAGCTGGCCGCGAAGGCAGTGCTCACCAGCGACGAAGCCCGGGCCCGCATCATGAGCCGCACACCGATGAAGCGGCTGGGTGAACCTGCGGAAATCGCCGATACGGTGGCGTACCTGGCCAGCGATGCCGCCAGCTACATGACAGGGGAAATCGTGACCGTGGACGGCGGGCGCATGATCCTCAATTACACGGTTCCGGCCTGAAGCGCCACTTGTCGGCCCAGGACTGCCTGCGGTCCTGCACCGGCCAGCCATTTTTGCGCCACCCTCTACACTGAATGCCGATCATGGATCTTTTCAACCTGTCTCTGCTGGCCGCGCTGGGTCTGGCGGTCATCGCGGCCATCGTCTGGCGGACGGTGCGCTACACCGCCCGGCGCCGGCAGGACCGGTTGCGGGCCCAGGGCTACCGCCTGATCCGTTGGTTGAATGCCTATTCGGCCTGGGTCGATTACCAGCGCGACGACCCGCTGCTGGAACGCAGCACGGATGAACTCACTTCGCCCGAGCCCCTGGCGAAAGCGCTTGCGATCAAGGATGCGGCCTTCCCCGCCCTTTCGCAACACATGCTGCGCCTGCTGCAGGCGCACAGCCTGCTGATCGAGTACCTGTGGCAGCACAACCTGCTGCGGCTGAGCCAGGCGACGGGCTGGGTTCCGGCCTACCAGGACCCGCAATACCAGCAGATCCGCGGCGCGCAGGAAGACCTGATCGAGGAAATGATCGCCCTCTGCCATGAATTGATGGGCGACATCGGGAAGACCTGGCAGGTGACCGGCTCCGACTTCAACTTCTCCAGCAGCCTCACGATGTCGACGCAGACCCCGGGTTCCGGCGCCTGAGGCGGCTCACTGGCCCACCGGCTGCTGCAAACCGAGCAGGTTCGCCAGTTCAGGCGTCGCCATCGCGCCTTCACGCGTCACGAGCGTCCCCGTCTTGGCGTTCATGGCCACGATCGAGGGCACCGAAGCGAAGGCGAAACGATTGAACAGCGCGGTGTTCTTCGCGACCAGTGCCTTCTGCGCGTCCAGGTCGCCCATGGCTGTGATGCCCCCCTTCTTCGCGGTCAACGAGGCTTCGTGTTCGTCCATCGCCGCCACCGGGTCCTTTGCCGCCAGCAGGGCCGCGCCCTGGGCTTCGCTGGTCTTGTTCAACAGCTGCACCGGGATCCACACGAATTTGGCCTGCGACTTCAGCGGCTTGGCTGCCGTCCAGAGCGCGGCGCAATGGGGGCACTGCGGGTCGAAAAAGACGTAGACCGTGCGCACGCTCATCGGCGAGCCAAGGACAAAGCCCTTGGCTTCTGCCTCGATGGCGGCGGTCGACACCGGGGCGGCGGATTCAGACTTGGCCGCGGGCGCCGCTGGGGCCGCATTTGGGGCTTCCTTGCAGGAGGCGAGGAGCAGGCTGGCGGCGAAAGCGGCGATGACAAACTGGAGTCTTTTCATGGGATTTCCGGGGTGCGGGGAGTGGCGACTCCCAGACGATACCAAAGCCGGGCTGAAGGTTCCAGATGGCTTTCTCGATAGGGTCCAACCGTCTCGCCGCTACGCAGTCGCCGTGCTTGCGGCCGATTGCGGCGGCGCCTCGCGGATCGGCAGGTGGATCAGCGCCGCGCCGACGGCCAGCACGATGTCGATGTACCAGACCCAGTCATAGGCGCCGGTCGCCTCGAAGATCTTGCCGCCCAGCCAGGCACCCAGGAAACCGCCCATCTGGTGCGTGAGCATCACGATGCCGAACAAGGTGGCCATGTTGGCGGTGCCAAAGAACTTGGCGACCAGGCCCGCCGTGGGCGGCACTGTGGACAGGAAGGTGAGCCCCATCACGGCGGCGAACAGCAACACAACCGGACCGGTCTTGGGCGCGAACAGGAAGACCAGCACCGCCAGGCCGCGTACGGAATACACCAGGGACAGCAGCGACTTCATTCGCCACCGGCCCACGGCCCAGCCCATCGCCACGCTGCCGATGATGTTGAACAGGCCGATGATGGCGAGCGACCAGCCGGCCCATTGGGTAGGCAATCCGCAGGACGCGATCACGCCCGGCAAGTGCGTGGCGAGGAAGGCGACATGGAAGCCGCACACGAAGAAGCCGGCGCCGAGCATCAGGTAACTGGGGTTGTGCAGCGCGGTGCGGATCGCCTCGCGCGTGCCCACCACCTTCTGGCCGGCCGGAGCCGACTGCAGCGAATTGCCTTTGAGCAGGAAGGCGGCCGGCAGGCACAGCAGCACCAGCAGTCCCAAGATTTGCATGGCACTCGCCCAGCCCACGCCCACCATCAGCGCCGCGGCGATGGGCGCCATGATGAACTGGCCGAAGGAGCCACCGGCGTTGACGATGCCTGTCGCCAGGCCGCGCTTCTCCGTGGGAATCATCCGCGTGGTCGCCGCCATCAGCACCGCCGGGCCGGCCATGCCGGCGCCACCGGCCGACAGCACGCCGATCGCCAGGATCAGCCCTGCCGTGGTGGTCATCAGCGGTGTGATGAAAGTGCCGATCGCCACCAGCACGGCACCGGCGAACAACACCCGTCCTGCGCCGACCTTGTCGGCCATCGCACCGGCGAAGGGCTGGGTCAAGCCCCACCAGAGCTGACCAAATGCGAAGGCCAGGCTGATGCTGCCCAGGCCAAGCCCGGTGGAGGTGTTGAGGGGCGACAAGAACAGTCCCATCGTCTGTCGTGTGCCCATGGTCAAGGCGAATGTGCCGGCCGCTGCGAGCAACACGAGCCAGAAAGCCGTCTGCTTGCTGTGGCTGCCGCCGCTGATTGCGCTATTCATCGGTCTTCCCATCGGAAACGGGTGACAACAGGTCGAGGCTCTCGTCGATCAACGCATGCAATTGCACCACTCGCCGCAAACCCAGCGTCTGGTTAAGGTTTTCCTGGGCCACGCGCCAACGGCGCTGCGCCTCCTGACGTTTTTCGCGGCCCGCATCTGTGACACTGACCAGCCGGCTGCGGCCGTCGGCACCGGGGCCCAGCGCCAACAACCCGGCGTCGATCAGCGGCCGCAGGTTGCGGGTCAGGGTGGAGGGGCCGATCTTCAGCTCGCGCGCCAGGTCGCCGGGGCGGATCGGCCCGAGCTTCACCACATAGGAGAGCAATGAGTACTGCGTGCCTTTCAGGCCCGTCTTGCCGACTTCCAGGTCGTAGTGCTGCGCGACGCGGCGCATCAGCTGGCGCAGCTTGAGGTTGGTGCAGCCCCGGGGCTTGACAGCGATGTCCATGGCAATTATTGTAGCTGCAATTGTTGCATATGCAAAGTTAAACGAGAATGACGATGACGCAGATGAACCAACTCGAGTCCTGGCTGGCCCAGGAACGCGAAGTGATGGCCCGCCTGGATGCCGGCGTGGGTGCCGGTGTGGCGCGCGTGGAACAACTCGCCGGAAAAAGCGGCCTTGAAGTGATGCAGGCCATGTTGCGCGGCGAAGTGCCTTACCCGCCGATTGCCAAGACCCTGGACTTCACCCTGATCGAAGTCGAAGCAGGCCGCGCGGTGTTCCAGGGCACGCCGGGGCCGGCGCATCTGAACCCCCTGGGCACCGTCCACGGCGGCTGGTACGCCACCCTGCTCGACTCGGCACTGGGTTGCGCCGTGCACACCATGATGCCGCCCGGGAGGGGCTACACCACCGCCGAACTGGGCGTGAATCTGGTTCGCGCCATCGGCACCAAAGCCCCGCGCGTGCGCGCCGAGGGCAAAGTCATCCACTGCGGGCGCCAACTGGCGACGGCCGAGGCGCGCCTGTACGGGCCGGACGGAACGCTGTACGCGCACGCCACCACCACTTGCCTGGTCTTCGAGATGCCGGTGCAGAAATAGGGGATTTCAGAGCCCACGCAGGAAAGGCGGCACCGGGCGTCCGGCGTCGGCAAGCCAGCGGGCCATGGCGCCCGCGACGCCCCGAACCGCGGGCCGCTGCGTCATCCGTTCGCGCCATGCCAGCAGGCGGGGCCGGTCCGCCGTAAGGGGCGCACCCTGGCGCTCGCCGAAGAGCGCCGCCATGTAGAACGCGATGTCCGCGAAAGAGTAGTCCACGGAGAGGTAGTCGTGGTCTTGCAGCTGGGCCTCCATCTGCGCGTAGCACCGGTTGGCCTCGCCGATGGCTGCCAATGCGGCCTCGCCGCCCAGGTTCTGCTGCAGGCCCATCAACCGGATGACGTGCGGAAAGTAGACTTCGTCCGACTGGTGCTCCAGCAGCCGAGCACGGGCCCGCGCACGGACCTCGCGAGGCCACAACGGGGGATCGGGCTGAAGGTCTTCGAGGTACTCGAAGATCTGGGTCGAGTCGAAGATTTCCAGGTCGCCGTGCACCAACACCGGCACCTGGCACTTGGGATTGACGCGCAGCACTTCCGGTTGCCTGGGCGAGTACAGCGCGTAGAAGTCGAAAGGCACCATCACGAGGTCAAACTCCAGGCCTTTCTCCAGCGCGGCGATCTGCGCCTTGGCGCCGAACATGCTGAGCGGGCCGGAATAAAGGGTGAAGCTTCGCGATGGCGGATTCATGCGCGAACATACCAGTTTCGCGCGCACGGTATTGACGGGAGCGTTGCCAGCCTGCACGCTGGGGCCCATGACCCAATCCCCCGAACTCTGGAAGTTGTCCGCCAGCGAAATCGCAGCGCTGGTGCGGCGGAAACAGGTTTCCGCGACCGAAGTGGCGAAGTCGGCCCTGGCGCGTCTGGAAGCCGTGAACCCGGCACTGAACGCGGTCGTCGAGTGCCGCCCCGAAGAAGTGTTGGCCCGCGCGCGTGAAGTGGACGCCGGCATCGCAAAAGGTAAGACGACCGGGCCGCTGCTGGGCGTCGCGGTGGCTACCAAGGTCAACATCGACCACGCCGGCTACGCCACCACCAACGGCCTGCGGTCCCAAAAAGACCTGGTCGCACGCACCAGCAGCCCAGTGGTGGACAGCCTGCTGCAGGCCGGCGCCGTGCCGGTAGGCCGAACCAACACGCCCGCGTTCAGCTACCGCTGGTTCACCGGCAACCTGCTGCACGGCGTCACGCGCAACCCGCACGACGCCGCGCTTACGCCGGGCGGTTCGTCGGGCGGATCGGCGGCCGCGGTGGCGTCGGGCATCTGCCAGCTCGCGCACGGCACCGACATCGCGGGCTCGATCCGTTATCCCGCCTACGTCTGCGGCATCCATGGCCTGCGGCCTTCGCTCGGCCGTGTCGCCGCCTACAACGCCACCGCGACGGTGGACCGGCCGATCGGCGGCCAGCTCATGGCGGTGTCGGGGCCGATCGCGCGGACCATCGCCGACTTGCGCCTGGGGTTGCGGGCGATGTCGCGTCCCGATGCGCGCGACCCCTGGTGGGTGCCAGCCCCGCTCGAAGGCCCGGAGGTGCCGCGTCGCGTCGCGCTCTGCCTGCGGCCCGACGGCATGGACACACAGGCCGAAGTCTGCGCCGCACTGCTCGACGCAGCCGTGCGGCTGCGCGAAGCGGGCTGGACAGTGGATGAAGTGGGTGCACTGCCGCCCTTGAAGGAGGCGGTCGCCGTCCAGGTCGCCTTGTGGATGGGCGACGGCTATGACGCGCTGGTGCAGGCGGCGCAATGCGAGGGCGACCCCGGCGCGATCGCCGCGCTCGCGGGCCAGGCTGCGATAGCGCAGTCCCTCAGCCTGCCCGACTTCTCCTCGGCACTGTCGCGCCGGCTGGGCATCGCGCGGGCCTGGCAGCTCTTCATGGAGCGCTATCCGGTGGTGATGCTGCCGGTCTGCGCCGAACTTCCCTTCCCGAACGATCTTGATCTGCAGGGCCCGGAAGCCTACGAGCGCGTGTGGCGGGCGCAGATGACCATGATCGCGCTGCCGGTGACGGGCCTGCCCGCGATCTCGGTGAACACTGGCAGGGTCGGCCGCTCACCGGTCGGGGTGCAACTCGTGGCCGGGCGATTCCGGGAAGACCTCTGTTTGGAGGCGGGGGCGGATATCGAAGCCCGAGGCGCGGCGGGCACGCAATCCCGCCTGGTCGTGCACCCGGCGGGCTGACCGGTGCGTCAGGCGAGCGGCTGGCCGAACGAAGTCCTCAGCCCTTTTTCGAGCCGGATGGCGTCCACCGTGCCACGGTAGTAGCCCGTCACGGTGCCGGTCCGCTCGTAGCCTTGATCCTTGTAGAAATCGACGGCGATGGGGTTGTCGGCACGCGCCTCGAGCAGGATGCGCTCCAGCCCGGCCGTCACGGCGCACTTCTCCAGCCAGGCCAGCAGCACCGCGCCCAGCCCGCGCTTGCGCTGGCCGGGCTGCACGGCCAACAGCGTGAGGTGCGCTTTCTGTTCGCCGTAGCGCATGATGCCGAAGCCGAGCACCTGGCCCTGCTCGCGGATGAGGGCGACGTTGGTAGAGCGCTCCTGGATGGCCTTGACCACGCGTGAAGGCGTCCAGCTCCAGCCCAGGCCGTATTCCACATAGTCGCGCGACATCTCGGCGATGCTGCGCGCGTCCGACGGTTCGGCCAGGGTGACGTTCGGGACCAGGATCATGGCGGGCGTCCGGTGGGTGGAACTCCAGCGCAGCATACAACGCAATCCTGCAGGCCGCCGCAGTCATCGCCATAATGCCCCCATGAGACTCCTCCACACCATGCTGCGCGTCGGCGACCTGCAACGCTCCATCGATTTCTACACCCGCGTGCTCGACATGAAACTGCTGCGCACGACCGAGCGGCCCGAGCAGAACTACTCGCTGGCATTCGTGGGTTATGGCACCAACCCCGATCACGCCGAGATTGAGCTGACCTACAACCACGGTGTCGCCAGCTACGAGCTGGGAACGGCGTTCGGCCACCTGGCGCTGGGCGTGCCGGACGTGTACGGGGCCTGCGGGAAGATTCGCGCCGGCGGCGGCAATGTGACGCGCGAGCCGGGCCCCGTCAAGGGTGGCACCACCGTGATCGCCTTCGTCACCGATCCCGATGGCTACAAGATCGAACTGATTGAGCGGACGGGCCAGGACTGAGCAGCGCGAACACGTGCCGTACACGCTCGAATCGTTCGCCGCGCGGTCCAGCATGAACATGGAACGCGTGGTGCGGCTGAAGTACGAGGTGGCAGGCAGCTGATGCGCTGCGAGGACATTTCCTCCAACCCCGACTTTCGGCGCCTGTCGGGCATCGACGGCATTGCAGTGGACCTGCGCTATGCGGGCGTGAACAACTTCGTGGGGCGCGACCTGTATGGCGTACTGGATTGCGCCTGGCTGCACCAGTTGGCCGCCGAAGGCCTCGAGCGCGCCGTGGCGCTGCTGGCCCGCAAGGCGCCTCGTCACCGCTTGTTGTTGCTGGATGCGCTGCGGCCGCACCGCGTGCAGGTGCAGCTCTGGGATTTCCTCGATGGCACCGGCCTGCGCCAATACGTGGCCGACCCCGCGCTCGGGTCCATCCATTCGTTCGGCATGGCCCTGGATGCCACGTTGCTCGACCCCGAGGGCCGCGAGCTGGACATGGGCAGCGGTTTCGACGAGATGACGGAGCTGTCGCATCCGCAGCTCGATGCGAAACACCTGGCCACCGGCGAGCTGACGCTGCAACAGCACCGCAACCGGGAGCTGCTGCGCGACACGCTCTGTGCCAGCGGCTTCCAGGGCATCAACAACGAATGGTGGCACTTCGACATGCTGGACCGGCAGCATGTGCGCAAGCATTTCACGCGGGTGGACTGAGCGCGCGACACTGTGGCGCCGGTTTGCGTACCATGCGCAGTACTGTCCACCCACACCCCACCCTTCCATGGCTACTCCCCTTGCTCCCCGTGTTGCCCTCGCCCAGCGCCTGCGGCAGCCCGGCCTCATCGCCGCACCAGGCGTGTACGACATGGTGTCGCTTCGCCTGGCCGACACCTTCGGGTTCGACGCGCTCTACATGACCGGCTTCGGCACCGTGGCCAGCCACCTGGGGCTGCCCGACGCGGGCATTGCAACGTACACCGATATGGTCCTGCGCGTGGGCCACATGGCCTCCATGGCGCGAGCGCCGCTGATCGCCGATGGCGACACCGGCTACGGCGGGCTGCTGAACGTGGCTCATACCGTGCGCGGCTACGAGACCGCTGGCGCATCGGCCATCCAGCTGGAAGACCAGGAGTTCCCCAAGAAGTGCGGGCACACGCCGGGCCGCCGCGTGGTGCCGATGGCGGACATGGTGCGCAAGATCAAGGTGGCCTGCGAGGCGCGCAGCAGCAGCGACTTCCTCATCATCGCGCGCACGGATGCGCGTACCGCGCTGGGCCTGGACGAAGCGCTGCGCCGCGCCGAGGCCTACGCGCAGGCCGGCGCCGACATCCTGTTCGTCGAGTCGCCCGAGTCCGTCGAAGAGATGGAGCGGATCGCCCGCAGCATGCACCTGCCCCTGGTCGCCAACATGGTGGAAGGCGGGCGCACACCGGTCCTCTCGCAGGCGCAGCTTGAAGCGATCGGCTACAAGATCGCCATCTTCCCGGTTACCGCGCTGCTCGCCGCCGCCGAGGCCATGCGCGCCACCTATGCCCAGATCCGCCAGCAGGGTTCGTCGGCCGGCCTGGCCGTGCCCTTGATGCCCTTCGGCGACTTGACGAAGCTGATGGGGTTCGAAGAAGTCTGGGCTTTCGACCGCCGCCACACCGAAACGCCCTGATGCTGCGGACACCCAGGCATCGACACGACAACCATCAGGAGACCAGCATGACCAACACCCACCCATCCGCCCAGCGCACCACGCGACGCCACTGGCTGGCCGCCACCGCACTCGCCGCCGTCACGCTGGTCCTCGCCCCGCTGCCGGCTGCGGCCCAGGACACCTGGCCCGCCAAACCAATCCGCCTGGTAGTGCCGTTTACGCCGGGCGGCGTGACGGACACCAGTGCCCGCGTGATCGCCGAGTTCCTGGGCCGCCGGCTCGGCCAACAGGTCATCGTGGACAACAAGCCGGGAGCGTCCGGCAACATCGGCATGACGCTGGTGAAGGACGCACCGGCAGATGGCTACACGCTGGTGCTGGGCTTCGACGGCACGATGGTGATCAACCCCCATGTCTTCGCCAAGCTGCCGTTCGATTCGCTCAGGGATTTCACACCGATCGGCAAGATCGGCAATGCGACATTGATCCTGGTCGCCAACCCGAACGCGCCGGTGAAGAGCCTGGCCGATCTGGTGAGCGTCTCCAGGGCCACGCCCGGTGGACTGTCGTTCGGCACCTCCGGCACCGGCGGCACGCCCCACATTGCGGGGGAACTGCTCAAGATGCGCACCGGCGCCAACCTGACGCATGTGCCCTACAAGGGCGGCGGCCAGGCCTTGACCGACGTGGTCGGCGGCAGCATTCCGCTGGTCTACACCGCGGTGGCTGGCGCGCACGGATTCGTCAAGACCGGCAAGCTCATTGCTCTGGGGGTGTCCAGCGCCAAGCGCTCGTCGGCGCTGCCGGACGTGCCGACCTTCGCAGAGGCGGGCGTGCCCGACTTCGTCGTCGACTCCTGGGTCGCGCTGCTCGCGCCGGCCAACCTGCCGCCGGCCATTGCCACGCGCCTGACTGTCGAACTCAACGCGGTGCTCAACGACGCGGAAGCGCGCGAGAAGCTGCGCACGCTGGGAATCGAGGCCACGCCGGGAAGCGCCGCGCAATTCCGCGACGAAATGGCCCGCGACCTGGTCCGCTACGGCCAGGTGGTGAAAGCCGCCGGGATCAAGATCGAGTGAGCCCGGCAAGGGCAATGAGCATCCGCCTTCCCTACCTGCAGGGCTACCCGGCCGAGCTGCTGGTGCAGGTGCAGGAGCTGATCAGCGCCGGCACATTGGCCCAGACGCTGGCGCGCCGCCATCGGGAGGCGCATGACGTGCGTACCGAGCGCGACCTCTACCATTACGTCCACGAGATCAAGTCCACCTACATGAAGGGCGCGCCGCCGATTGCCAAGGTGGCCTACGACCCGAAGCTGCACATCGTCCGGAACGCCTTGGGCACGCACAGCACTGTATCGCGCGTGCAGGGCAGCCGGCTCAAGGCCAAGCGGGAGATCCGCATCGCCGCGCTGTTCAAGGAAGCGCCGGCGGACTTCCTGCGGATGATCGTTGTTCACGAGCTGGCGCATCTGAAGGAGCGTGAACACGACAAGGCGTTCTACGCGCTGTGCCACCACATGGAGCCGGACTACCACCAGCTGGAGTTCGACCTGCGGCTGTGGCTCACCGCGCGGGAGATGGCCGAGGCCTAACGCGCAGCCAGCAGCCCCAGATCGCGCGCCGTCTTTGCCAATCCCTGCGCGAACTTTGCATACCCTTGCGCATTGGCGTGAATCGGATCGGAGCGCAGTGACGGATCGCTGAGCACCGAGGCCCAACCGCCCGCATGCAGCGGCAGCTTCAGCTCCTTCGCCAGTTCCTGGTACATCGGGTGGTCGCCGAGGGATCTCACCACTGCAGCGATGGCGCTGGGTTCCGGAATGGCCACAAGCAGCACCTGCGCACCCGATGCGGCGGCTTGCACGCAGATGCTGCGAATATTGGCGCGCGTATCGGCTGTAGGCATCCTCCGAAGAAAGTCGTTGCCGCCGATGCCCACGAGCACCAGCCGCGGAGCGTGCTGCTGAAGCAGCTCCGGCAAGCGCGCCAATGCGCCCGCCGAGGTGTCGCCCGGCACGCCGCCGTTCACCACCTCCCAGCCCGTCAGCGCCGCGAGCACGGTGGGGTAACTGGACTCCGGCGCAGCGCCGGTGCCCCAGGTGATCGAGTCGCCCAAGGCCAGCACCGTGGCGCCCGGTGCAACCGCCGCAAGCTTCGGCTTGCGGCCGCAGGCCGCCAACGCAAACGAGCTGAGCGCAGCGAGCAGGAAGCGGCGGCGGTGGATGGGCATGCCCGCATTGTGTCGCGCAATGCGCCGAGCCGCTTCAGGGGCTGCGCAGCCAGGCCAGGGCTTCATCCATCGAAGTGAAAGTCTTCAGCCGCGCGCCCATCTTCTGGGCTGCCTTCTCGCTCGTGCCGACGCGAAAGCGTTCGGCCACCACCGACGCGACGCGCTCCAGCTCGCGCAGCTGATCCGCCGTGTGGTTGCCCAGGGCCAGGTGGTCGGTGAACTTGAAGTCGATCTGCACCTCGAGCAGGTCCAGCAGCGCACGACGGTGGCCCTGGCTGGTGGCCGACAACCGCACCAGGTCCATCAGGCCGCACATGTCGCCGAGCAAGGCGGGACCGGAGCCTTTCACCAGCAGGAATTCTGGCGCATGCTCGACAGAGATCGAAAACGGCATCGCGCCAGTCTACCCAGACTCGGTGCGCCTTGGTGCAACTGGCGTGTACCTTAAAGCGACAGTCAGCTGACTGCCATGCGCGCGAGGAGGAGCAGCTCATCCATGTCGTCCGGACCATTCGAGGGCACCACCTCCAATTGGAGAAGTTCGAACCCGGCATCGGCGACCTCGCGCTGGATGGCTTCGGCCGGGCCGATGTAGCGCGTGGCCACACCGTTGTGGCTGCAGATGCCGGTGGCCGGGTCGTAGCCGATCTTTGTGGCCACCCCCGCCGGCACCGCATTGCACATGGTGCGCACGCACAGCAGGCCGTCGGGCTTCAGCACCCGCTGGGCGGCCGCGAAAAATTTCTGCCGGTCGTCCCCGATGATGCAGTGCAGGCAATGCCCGTCGAGCAACACATCGAAGCTTGCGGGAGTGCACCCCTGCAGGACCAGCACGTCGGCGACTTCAAAGCTGCAAGTGGCACCCGCGGTCACTGCGTTCTCTCGCGCCCATTCGACGGCGGCAGCGGAGATGTCGACACCGTGCACCTCCCATCCGCGCCCGGTCAGGTGGATCGCCACGTTGCCGGCACCGCAGCCGAGTTCGAGCAGGCGTCCCGCTTTCGGGAATGCCGGCCAATCCAGGATGGCGTCCAGGATGGCGAGGACGCGCGCGAGCTCCTCCGGCGAATTCCACCCGCTGCGCTCCGGCTTGCCGCGCAGCTTGCGGTAGGCGTCGTCGTGACCCGCGTAGTTCGTCTTCATCCGCGAAGCGCAACCGCTTGCCGCACCAGTTGCGTGATGCGCGCCCAATCGCCCTGGACCACCGACTCCAACGGTGTCAGCCACGAACCGCCCACGCACAAGACATTGCCCAGGGCGAGAAATTGCGCCGCATTGGCGACGGTGATGCCCCCCGTGGGGCAGAACTTCACGTCGCCGAACGGGCCTTCCCAGGCCTTCAGCATGGCGACGCCGCCGGCTTGCATGGCGGGAAAGAATTTCAACTGCGTGTAGCCGTCCTCTTGCGCGGCCATGATCTCACCGCCGGTGGCAACCCCAGGCAACAAGGGCAGGCCGAGGTCGTGGCAGGCCTTTCCCACCGAGCGCGTGTAGCCCGGGCTGACCGCGAAGCGCGCGCCGGCCATCGCCGCGGCCTGCGCATCGGCGGCGCTTCGCACGGTGCCCGCACCGGCCACTGCTTCGGGCACTTCACGGGCGATGGCCTCGATGCAGGCCAGCGCCGCCGGCGTGCGCAGTGTCACCTCCAGCACCCGGATGCCACCGGCCACCAGCGCGCGGGCCAGGGGCACGGCATGCGCCACGTCGGAGAGCACGATCACCGGGATGACGGGGGCATCGGTCATCACCTGCAAGGCCGTGACCTGTGTGGAGACGGGCGGCGAGGCTACAGCCATGTGCAGGCTCCCTCTTCGGCACGCAGCGCATTGCGGCGGAACGCGCCGAACAGTTCGCGGCCGACGCCGGCAGCGTTGGCTTCTTTCAGGTTTTCGGGCATCACGGCATTCTCGCGCGCTTCCCACTCGGCGGCGGGTACCAGCGCCTGCAGCGTCCCCGCGTCGGCGTCCAGCCGCACAATGTCGCCGTCGCGCAACCGGGCCAGTGGTCCGCCGTCCGCGGCTTCGGGAGAGACATGGATCGCCGCAGGAACCTTGCCGGAAGCGCCGCTCATGCGGCCGTCGGTGACCAGCGCCACACGAAAGCCCCGGCCCTGCAGCACCGCCAGCGGCGGCGTCAGCTTGTGCAGTTCGGGCATGCCATTGGCCTGCGGGCCCTGCCACCGCACGACACAGACAACATCGTGTTCCATCTCGCCGGCGTTGAAGGCGCGAAGCAGCTCATCCTGCGCATCGAAGACGCGAGCGGGCGCTTCGATCACATGGCGGTCGGCCGGCACGGCGGATACTTTGATCACGCTGCGCCCGAGGTTGCCGGTCAGCAGCTTGAGGCCGCCGGTGGCGCTGAAGGGAGTCGCGGCCGGGCGAACGATGTCGGTGTCGCGCGAGGCGCCGATCTGCGACCACGCCAGCGCCGCCCCAGCCAGCTGGGGTTCGCGCGTGTACTCGCGGATGCCGCCTTCGCGAACGGTGAACACGTCTTCGTGCATCAGGCCGGCGTCGAGCAATTCGCGCAGGATGAAGCCCGGGCCACCGGCGTCCTGGAACTGGTTGACGTCCGCCGTCCCGTTCGGATAGACCCGCGCCAAAAGCGGCACCGCGGTCGACAGCTCGGCGAAGTCGTCCCAGTCGATGCTGATGCCGGCCGA
>JBDSWB010000033.1:0-6805 GCA_039926915.1 Ramlibacter sp.
ATGAAGATGTTGGCCGGCTTGATGTCCAGGTGCAGCATCTTGTGCTGGTGCACGATGCGCAAGCCGCGCAGTATTTCGTCGAAGAGCGAGCGGATGGTCGATTCGCGGAAGACCTTCTGCTTTTTCAGCTCGCGAGCGGTGATGATGAAGTCCTGCAGGGTGGCGCCCTCCAGGTAATTCATCACCATGTAGACGGTCTCGTTCTCGCGGAAAAAGTTCAGCACGCTCACCACCGAGGCATGCGAGATCTGCGCGAGCGAGCGCCCTTCTTCGAAGAAGCTCTTGAGGCCGAGGCGGTAGAGGGAGAGTTTCTCGGGCTGCACCTGAGGCAAAAGCTCGCCGGGAGCGCGGGTGGCAAGCGAAGCGGGGAGGTATTCCTTGACGGCGACCTGCTGGCCCTCATTGTCCACGGACAGGTACACCACCCCAAACCCGCCCGCCGACAGCTTGCGCACCACCCGGTAGCCGCCTATCACGGTATCGGGCGGCAAAGGGGCTGGTTTGACCTTTGACATAATTTAGGAATGTAGGGTCAACTGAGTAACACCGGTTATTCTCGCAATCCCTCAATGAACCGAACGGGTAGAAGACCTCCATGCCAGTTTACAGCATGACCGGTTACGCAAGCGCTCAGCAAAGCGCGCCGCAGACCGTCGCCAGCCATGAGGCAAAAGGCACACCCGCGGGCCGACTGGGCCTGGAAATCCGCTCGGTCAACAGCCGCTTTCTCGACCTCACGTTCCGGCTGTCCGAAGAGTTGCGCCAGCACGAGCCGGCATTGCGCGAGCTGATCGCAGGTAGGCTCAAGCGTGGCAAGGTCGAAGTCCGCGCCGCGTTGGAGACCGGTTCGGGCGACTCCTTGCGCGAGCCCACCTCGCGCATGCTGCAGCGGCTCAACGCCCTGCAGGACAACGTGCGGGCTTGGCTGCCCGACGCGCGCGCTCTGAGCGTGGCGGACGTGGTGCGGCTCTCGGCGGCCGAGGCCAACGTGGAGACCGACTGGACCCAGCCCCTGGGCCAACTCGCGGGCAAGACCCTCGATGAACTGATGGCCGCGCGCGCGCGCGAAGGCGCCCGGCTGGCTTCGATGCTGCTCGGTCACCTGAAGCAGCTTCGGGCTCTGGCAGTACAGGCCCAGCCCCTGGTGCCCAAGCTGGTGGAGCAGCAGCGCGCGCGCTTCCTGGATCGCTGGAAAGAGGCGATGGCGCTGAGCGAAGGCACCACGTTGCCGGAAGCCGCCCAGGACCGGGCGCTGACAGAAGCGACCGCTTTCGCCATCCGCATCGACGTGGCCGAGGAACTGATGCGCCTGGGCTCGCACATCGACGAGATCGAGCGGCTGGTGAAGAAGGGCGGCGAAATCGGCAAGCGGCTGGACTTCCTGATCCAGGAGCTGAATCGCGAAGCCAACACCATGGGGTCCAAGTCGGCGGCTCTGGAGCTCACGCACATCTCCGTGGACATGAAAGTCCTTATCGAGCAGATGCGCGAGCAGGTCCAGAATATCGAATGAATATGAGCCCTCACGTTCACTTCGTTCTCTGCCCCCCGGGGGGGGCCAACCCGCCTAAGGGCGGCCTGTCGGCGGGTTGAGATGGATTACCCCGGCAACCTCTTCGTCGTCGCCGCCCCCAGCGGGGCGGGCAAGTCCAGCTTGGTCAAAGCCCTGATGGAACTCGATTCGCGGGTCCAGCCCTCGGTTTCCCACACCACGCGGCCGCCGCGCGGCCAGGAAAAGCACGGGCGCGAATACTTCTTCGTGTCGATCCAGGAATTCGACGCCATGGTGCTGTCCGACGCCTTCGTCGAATGGGCCTTCGTGCACGGCCAGCGCTACGGCACTTCGAAGAAAGCCATCGAGGAGCGCATTGCCCAGGGCGCCGACGTGATCCTGGAAATCGACTTCCAGGGCGCGCTGCAGATCAAACGGATCTTCGCCAATGCGGTGCTGATCTTCATCCTGCCCCCCAATTGGGACGAATTGCGGTCCCGCCTGGAAAGGCGCGGCGAGGACGCCCCCGCCGTCATCGACCTGCGGCTCAAGAATGCCGCCGACGAGATGGCGCAGGCCCGGGAGTTCGACTTCGTTATAATCAATGAGTTATTTGAACGAGCGCTTTTTGACCTGAAAGCCATCGTCCACGCCCAAAGGCTCAAGTTTTCGGCTCAGCGCCGCGCCCGAGCCGACACGTTCAAAGCCCTCAACATCACCTGATTCCGCAAGGAATCCGACTTCGTCACTGGAGAATCCATGGCCCGCATCACCGTTGAAGACTGCCTGCAGCAAATCCCCAACCGTTTCCAGCTCGTCCTGGCCGCGACCTACCGCGCCCGCATGCTGAGCCAGGGGCATGCGCCCAAGATCGAAAGCAAGAACAAGCCGGGCGTCACGGCCCTGCGCGAGATCGCCCAGGGCAAGATCGGCCTGGAAATGCTTAAAAAGGTACCGGGCTAGATAGATTCCCCCGAATCAACCTAAAAAAAGCACCGCCTTGCGGTGCTTTTTCATTTCTGGGTACGACGTCGGCGCGTGCGCGCTACAGTAAGGGCATGAGCGCCGTCCTGGAATCACCGTCTTCGGGTAAAGGCAAAGGCAAGCGTCCGGTGGCGCCCCTCCTGCCAAGCCCTGCCGCGGCCAACGCGGCGGCGGCGAGCTTCGCCGCGCTCCTGGCCCGGCTGAACTACCTGGAGCCGGCCGAAGTCGAGCAGGTCCGCAAGGCCTACCGCTTCGCCGACGAAGCGCACCTGGGGCAGATTCGCGCGAGCGGCGAGCCCTACATCACTCACCCGATCGCCGTCGCAGCCCAATGCGCGGAATGGAAGCTTGATGCCCAGGCCCTGATGGCCGCGCTGCTGCACGACGCGATCGAGGATTGCGGCGTGACCAAGCCGCAGCTGATCGAGCGGTTCAGCGCGCCGGTGGCCGAACTGGTGGACGGCCTGACCAAGCTGGACAAGCTGCAGTTCAACACCCGCGAGGAAAACCAGGCCGAGTCGTTCCGCAAGATGCTGCTGGCGATGGCGCGCGATGTGCGCGTGATCCTGATCAAGCTGGCCGACCGCACACACAACATGCGCACACTCGACGACGTGCCGCGCGAGAAGTGGTCGCGGATTTCCTCCGAGACACTGGACATCTACGCGCCGATCGCGCACCGGCTGGGCCTGAACCAGACTTACCGTGAGCTGCAGGAGCTGGCGTTCCGCTACCTGCGTCCCTGGCGCCACGCGATCCTGAACAAGGCCGTCACCAAGGCCCGCAACCGCCGCCGCGACCTGATCCAGAAAGTGCAGCGCGAGGTCGAGGGCGCGTTCGAAGGCGCGGGCTTGAAAATGCGCATCGCCGGCCGCGAGAAGACGCTGTACTCGGTCTACCGCAAGATGGACGAGAAGCACCTCTCCTTCGCGCAGGTCACCGATATCTACGGTTTTCGCGTCATCGTGCCGTCGGTCATCGACTGCTACACCGCGATGGGCCTGCTGCACCAGATGTACAAGCCGGTGCCCGGCCGGTTCAAGGACCACATCGCGATTCCCAAGGTGAACGGCTACCAGTCGCTTCACACCACGCTGGTGGGCCCCTCGGGCGTGAACGTCGAATTCCAGTTGCGCACCGAGGCAATGCATCTTGTCGCCGAGTCCGGCGTGGCCGCGCACTGGCTGTACAAGGCCAGCGAAGACGATAGCGAAGGTGCGGAGCGGCTTGGCACCAAATGGCTGCAATCGCTGCTGGACATCCAGCACGAGACGCGCGACGCCGCTGAATTCTGGGACCACGTCAAGATTGACCTCTTCCCCGACGCCGTCTATGTGTTCACGCCCAAGAGCCAGATCATGGCCATGCCGCGCGGCGCCACGGTGGTCGACTTTGCCTATGCGATCCACAGCAACATCGGCGACCGGACTGTGGCCGCCAGGATCAATGGCGTGCAGGTGCCGCTGCGTACCGAGCTGAAGAACGGAGATGTTGTGGAAGTGGTGACAGCGCCGGTCTCCACACCCAACCCGGCCTGGCTCGGGTTCGTGCGCACCGGGCGCGCCCGCTCCAAGATCCGGCACCACCTGAAGTCGCTGGCCCAGGCCGAGTCGCAGGAGCTCGGCGAAAAGCTGCTCACACAGGCCGTGCGCGCCGAAGGCCTTGAGAAGCTGCCGGCTGAGGACGAGGAGCACCGCCCCATCTGGGACAAGTTGCTGCGCTTCACCGGCAGCCGCAGCCGCGCCGAACTGCTCACCGACATGGGCCTGGGCAAGCGCATCGCCAGCATCGTGGCCAAGCGCCTGGTGACCATGCTGGCCGAGCGAGGCGAGAGGCCCGACGCCCTGCTGATCACGCGCGAGCGCTATACGGCGCACGAGAACGTCTCGCAAGGCGAGCTGATCCTGGACGGCAGCGAGAACGCGTCCGTGCAGTTCGCCATCTGTTGCCGGCCGGTGCCCGGCGACGCCATCGTCGGCTACCTGGGACGCGGCGAGGGCCTTGTGGTGCACGCCGAAGAGTGCGCCGTGGCGCGGCGCCTGCAGCACAAGGACAGCGAGCGGTTCATCAGCGTCGAATGGTCGGACGAGCCGACGCGGCCGTTCGAGACCAGCCTGATCGTCACGGTGGCCAACGGCAAGGGCGCGCTGGCTCGGGTTGCCGCAGCGCTGGCCAACGCCGAGGCGGACATCACGCACGTCGACATGGGCGACGAGAAGGCCCAGGACGCCACCGACATGCGCTTCGTCATCGCGGTGCGCGACCGCACGCACCTGGAATCAGTGATGCGTACCCTGAAGCGCACGACTTCCGTGATGCGGGTGCAACGCGGCCTGCCCGGTAGCGCTCAAGCTGATTCGCGCACGGGCGGCGGGTAGCTTACCTTCAGCACTTCGATTTCCTGCGCGCCCGAGGGCGTCTGCAGCCGCACCACGTCGCCTTCGCGCGCCTTGAGCAACGCCCGCGCGACCGGTGAAATCCAGCTGACCTGGCCCTGCGCGCTGTCGGCCTCGTCGATGCCCATGATGGTCACGCTGCGTTCCCGTCCCGATTCGTCCGCATAGGCGACGGTGGCGCCAAAGAAGATCTGGTCGCTGCCGTGGTGCACCGCCGGGTCCGCGACTTCGGCCGCTTCGATGCGCTGTGTGAGAAAGCGGATGCGCCGGTCGATCTCCCGCAGGCGCTTCTTGCCGTAGATGTAGTCGCCGTTCTCGGACCGGTCGCCATTGCTCGCGGCCCAGTGCACCACCTCCACCACCTTCGGGCGTTCCTCGTCGATCAGCTGCAGCAGTTCGGCGCGAACGCGCGCATAGCCTTGCGGCGTCATGTAGTTCTTGCCCCCCGGCGCCAAGGCGGGCGTGGGCGCTTCGTCTTCCTCGCCGTCCCCATCTGTCTCGCGGGTAAATGCCTTGCTCATGCCACAAGCATAGCGGGCGCTTTGCAATTCTTTGCATAGCATTGAAGTTGTCCTACAAGGGCATGCGAGTTCGCCTACTCACCCCTTCGGGACCATGGCAGAACATCAGCATCTCACCAGGAGAAACGAATGGCGCTTGCTGAAGCCCCGGTCATCAACCCGACCGTCGAAGACGCATACTGGAGCCACGCCTTCAAGAGCGAGCCCTATTACAAGCCCCTCATGAAATACGACGACTACAGCCCCGCCTACCGCGTCGGCTACACGGGGCCATTGCGCCGCGAAGGCAGCTTCGACGCGCTTCAAGCCGAATTGCAACAGGACTGGGAGCAGGTCAAGGGCCGCTCCAGGCTGGCCTGGACCGAGGCGCGGCCTGCCGTGCACGCGGCCTGGGA
Organism: Ramlibacter sp.; assembly: GCA_039926915.1. Taxonomy (GTDB): domain Bacteria; phylum Pseudomonadota; class Gammaproteobacteria; order Burkholderiales; family Burkholderiaceae_C; genus Ramlibacter. The sequence goes on from JBDSWB010000033.1 coordinate 5,789, forward strand.
CCGCGTGGCCGAACGCAGCGAGCCCGCCGCTTGAATTCCACCCCCGATCCGATCGCCGGTCCGGCAGCGGCGTGTCACCCCCGGACCGGCGCCGAGGCGGCGCGCTACGGCGTGCTTCGGCGCCTGGGCCCGGTGCTCAAACACGACATGGTGGTCAACCTGCAGGCCATTTCGATGATGGCCGAGGTGCTGAACGCCCGTCTCGATCGCGGCACGCCCTCCCCCGCCGACTTCCGCGCCGACATCGGCAAACTCAACCGCCTGGCGCGCGAAGCTGTGGCCAGCAGCCTTAAGGTTGCCGCCTGGATCGAGCCGGGTGAAGACCAGGGCGTCGGGCTGCGCGAAGGCGTGGACGAATGCATTGGCCTGCTGGCCAGCAACTTCAATTTCCGCGGCATCGCCGTCAGCCAGGCGGTTGCGGACGGCGACTTTCAGGTCTGGCGGGTCGCGGTGCGCAACGTGCTGGTTGCGGCGCTGGTCGCGCTGACTGATGCGTCCGAGGGCGCCTGCCAGGTCCTCGTGACGGCGAAGGTGGTGGACGGCTCCGCCGAAATCAGCGTTTCGATCTCGCCGCGCAGCGATGGTGTCGACTCCCATTCCTTTGAGCCGGGCTACCGCCACCTCGAATGGGCCGACGTTCAGGCGTTGGCGCTGGCCGAGGCGGTGGAACTCGTCCGCAACGGCGACCAGGTGACGATGCGCATGCCGCGCGCCGTCGCCACGGCGCCGCTGCAGATCGCGCCGGTCTGAGGACGGCTCGCCGCGGCAGCACTCAGCGATCCTGCGCGTCCATGAAGGCCTCGAGTTCGTCGATCGGCAGCGGTCCGCAGAACAGGAATCCCTGGTATTCGTAGCAACCTTGCAGCGCCAGGAACTGGCGCTGCGCCTGCGTTTCGACGCCCTCGGCGATCACCCGCAGCCCCAGGCTCTGGGCCAGCCTGATGATCGTCCGCGCAATGGCGGCGTCGTTGGCGTCCGTCAGGATGTCCTTGACAAAGCCGCGGTCGATCTTCAGCT
>JBDSWB010000034.1:0-11099 GCA_039926915.1 Ramlibacter sp.
GCCTCAGGAAAAAGCCGCAGGCCATCATCATCGCCACCGGCTCGGAAGTGCAGCTCGCGCTCAAGGCGCAGGAGCTGCTCGCGGCGCAACAGATCGCGGTGCGCGTGGTGTCCATGCCCAGCACCAGCGCCTTCGACCGCCAGAGCGCGGCGTACAAGACCAGTGTCCTGCCTGCCGGCATCCCGCGCATTGCGGTCGAAATGGGCGTGACGGACTACTGGTGGAAGTACGGCTGCGCCGCCGTGGTCGGCATCGACACCTACGGCGAATCGGCGCCGGCCAATGTTCTCTTCAAGCTCTTCGGGTTCACGCCGGAAAACGTCGCGGATACGGTCCGGGCCGTGCTCGCCAGGAAATGATTTCTTAACTTCAGTCGGGAGCAACTCATGACCATCAAGATCGGCATCAACGGTTTCGGCCGCATCGGCCGCAACGTGCTGCGCAGCGCTTTGCAGAACTTCAGCGACATTGAAGTCGTCGGCATCAACGACCTGCTGGAGCCGAACTACCTCGCCTACATGCTGCAGTACGACAGCGTGCACGGCCGCTTCAAGGGCGAGGTCTCGGTGGACGGCAACACGCTCATCGTGAACGGCAAACGCATCCGCCTGACCCAGGAGCGCGACCCGGCCAACCTGAAGTGGAACGAAGTCGGCGCCGACATCGTGATCGAATCCACCGGCCTCTTCCTGGACAAGGCCACGGCCGAGAAGCACCTGGCGGCGGGCGCAAAGAAGGTCATCCTGTCCGCGCCCAGCAAGGACGACACGCCCATGTTCGTTTTCGGCGTCAACGACAAGACCTACAAGGGCGAGGCGATCATCTCCAACGCGTCCTGCACGACCAACTGCCTGGCGCCGCTGGCCAAGGTGCTGCACGACAAGTGGGGCATCAAGCGCGGCCTGATGACGACGGTGCATGCCGCTACCGCAACGCAAAAGACCGTCGACGGTCCGAGCAACAAGGACTGGCGCGGCGGCCGCGGCATTCTGGAGAACATCATTCCGTCCTCCACCGGCGCGGCCAAGGCGGTGGGCGTGGTGATTCCTGAGCTGAACAAGAAGCTCACCGGCATGAGCTTTCGCGTGCCGACCTCCGACGTGTCGGTGGTCGACCTCACGGTGGAACTGCTCAAGGAAGCCAGCTACAAGGAAATCTGCGCCGAGTTCAAGGCCCAGTCGGAAGGCGCGCTCAAGGGCGTGCTGGGCTACACCGAGGACAAGGTGGTCGCCACCGATTTCCGCGGCGACACGCGCACCTCCATTTTTGACGCCGACGCCGGCATCGCGCTGGACGGCACCTTCGTCAAGCTCGTGTCCTGGTACGACAACGAATGGGGCTACTCGAACAAGTGCCTGGAGATGGTACGGGTGATCGCGAAGTAGTCCATGGCGCACGCCTTGGCAAAGACGCGCCGCCGGGCGCGTTTTTTTATGGCGAGGCGGCCTCGGGCATGACATGAAACAACGCCATCTCTACGTGCTGCTGTTCGCCGTGCCCGCCCTGCTGGTGGCGCTGGTGCCGGGCGTGATCGCAGTCGCCGCCGTGGCCGGCGGGCTGTGGCTGTTCGTGTACGGCGACAACGCCTGGCCGCCAGTGGCGCAAACCGTGCTGGTCGCGACAGGGGGCATCACCAGCCTTGCCCTGTGGATCTGGCTGCTGTCCATCGCCTATATCCGTGGAAGGAGGCGAGAGGCCGAAGACCCCCGCCAGCCGCTTCCCGTCGCGCTCGCGGCGGGCACGACCTTCGGAGTGATCGCCCTTGTCGCCTTGCATCAGTGGAGCGTGGGCAACGTCGGGCCGAAGCCGGACAGCATGGTCTGCGCGGAATACTGCAGCTCGCTCGGCTTTGCAGGCAGCGCCATGCCACCACGCGACGCCGGGCCGGCCCGTTGCAGCTGCCTGGACGCGAAGGGACGCGAAACACCGCCTGTCCTGTTGCAGGACGCCGCATCGGCGCTGCCAAAGCCGGCGCGATGAACGCATTCGCCGAGCCGACCTTTCGCGACCTGATGGCGCATCGCGCCTTCGTGCGACTGTGGTTCGCGCGGCTGGCCGGCGCCACCGCCAGCCAGATGCTGATGGTGGCCGTGGGCTGGCAGATGTACGAGCTCACCGGCAGTGCATGGGACCTGGGCCTGATCGGCCTGTACCAATTCGCGCCTGCCCTTCTCTTCGCGCTGTGGGCCGGCCATGTCGCCGACCGGCACCACCGCGGCCGCATCGTCGCCTGCTGCCTGGCGCTGCAGTGCATCCTGTCGCTGGTCCTGATGAACGCCAGCAGCGGGCACTGGGCCTCGCGCGAGCTGCTGCTCGGCGTGTCGCTGGTGCTGGGGTCGGTGCGCGCGTTCCAGATGTCCGCGCAACAGGCGCTCACGCCGCTGCTGGTTCCGATCGGACTGCTGCAGCGGGCGCTGGCTTTCAGTTCGGCCGGGATGCAGATCGCCACCATCGGCGGGCCGGCCCTGGGCGGTGCGATCTTCATCGCCGGCGGCGACAAGGTCTACGCAACCACCGCCGGCCTGATGGCGCTCGGCTGCGCGCTGATCCTGCGGCTGCGCTACGAGCATGTGCCGCCGACGCGCGAGCCGGTCAGCATGGCCACGACGTTGGCCGGGGTGCGCTTCATCTGGCAACGCAAGGTGGTGCTTGGCGCCGTGTCGCTCGACCTGTTCGCGGTCCTGCTCGGCGGCGCCACGGCGCTGCTGCCCATGTTTGCCAGCGACATCCTGCATGTCGGGCCACAGGGGCTCGGGCTGCTGCGCGGCGCGCCCGCGGCCGGCGCCGTGGTGATGTCGGTGGTGCTCAGCCGCTGGCCGTTGCGCGGGCGGGTCGGGCGGACGCTGCTGATCGCGGTGGCGGTGTTCGGCGCCTGCATGGTGGTGTTCGGCCTGTCCACCAGCTTCTGGCTGTCAATGGCCGCGCTGGCGGCTTCGGGCGCCGCCGACATGATCAGCATCGTCGTGCGCCAGACGCTGGTGCAGATGGAGACGCCGGACACCATGCGCGGACGCGTCGGCGCCGTCAACAGCATCTTCATCGGCGCGGGCAACCAGCTGGGAGAGTTCGAGTCGGGCGCAACCGCGGCGCTGTTGGGGCCGGTGGGTTCGGTGGTCGTGGGCGGCATCGCCACCGTGGTGGTGGCGTTCGCGTGGCGGCGTTTCTTTCCGGCGCTGGCCGAGCGTGACAGGCTCTGACGAGAAGCGTCAGCCCGCCCGCAGGTTCACGCGCTGCAGCAGCAGCGCCAGCGCCGGCTGCTGCATGACCTGCACCTGGTTGCGTTTCGCGAAAGCCAGGGCGTTGTCGCTGAGATCCCCCAGCGTCACATAGAGGCAGTCGCTGGCGTCCCGCGCCTGCGCGGCGGCTCGCAAGGCCTTGAGGGCTTCCTCGCCGGGGCGTGCGGCCTTCCAGCGCCGCGCCGCGACCAGCGTGGTGCGGCCGTTGCGGACCAGGGAAAAGTCCGCTACGCCCTGCAGGCGCTCCACGCGAAAGCCCTGCCGGGTGAACCCGTCTTCCAGCGCCGCGGAAAACTCGGGCCAGCTCATGGAGCCGGCGATGCGCGCGATTTCATCGGACCGTGCGGCGCTGGGCCGCTGCATCTGCTGCCACAGCGCCACCAGGCCGACCACGAAGAACGGCATGCCGCCCATGGCGCCGACCGGCCGGTAGGGGTCCGGCAACAGCGCGTAAGCCGCGCCCCCGACGGCCAGAGCGATGAGCACGCTGATCCACCACGGCGAACGCAGCAGCACGGCAAACAGGGAATTCGGCGCCATCTTGAACTTCATGGCTGCCTTTTTAGCAGAGCGGCGTCAGTGGCCGGTTGGCGCCAACGCCGGGCGCTCTTCGCGGCCGTCCGGATGGCGCGCGAAACGCGCCGCGTCGCGGCCGTGCACCGGCGCGTTGTCGGGCCAGGGCCAGCCGCCGAACTGGGTGCGGCGGTAGTCCTGCATGGCCTGCATGACTTCGGCCTGCGTGTTCATCACGAAAGGGCCGTACTGCGCCACCGGCTCGCCGATGGGGCGGCCCTGCAGCAGCAGGAACTCGGACTCGGCCTCGCCATTGACCAGTTCCACCGGAACATCGGCCCGCAGCTCGATCCGGGCCCGGTCTTTGATCTGCCGGCCCGCGATGGTTACAGAGGCACCTTTGAAGAAATACAGGTTGCGGCGCGTGCCCTCGCCATTGGCGGCAGGCAGTGTCCAGCGCGCGTTCGGCTCCATGCGAAGGGTCCAGATCGCCACGTCGGCGCCGTCTTGCGCCGCCCAGGAATCCGGCGGCGGCGGCAGCGGCGTGCCCGCGCTTGCCAGTTGCCCGGCGACGGTGGAAACCACGGTGGAGCGGCCTGCGTCGTCTTTCTCGATGAGGTTCGGGATGTCCCCGGACCAGAACATCGTGAAGTGCGCCGGCACCATCTTGTTGCGCGCGGGCAGATTCAGCCAGATCTGGAACAGCTCCAGCGGGTTGGGCTGTTCCTGGTTGAGCAGGGGGAACATCTCCGAATGCACGACACCACCGCCGGCGGTGAGCCATTGCGCGTCGCCCTGGCCGAATCGCGCCGCCGCGCCCAGCGAATCGGAATGGTCGATCAGTCCCTTGCGCACCACGGTCACGGTCTCAAAGCCGCGATGCGGATGGCCCGGGAAGCCCGGCACGGTGTCGCCGTGGTACATGCTCCAGCCGTCCTTGCGGCTGAAGTCCTGGCCGATGTCGCGCCCAGCCAGCGAAGCCTGCGGCGCCATCTCGGCATTGCCTTGCGGATAGGCGTCGTCGTGGTAGGCGCAAAAGAGAAAGGGGTCCACGGTTTCCCACGGAAAGCCCAGCGGCTTGACTTGGAGGATGGGGTGGGTCGGCATGCGTGGGACTCCCTGTGAAACTTTGAAAGGCGAAGGCCTTAGCTGGGGGCGCGAGCCCGCCTTGAAAGGCTCGTCCGCGCAACGCACTGTTGCATGCACCGATCCAATCCTACGACCAGGATCACCGCGCAGCCGGCTTTGCCGCAGGCGCTTCGGGGCTGTTCAATGCTGATGTCCGTGCGCGCCATGGACGTGCTTGTGCTCCATCTCTTCCGCCGAAGCGGCACGCACCCCGGTCACCTTGAGGTGGAAGCGCAACTCCCGGCCGGCCAGCGGATGGTTGCCGTCCAGGTGCACCGTGTCGCCCTTGATCTTCATGACGTGGAAGACGTGCGGCGTGCCGTCGTCGGTGCGACCCTCGAGCTGGCCGCCCACCTTGACGCCGGGCGGGAACTCCCTTTTGGGGATGGTGCGCACCAACGATTCATCCCGCTGGCCGAAAGCATCTTCGGGCTGGAGTTGCAGCGTGACTTCGTGCCCCGGCTCCTTGCCATCGAGCGCGGCCTCGATCTTGGGCAGGGTGTTCTCATAGCCGCCATGCAAGTAGACCATCGGGTCGCGGCTGGCCTCGATGAGCTTGCCATTGGCCTCGGCGACCTTGTAATTCAAAGTGACGACAGTGTCTTTTTCGATTTTCATGAAGGGGATTGTGCCGTGGTCAAGGCTCGGCCATGGGCACGCCAATTGCATTTTTGGAGTGCTCGTGCGCCGCCGCGCAGATCCTGCGCGAAAAGGGTGCGATCCGCTAAACCGATTGGCCCGGCCAGCGGAAGGAAACAGTCAGCCTTCGTCCCTGATCCGGTACTGCGACGCCAATTGCGCCTGCACCGTCGGCGGCACCTGCTCGTAGTGGCTGAAGGCGAGCGTGTAGCGGCCCTGACCGCCGGTCAGCGCATTCAGGCGCGACTGGTAGCTCGCCAGTTCGGACAGCGGCGCCAGCGCCAGCACCGCCAGGCCGCTGGCCGCCGCGGCCGTGCCGCTGACCTGCCCACGACGCGACGCGAGGTCGCCCGTGATGTCGCCGATGTTGTGCTGCGGCGCCTGGATCTCCACGTTGACGATGGGCTCCAGCACGCTCGGCCGCGCTGCCTGCACCGCGGCGACCACGGCCCTTTTGCCTGCCTGGATGAAGGCGATTTCCTTGCTGTCCACCGTGTGATGCTTGCCGTCGTAGACGATGACGCGCAAGTCCACCACCGGATAGCCCGCCACCACGCCCGCATCCAGCGCCAGGCGCACGCCCTTTTCCACGGCGGGCATGAAATTGTAGGGAATGGCGCCGCCCTTGACGTGGTCGACGAACTCGAAGCCCGCACCGCGCGGCAGCGGCTCGACTTTCAGGAACACCTCGCCGAACTGGCCGGCGCCGCCGGTCTGCTTCTTGTGGCGATGGTGCCCTTCGGCCGGCACCGTGATGGTCTCGCGGTAGGCGATGCGCGGCGGCCGCGTGTTCACCTCGCAGCGGTGCACGTCCGTCAGCCGCTCCAGCAGCGTGCGCAGGTGCAGCTCGCCCAGGCCGTAGACCACGCTCTCGTTGGTGGCAGCCACGTGTTCCAGCCGCAGGCAAGGGTCTTCGCTGACGAGTTTTTGCAGGATGTCGTGCAGCCGCTGCTCATCGCCCCGGCGCTTGGGCTCGATCGCCAGGCCATGCACCGGCACCGGAAAGTCCAGCGGCTTCAAGTGGATGTGGTCGTCCTCCGCCGCGTCGTGCAGTACCGCGTCGAAATGCAGCTCTTCGACCTTGGCGATGGCGCAGAGGTCGCCCGGAAACGCGCGCGGTACCTCGGTGAATTCCTTGCCCTGCAGCATGAACAGGTGGCCGACCTTGAAAGGGCGGCGCGCATCGCCCACGTAGAGCTGGCTGTCGCGCGTCAGCGTGCCCTGGTGCACGCGCAGCACGCCCATCTTGCCGACATAGGGATCCTGGGTCACCTTGAACACATGGGCCAGCACATGGCGGGCGGGGTCCGGATCGGCGCGCAGCGGCTTCGCATCGGTGCCCTCGCCGTTGAGGAAGGCCGGCGGGTTGCCTTCGGTCGGGTCGGGAAGCAGGCGCGCGATGACGTCCAGCAGTTCGGGCACGCCGGCGCCGGTGCGGGCCGACACGAAGCAGATCGGGATCAGGTGCCCTTCCCGCAGCGCCTGCTCCAGCGGCGCGTGCAATTCCTGAGGGTCGACGTCGCCGTCGTTGAGGTAGCGCTCCACGAACGCCGCGTCCACTTCCACCACCTGTTCCACCAGCGCGCGGTGGGCCTGCGCCACGGAGGAGAAGTCGGTGGCTGGCGCGTCCTGCGCCATGTTGAAGAAGCAGTCCACCACCTTGGCGCCGTGCTCGGCCGGCAAGTTCAGCGGCAGGCACTCCTTGCCGAAGGCGGCCTGGATCTGCGCCACCAGCGCTTCCAGGTCCACGCCCTGCGCGTCGATCTTGTTGACGATGATGAGGCGGTCGCGCTCGCGCTGCGCCGCCCATTGCATCATGCGCACGGCCATCGGCTCGACGCCGGTGGTGGCGCTGATCACCACCGCTGCGGTCTCCACCGCTTCGAGGGCGGGAAGCGACTGGCCCAGGAAGTCCGGCGCGCCCGGCGTATCCAGCAAGTGGGCGTGGACGCCGCGATGCCGGAAGTGCACCAGCGACGTATTCAGCGACCGTTGCGCTTTCCGCTCCAGCGGATCGAAGTCGCTGACGGTGGTGCCCCGCTCGACGCTGCCCGGCGTGCCCAGCGCACCGGCCTTCCACAGCAGGGCTTCCACCAGGCTGGTCTTGCCCGCGGTGGCGGGACCGACCAGGGCCAGCGTGCGTAACGCGGCGATTTCCGCAGAAGTTGGCATGGCACTTCCCCTTTGTGGGTGGAGGCGAAACGAAGGAACATGTTAAGCCACACGCGGCAGTTTCTGCCCCGGGACCTGCGGCCGCGTCCCAATCCGGTGTGCGTCTTTGGTCTACATCAGCCAAGCACTCGCTTGCTATTCTGAACTCAATGGAACCAGACAATGACAAGCGTGGTGGCGCTGCGCGCGAGGATTTCGAAGTGGCTCACTACGCGAAGGAACTCGGCCGCCCGCTGACCCACGGCGAAGAGACGGCCCGCGAAACCGAGAATCCGCCGCGGGAAGACCGCGCCGGCTGATTGCTGATCGCGTTTGGTGGTCTCAGCCGCGGGCCTTGGGCCAGCGGTCGAACAGCTGCACGGCCACACGGTCGCCCCACAACTCGATCTGGGCGGGCGTTCCGTCATGCGGGCAAAGGGCGCCTTCACCTCGCACATAGCCCAACGCCACGCAGGCGCCAGCCAGCGGGCTGTAGCCGGCGGAGGAAATTTCGCCCGCTGCCGCGCTCTCCAGCAACAGTGTCTCCCCGCCCCAGACATAGGCCTGCGGGTCCTGCAGCACCATGGACACCAACTTCTTGCGCAAGGGCTGGCCCTGGCTCTTGCGCAAGGCGGACTGGCCGATGAAGGGGGTGGGCTTGTCCAGCCTGACACTGAAAGCCAGCCCGGCTTCCCACGGGGATTCGTCCGGTCCGAGCTCGGCACCCCAGGCCCGCCGCCCTTGCTCGACGCGCAGCGCGTCGAGTGCGTAGTAGCCGGCGTCTCGCAGGCCCAGTTCGCGGCCTGCTTCGCTCAGGGCGAGGTAAACATGGCGGCACATTTCGACCGGCACGTACAGCTCGAACCCTGGCCCGCCGACATAGCTCATTCGCGCGGCGCGCACCCGCGCGAAGCCCAGGTCGATTTCCTTGGTCCACGAAAATTTCAACGCCTCGGGAGAGAGATCGTCCGGGCTCACCCGTGCCAGCAGCTCACGCGCCCGCGGGCCCATGATCGACAGCACGCTGTACATCGCGGACACGTCGGTGAGCACCGCGTGCTCATCGGCCCCGAGATGCCGCCGGATCCAGTCGGCGTCGCGGGTGGCCTGCGCCGAGCCGGTGACGATGAGGAAGATTTCGGCGCCCTGGCGCATCACGGTGAGGTCGCTCTCGATGCCGCCGCGCTCGTTGAGCATCGGCGTGTACACCATCTTGCCAACGGGCACATCCATCTCGTTCGCGCACAGCCGCTGAAGCACGGCCAGCGCTTCGCGCCCCTGCAGCAGCAGTTTGGAAAAGGAGGTCTGGTCGTACAGCGCCACGGCTTCGCGCGTTGCCTTCTGCTCTTGGATCACGCACGGCAGCCAGCCCGGCCGGCCGAGAGTGTGAGCCGGCCGCGGTGCGCCGCCCGGGCGGAAATAATTCGCGCGTTCCCAGCCGTTCTTGCTGCCGAACTCGGCGCCCTTCGCGGCGAGCAGGTCGTACAGCGGCGAAGTGCGCAGCGGCCGCGCGGTCTCCAGCTCCTGGCGCGGCCATCGCATCGCATAGTGCAGGCCCAGGGTTTCACCGGTCCGATCGGCGAGGGCCTTGCGATTGCCGGTGAACGCGCCGAAGCGGCGGATGTCCACGTCCCACAGGTCGGTGCTCGGCTCGCCGCCGACGATCCACTCCGCCATCAGGCGACCCGCGCCGCCGGAGTTGGCGATGCCGGCCGAGTTGAAGCCCGCGCAGACGAAATAGTTGCGCAGTTCGGGCGCCTCGCCGAGGATGAAATTCCCGTCCGGCGTGAAGCTCTCGGGCCCGTTCAGCAGCATCTTGATCTCGGCCGTCTCCAGGCATGGCGTGCGGTGCAGCGCGGCCGTCATCAACGGCTCGAACTGGTCCCAATCCTCGCCCAGCAGGTCGAACTGGAAGGTCGAGGGAATGGGGTCCATCTTCCATGGCTTGGCCTGCGGCTCGAAGCCGCCCATCACCAGGCCTCCCACCTCTTCCTTGTAATAGATGAAGCCGTCCGGGTCGCGCATCACGGGCAGCATGGGGTGAACGCCGGGGATCCTCCCGGTGACGATGTAGAAGTGCTCGGCCGAAAACAGCGGCACGTTGACGCCCGCCAGCGCGCCGAACTGGCGCGCCCATTGGCCCCCGCAGTTCACCAGCACTTCGCAGCGCACTTCTCCCCGGGTCGTGCGCACCCCCGTGACACGGCCGTTCTCGACCACCACGCCCGTCACCTCGACCCCTTCCATGATCTTCACGCCGCGATTGCGCGCGCCTTTGGCCAGCGACATGCACAGGTCGGCGGGGTTGGCCTTGCCGTCACCGGGCAGCCACAGCGCGCCCTGCAGGTCGTCGGTGCGCATGACCGGATATTTCTCGCCCGCCTCCGCCGGTGAAATCTCGTGGCACTCCACCCCAAAACTGCGCGCCATTGCCAGCTGCTTGCGCAGCACCATCATCCGCTCAGGGGTCTTCGCGACGTTGACGCTGCCGCACTGTTTCCAGCCGGTCGCCAGGCCCGTCTCGGCTTCCAGCGTGGCGTACAGCTCGATGCCGTACTTGCTCATCTGCGTCATGTTGCGATTGGGCCGCATCTGGCCGACCAGCCCGGCGGCGTGCCAGGTGGTTCCACTGGTGAGCTTGCCCTGTTCCAGCAGCAGCACATCCGTCTTGCCGAGCCTGGCGAGGTGGTAGGCGGTGGAGCAGCCGACGATGCCGCCGCCCACGATCACGATTTGCGCGCTTGAAGGAATACTCATAGCGTGTCTCCAAGACGACGGGCTCGTTCGCGGGACGCCGAGGAACCGGCTTCGCCGGGCCGCTGGCGGCGCCCCCTTGAGGGGGAGAGGGCGAAGACCGAGGGGGCATCGCCGAAGGCGCTTCGGGGGGGAGCCACATCACCCCATGCGCAGCGCCATCACGCCCGCGACAATCGCGGCGGTGCCTGCGGCGCGCCGCAGGTTGAAGGCCTCCTTCAGGAACCAGACGCCGAGCAGCGCGGCGAACAGCACGGACGTTTCGCGCAGCGCCGCCACCGTGGCGACCGGCGCGCGCGTCATGGCCCACAAGGCGATGCCGTAGGAGCCGAGCGACGCGGCCGCTCCCAGCGCCGCGACCGGCCAGCGCGCCCGAACGTAGGGCCAGACCACCGGTCCGCCGCGCCGCAGGAACACGATCAGGGCGAACGGCCAGCCGTCGATGACGAACAGTGCAACGACGTACTGGAGCGCGTTGCCGCTGGTGCGCGCCCCCAGCGCATCCACTACGGTGTAGAGGGCGATCACCACCGCGTTGGACAGCGCGAAGGCGACCGCCCGCGGCGAGTCCATCGCATGGCGCGACAGCCCGAGCGCCAGCACGCCGCAACTGACGCCCACCACACCCACCCACGACATCGGCGACAAGGTCTCGCCCAGCACCGAGGCCGCCGACAG
>JBDSWB010000035.1:0-8501 GCA_039926915.1 Ramlibacter sp.
GATGGCCGAGTACATTTGCGCCACCTTGGCCTCGCGGATCAGGTTGCGGATGGCCGAAGTGGCGATCATGATCTCGTGTGCCGCCACCCGGCCGGAGCCGTCCTTGGTCTTGCACAGGGTTTGCGAGATCACCGCCTGCAGCGATTCCGAGAGCATCGCGCGGACCATTTCCTTCTCGTCCGCCGGGAACACGTCGATGATCCGGTCGATGGTCTTGGCCGCGCTGGAGGTGTGGAGCGTCCCGAACACCAGGTGGCCGGTTTCGGCCGCGGTCATCGCCAGCCGGATGGTTTCAAGGTCGCGCATTTCGCCGACCAGGATCGCGTCCGGGTCTTCCCGAAGCGCCGACTTGAGCGCTGCGGCGAAGGACAGCGTCATATTGCCGACCTCACGCTGGTTGATCAGGCACTTCTTGGATTCGTGCACGAACTCGATCGGGTCCTCGACAGTGAGGATGTGGCCGTATTCGGTTTCATTGAGGAAGTTGACCATCGCCGCCAGCGTGGTGGATTTGCCCGAACCCGTCGGGCCCGTTACCAGCACCAGCCCGCGCGGCTTGAGCGCGAGCTCGCCGAAGATCTTGGGCGCGTTGAGCTGCTCGAGCGTCAGGATCTTGGAGGGAATCGTCCGGAACACGGCGCCGGCGCCGCGCTGCTGGTTGAAGGCGTTGACGCGAAAGCGCGCCAGGCCCTCGATTTCGAAGGAGAAGTCGACTTCCAGGAACTCCTCGTAGTTCTTGCGCTGGGTGTCGTTCATGATGTCGTAGACCATGGCGTGGACCTGCTTGTGGTCCATCGGGTCGACGTTGATGCGGCGCACGTCGCCGTGCACACGGATCATGGGAGGCAGGCCGGCGGACAGGTGCAGGTCGGAAGCCTTGTTCTTGACGCTGAACGCCAGTAGCTGGGTAATATCCACAAGTCCCCTTCGATTAGGTAAACGCAGGAGGGCCGCGCAAGCCGCCGGCTCGACTGTGCGGCAATTATGACCACGATTCGAAACAACCTCCAGAGAGTTCACGAGCGGGTCCGGGCGGCCTGCGGCGTTGCGCAGCGCACTGTGACCGAAGTCACGTTGCTGGCGGTGTCCAAAACCTTCGGCCCGGAGGCGGTGCGCGAGGCCTTCGCGGCCGGGCAGACGGCCTTCGGCGAAAACTACATCCAGGAGGCTGTGGAGAAGATGGCGCTGCTCGCCGACCTGCCGCTGGAGTGGCACTGCATCGGCCCGATCCAGAGCAACAAGACCCGTCTGGTGGCAACCCAATTCCACTGGGCCCACACGGTGGACCGGCTGAAAGTGGCGCAGCGCCTGTCGGAGCAGCGGCCCGCCGGCCTCGAGCCCCTGCAGGTGTGCATCCAGGTCAACATCGACGGCGGTGCGACCAAGGCCGGGGTGGCGCCCGGCGACGCGAGGGCATTGGCGCGGGACGTGGCGTCGTTGCCACGGATTGCGCTACGGGGCATCATGACGCTGCCGGAGCCGGCGGCCGATTTTGCCGCCCAGAAAGCCGTCCACCTGCGCGCCCGCGCCCTGTTCTACGAACTGCGCGACGCCGGGTTCGCTCTGGACACGCTGTCGATGGGCATGACAGGCGACCTCGAAGCCGCGATCGCGGCGGGCAGCACCATGGTGCGGGTGGGCACGGCCATCTTCGGGGGCCGACCCACGAACACTTCACCCGGGTTTTGAGGCAACCCCGGCGCGCCCGTTCACCGCCGTAACGGCATCGTCACTGTTTGGGCATGACGGGGGGCTTGACCGCGCCGCAGTCCGCGCCCTGCCATTTGCCCGTGCTCTCCATATTCATCTTCTCGGCCTTGCCCCGGATGGTGGTGCTGACCACCACTTTCATGGTGTAGCCCTCGGGATTGTTGAAGGTCATTTCTCCTTCTCCACTGGAAGGAGGCGCCGTGCAGGTGTACGCCATCTTCATCGTGTTGCCGGTGCGCTCCATCTTCGTGCTCTTGCAATTGCCGCGCATCTGATGCTGCTGGAGCGGCGCTGCGGCGTTCTCCACCATTTCCTTGGTCATGCAGACCTTGACACTCATGGCGCCGCCTGACGCCGGGCTCATGCCTTTGGAGGCCATCATTTCCTCCATCTTCTTGCGCTGCTCGGGGGGCAGGCCGGCCAGTTGCTCCTGCAGCTGAGCCATGGATTTCTCCATCTCGCCGCTGCTCGAATGCATCTTCTGCGTCACCTCCCACAGGCCCGGCTTGAGGCTCTGCGCGCCCGCGGCCGAGGCGAATCCGATCGTGACAACGGCAAGCAAGTGTTGCGCTTTCATGGACTTTCCCAGTCTGCAAAAGAATGCCATTTTGCCGCAGCCTTGCGGCGCCGCGAAATGCGCGATTCCCCGGAATCAGGCCAGGGTGGCCTGCCGCACCGCATGCTCCCATCGGGCCATGAGATCCGCCGCGCGGGCACGGTCCAGGGCCGGCAGGAAGCGCCGGTCCACTCTCCACAGCGCCGACAGCTCTTCGGTGCCGCGGTAGGCGCCGCTGGCCAGCCCCGCGAGATAGGCCGCGCCCAGCGCCGTGGTTTCGGTGACCGCGGGACGGACCACCGGGATGCCCAGCAGGTCAGCCTGGAACTGCATCAGCAGGTCATTGACGCAGGCGCCGCCGTCGACGCGCAACTCGCTCACGGGCGCGGACCCTGCGGCCACGGCGTCGCGGCTCATGGCCTGCAACAGTGCGCTGCTCTGGTAGGCAATGCTTTCCAGGGCAGCCCGGGCGATGTGCGCCACCGTCGTCCCGCGGGTCAGGCCGGTGATGGTCCCGCGGGCATCGGGTTTCCAGTAGGGCGCGCCCAGGCCGGTGAAGGCCGGCACCATCATGACGCCGCCGGAATCCGGGACGCTTTCGGCCAGCGACTGCACCTCGCCGCTGCCCTTGATCGCGCGCAGTCCGTCACGCAGCCACTGCACCACCGCGCCGCCCACGAAGACGCTGCCCTCGGTGGCGTATTGGACCCCCACGCTTCGCCCCGAGCCGGGTTGACCGGTTTGCTCGGAGAGTTGTGCCGCGCTGGTGGTGAGCAGGCCATTGGTCGAGGTCTGGAACTTGTTGCCGGTGTGCATCAGCATGAAGCAGCCCGTGCCGTAGGTGTTCTTGGCCATGCCCTCCCGGAAGCACGCCTGGCCGAACAGCGCACTCTGCTGATCTCCCGCAACGCCGCCGATGGGGATGGCGGCGCCCAGCAGGGCGGGCCGGGTTTCGCCGTACTGCGCGCTCGAGGGCAAGACACGTGGCATGAGATCGGCCGGCACATCCAGCAGCTTCAACAGCTGCGCATCCCATTCGTTGCGATGCACGTCGAACAGCATGGTGCGCGAGGCATTGGTCACGTCGGTGGCGTGCAGTGCGCCTTCGGTCAGTTGCCACAGCAGCCAGCTGTCGATCGTGCCGAACGCCAGTTCGCCTCGCCCGGCCTGCTCGCGTGCGCCGGCCACGTTGTCCAGCAGCCACTTGATCTTGGTGGCCGAAAAATAGGAATCGATCAGCAGGCCGGTGCGCGACTGGATCAGCGCCGCGTGTCCCTGCTGGCGCAGTTGCGCGCAGACCGGTTCGCCCCGCCTGTCCTGCCACACGATCGCATGATGGATCGGGCGCCCGGTCTTGCGGTTCCAGATCACGGTGGTCTCGCGCTGATTGGTGATGCCCAGCGCCTGGATGTCGGTCGCCTTCAGCCCTGCCTTCGCGATCGCTTCGCGCGCCGTGGCCAACTGGCCGCGCCAGATTTCCATCGGGTCATGCTCGACCCAGCCCGGCTGCGGGTAGATCTGCGGCAGCTCCTGCTGCGCCTGCGCGACGATGCGGCCCTCGGCGTCGAAGACGATGCTGCGCGAACTGGAGGTGCCCTGGTCGAGGGCGAGGAGGTATTTCATGGAATGTCGGTGTCGATAAGCCGACCGCCATTGTCATGCGCCCATTGCAAAAGAAAAGAGCCCAACGGCGCGGCGGGGGTCCGCGCGGATGGGCTCGCTGTGCGTCGGGCCGGTTGTCAGGGCTTGCGACGGTCCTCGGGCTTGGCCTCGCTGGCCGGCTCACGCCGGCCCTGCGCGCGGCCTTCGCCCGGCCGTGCGCCCGGTCCGCGCTGCTGGGCAGCATCGGGCAAAGCCGCAGGCATTCCGACGACTGGAGGCGTAACAGGCGGCGTGGGGCGTGAAGCCGGAGGCGTTGCGGGGGCTGCCGGGATCGGTAGCACGGCGGGCGGCCCAGGCGGGTTGGCCACAGCGGGTGCTGTCCGCGCCGCGGGTGCGACGGGCAAGGCGGGCAAGGCGGCAGGTGCCGGCGGGGTAACCCGAGCCGGTGGCGGCGCAAGAACCGGTGGCGGCACGGGGACAACCGGTGGTGGCACGGGGGCGACCGGTGGCACTGGGGCGGGAGCGACGCGCGGCACTGCGGCCGGTGCAGGAGGAGGAGTGGCGCGCGTGGCAGGTGCCGGGGGGAGTGGCACCGTCGGTGGTCCGGGTGGCGCAACCACCGGCGGACGCGGCGCTTCCGCGCGCGGAGGCGGGCTTGCAGCCTCGGGGGCAGCGGGCCGTGCGCCAGGCGGAGCTGCGGACGGCGGCGCGGCCGCTGGCGACGGCGCGGCAGATCGAGGTCCGGGCACCGCCATCGGCGGGGGTGCCGGCTGGGCTGCTTGGGGCGGTTGGCTGCGCGGCGCGGGCGGGGTTGCCTCAGGCAGTTGGCCGCGCGACGGGGCCGGGGGCGGAGACTGCAGTCCCGGTCCGGTCTGGAAAGTCTTGGGCGGCGGGGCAGCCGGGCTGGCACCCGTCACGAAGGGCGGTGCAGGAGGCGCCACGGGCGGCGCGGCTTGTCCCGGGCCCGAAGCGCGACCCCCGGGCGGCAAGGCCACGGGCGGCGCGGCCTGCACGACCTTGACCGTCGGCGCAGGGCCGGCGGCAGCGGCGGCGGGCCTCAGCGCCAGCAGGGCCGCGGCGTCGAGGGGCATGCCGGGATTGGCGGCAAGGGCGCCTTGCCTCGCCGAGAAGGGGGGCGGGGGCGCCGGGGGCGCGACTTGCGCCACCACGGGCCGTGCCTGCGCGCGCTCGGGCGGCCGGGCGCCCGCGGGCGCGGCTGTGGGGCCAACGACGCTGGCTTGCACCGGCGCGACGGGAGCGACGGCGATGGCACGCGCGCTCTGCACCGCCTCCTGGCTCATGCGGACGGTTTCGCGGGCCACCGGCCTGGATTGCGAGAAGGCCGCGGCCAGCACGGCGACCAACGCGCCCGGAATTTGCTGGTTGGCATACGTGACATTCGCGCCGGTGTTGTTGTACAAGTTGGTGACCACGGTTCGGTCGATGACCGCGTTGCTCGTGTTCACGCTGTTGAAGTACTCGCGGCTCGCCGTGTACGACGGCCGGTACACGTCATGCGGTCCCAGGGGGAACCAGCCCACGGTGCGGTTGCCCGCGCCGCCGGAAGAGCCGCCGCCGACGAAAGCGACCAGCGCGGGCGCATACACCGGCCGTGCGGTTGCCGGCCCGGGTACCCAGGCCCAGCTGCGGTCGACATAGGCCCAGCGCCCGTAGTGCGATGTGGCAAAGCCCCACTGCGCTTCGTCGACCCAGGTCCAGCCCCAGGGCTCGACCCAGGCCCAATGGCCGTCGCGATACGGGGCCCAGTCGGCCGACACGCGGCGCGGCGTCCAGACGAAGCCGTATTCAGGAACCTTGCGCCAGGTGCCGTACTGGTCCAGGTTGGCGTAGCCGATCAGCTCGGCGGAAACGTAGCGGCGCGATGGCGAGTCGTCCCAGCGGCGGTCGCGCTCGGTGGTCCATCGGTCGAAGTCGTCAGAACGCAGCAACGCCAGAGTTTCGTAGTCCCGCAGGCCCGATCCATAGAAGCGGTAGCTGCGGCGCTCGGCGGTGATGAAAGCCCTGCCTTCGCCGTAAACCTCGGCCTGCCCGGAGCGCACCGTCACCGCTGTCGCCTCGCCATCCGGGTCGACCTCGATACGGTAACTGCCGGGCCGGCGGATCGAAAAAGCCAGGTTAGGGGTGTCGATTTCGAAGACCTGGCCCCGGTCGAGCTTGCGCACGCGGATGTTGAGCGTGCCTTGCGCCAGTTCAACCTGCACGGTGCGATCGTCCAGGTTCAGCAGCGTGAGGCTGGTCGAGCCGCTGACGCGGATTGCAGCGGCGCCGAGTTGCAGCTCGGCCCGGGCGCCGCGCTCTACCCATAGCCGGTCGCCCGTGACCAGGGGCCGATTGATGGTGGCCCGCCCCCAATCCCTTTCGCCGCCCGGCGAGAAACTGGCGTTTCCGCCGAGGTACGAAAGGCGCGCCACACGCGACGGCGGATCGGCCAGGGCGATGCCGCTCAGGCCGAGGGTGAGGAAGGCGCAAATCAGGGGCGCCAGCAGGCGGCGCAGCGATGGCAGGGTCATGTTGTCTCCAGTGCGAAGCCGGTGCGTGTTCGCCATCGGCTTTCCGGGGCCTGCTCACATCGATACGGGCTCCCGGGCTCAGGCTAAGAGGCTTTGCACCGGGGCGCAGTCAGCAGTTGCGCCGTAACGCCGTCGGAATATTCCGACCGCCCTGGCGCCCTTTTGGGGTGCGAATTCACACGCCCAGCGACAGTCGGGCAGTGTTTTTGACTTCTTCCATCACGGCATAGGTCCGCGTCTCGCGCACGCCCGGCAGCTGCCACAGCACAGTGCCGGCGAAGTCACGGTAGGCCTGCATGTCCGCCACGCGCGTCTTCAACAAATAGTCGAAGCCGCCCGCGACCATGTGGCATTCCAGGATGTCGCTGTGCACCTGCACCGAGGCCTTGAAGGCCTCGAACACGTTGGGGGTGGTCCGATCGAGCAGCACTTCGACGAACACCAACATGCCCGCACCGAGCAGGAGAGGGTTCAGCCGCGCTTCGTAGCCGAGGATGTACCCGTCCCGGGTGAGCCGCTGCACCCGGGCCAGCACCGCCGTGGGCGACAGCGCGACGGACTCGGCCAGCTTGAGGTTGGAGATGCGGCCGTCCTGCTGCAGGACATTCAATATCTTCAGGTCGATTCGATCGACATCGGCAAAGGACTCAGGCATTGAGAGTGATTAATTCGGTCATTTCTTCAAATTTAGCGTGAAATTCACCATCAAGCCAGTCACCATCTCTGGATTCAACGTCACTTTCTGACCGCCATGAACGCCGCCGCCGACCGCCTGCCCTTTCCCTACCGCCCCGAATCGCTAGTCGTGGCCCAGCGCCTGCAGTCCCTTGAGGGAGCCCTGGACTGGGCGGCCGCGGCCCAGGTCGCCCGACCCTGGGTGCAGGCCGTCCGGAAGAATCCGCCGCCGTTCTGGGCGATGGAGAGCTTGCTGAAGGAATACCCGATCTCCAGCGCCGAGGGCCTGGCCCTGATGCGACTGGCCGAAGCGCTGCTGCGGGTGCCGGATGCCGAAACCGCGATTGCGCTCACAGCTGATCAACTGGGTCGCGCCGACTTCGACGGCGCCGGGGACGGCGCCCTGGCCCGCCTGTCGCAAACAGCCATCGCGATGTCCAAGAAATTCCTGCCGGACGGACGGCATGACAGCGGGCTGTTCGGCAAGCTCGGCGCCCGCACCGTCGTGGCCGCGACACTGCGCGCGGTACAGCTGCTCGGGCGCCAGTTCGTTCTGGGCCAGGACATCGGCGAAGCCATGCAGCAAGCCGACGAAGTCCGGCGCCGTACCGCTTCCGTGAGGTTCTCGTACGACATGCTCGGTGAAGGCGCCCGCACCGAGGCCGACGCCTTGCGTTACCTCGCGAGCTACCACGCGGCGATCGTCTCCGTCGCCGGGCGAGCGAACAAGCACTCGCCGGTCGAAGACAACGACGGCATCTCGATCAAGCTGAGCGCGTTGCATCCGCGCTACGAGGACGCGCAGCGCGACCGTGTGATGGCCGAACTGGTGCCGCGTGTCTGGACGCTGTGTGACCTGGCGGCCCGTGCCAACGTCGGCCTGACCGTCGACGCCGAGGAAGTGGATCGGCTCGAACTTTCACTCGACGTGTTCGAAGCTCTCGCGGCGAAGGTTTCGCAGGACCACCCGCAGTGGCAGGGCTTCGGCCTTGCGCTGCAGTCCTACCAGACCCGGGCGCTGGAGCTCATCTGCCATGTGGCTGAACTGGCTCGGCGCCATCGGCTGCGCTTCATGTGCCGCCTGGTGAAGGGCGCGTACTGGGACTCGGAGATCAAGCGCGCCCAGGAGTTGGGGTTGCCGCACTACCCGGTGTTCACGCACAAGTACCACACCGACATCTCCTTCTTGGCCTGCGCGCGGTCAATGCTCGACGCGGCTGACGTCATCTACGGGCAGTTCGCGACGCACAACGCCGGGACCATTGCAGCCATCCTGCAGATGGCGGCCCGCACCGGATCGAAGTTCGAACTGCAGCGTCTGCACGGCATGGGAGAAGGCATCTACGGCGAGGTGCTGAAGAACCCGCTGATCGCCTGCCGCGTCTACGCGCCGGTGGGCCAGCATCGCGACCTGCTGGCCTACCTGG
>JBDSWB010000036.1:0-20610 GCA_039926915.1 Ramlibacter sp.
GCAGCCGGTGGAAAACGATTACTTCCACCTCACCGCGGGACCGCGCGAGCTGGTGGTCGACGCTTCGGCCGGTTGAGACAGTGCCAACAAAAAAGCCCCGCGACGCGGGGCTTTTTTGTGGTTGCGCTGAAGGCGTCAAGCGTGGGCGGCGCGCAACTTCATCGAGAACTGCTGCAGCGCCACGATGCCACTTTCTTCGGCGCGGTGGCACCAGCCTTGCAGGTCGGTTGCAAGTTGCTCTCGCGACTGCGACGTGTTGAGCCACATCTGGCGCAATTCCTCGCGCATGGTCACCATCTTGTCCAGCACCGGGTGCGCGGCGCGCGCCTGGGCCAGCTGGGGGCGGGCAGCCGCCGGGACCCTGTCGTCGTCGCGATGCAGCCAGCGCTTGGCCGCCTTGAGCGGAGACAGGTCGGCCTGCTTTTCCTTGAGGGTCGCGATCTCGCCCTTGCATACGCCGCGGATCTCGCGGGCATAGCGGGCCATGACTTCGTAGCGATTGGCGATCAGCGCTTCCAGCGTCTTTTCGTCTGCCACCGGTTTGATGGCGCCAAGCTGCAGCTTCGGCGGCACCTTGCGGACCGTGGCCAGGCCGACCTTCTGCATCAGGCTGATGTAAACCCAGCCAATGTCGAACTCGTATTTCTTGACGGAGAACTTGGCGGACGTCGGGTAGGTGTGGTGGTTGTTGTGCAGCTCTTCGCCGCCGATCAGGATGCCCCAGAACGACACGTTTGTGCTTGCATCCGGCGACTCGAAATTGCGGTAGCCCCACCAGTGGCCCAGGCCATTGATGATGCCAGTGGCCATCACGGGAATCCACGCCATCTGCACGGCCCAGACCGTCAGGCCGGCAGCGCCGAACAAGGCGAGATTCAGGATCAACATCAGGCCGACGCCCTGCCATGAAAAGCGGGAATACAGGTTGCGCTCGAGCCAGTCGTCCGGCGTGCCGTGGCCGTACTTGACCATGGTCTCGGCGTTGCGCGATTCGGCGCGGTAGAGCTCGGTGCCCTCCAGCAACAGCTTCTTGATGCCGCGGGTCTGCGGACTGTGCGGGTCTTCCTCGGTCTCGCACTTGGCGTGGTGCTTGCGATGGATGGACACGAATTCCTTGGTGACCATGCCGGTGCCCAGCCAGAGCCAGAGCCGGAAGAAATGCGAGGGGATCGCGTGCAGGTCCAGCGCGCGATGCGACTGGGCCCGGTGCAGGAAGATCGTGACCGAGCTGATCGTGATGTGGGTCGTGACCAGCGTGTACAGGACGATCTGCCACCAGGACAGGTCCCACAGGCCATTGGACAGCCAGTCAACTGCCGCGTTCAACACGGCCCAATCGGGAAGCAACATAGCAGGGGGGTCTCTCTCTTGGAAACAACGTCAGGCGAAGCGCCTTGCGGTTGGAGGTATTTTAGGTCGACAGGTTCAAAAACAAACTGTGGTTAACCACAGAGCCCGGAATTGACTTGCGCCGTGTCAATTTTTCACCCAGATGGCGGCGAAAAAGCCGTCCGTCCGGTGCCGGTGGGGCCACAGCCGCAGGTAGTCGCCGCCCGCCGCGCCACCCGAGCAGAGGCCGCCTGCTGCCTCGACCTTGAGATGGGACAGGACTTCGGCCGCATGGAGTGGGCTGAACTCCCTGTTGGCCTCGGAGAAAGCCTTTGCGATGCCCTCGTTTTCGGCAGGCAGGAGGCTGCAGGTGGCATAGACGAGCCGGCCGCCCGGCTTGAGCAGTCGCGCGGCGCTCTGCAGGATAGCCGCCTGTTTCAGCGTCGATTCCAGCACGGTCTGGGGGGTCTGGCGCCACTTCAGGTCGGGATTGCGGCGCAGCGTTCCCAGACCAGAACAAGGTGCGTCGACCAGCACGCGGTCTATCTTGCCGGCCAGGCGCTTGACGCGGTCGTCCCGTTCGTGCGCGATCGCTGCCGGGTGGACATTGGAGAGCTTGCTGCGGGCCAGGCGGGGCTTGAGGGCATCGAGCCGGTGCGCGGAAACGTCGAAAGCGTAGAGGCGCCCGGTGTTGCGCATCGAAGCGCCCATCGCCAACGTCTTGCCGCCCGCCCCGGCGCAGAAATCCACCACCATCTCGCCGCGCTTGGCATCCAGAAGCAGGGCCAGCAACTGCGAACCCTCATCCTGGACCTCGACGGCGCCGCGGGCAAAGGCGTCGAACTTGTTCAATGCCGGCTTGCCTTCCAGGCGCAGCCCCCAGGGCGAAAACGGCGTGATCTGTGCGGCAATGCCGGCCAGCTTCAGCTCCTGCTGCACATCGGGGCGCTTGTCGGTCAATATGTTGACCCGCAGGTCCAGCGGCGCGGGCTGGTTGAGGCTCTCGACCAGGGGCCAGAAATCGGGTCCCAACTGGTCCTTGAGCGGCTGCACCAGCCACTCGGGCAGGTTGTGCCGATGCCGCTCCAGCAGATCTTCGGGTTGGATGGTGTCGCACTGGTCGAGCCATTTCTTTTCCTGGTCAGTGAGCGCGCTCTTGAGGAAGTCGCGCGGGCCGTGGAAGCCCAGGATGGCCATTCGCCTTTCCTTCGGGCCGCTACCCGAGGGCGAAAGGTGGTCGAACAGCAGTTTCTTGCGCAGTACGGCGTACACCGTCTCTGTCAGGGTCGCGCGCTCGCGGGGGCCCAGTGAGCGGTTGTCCCGGAAGAAGTGCGAAACGACGGCGTCGGCCGGATGCTCAAACCGGAGCGTGAGCCTGACGAGTTCGGTGCAGGCTTCAAGGAGGGCTTTGGGATGCATGCCCTATTGTCCCAGCCTCAGAGCCGGGGCAGCAGCTGTGCGATGGCCCGGGGATAGATCAGGTGTTCCTGCGTCAGCACCCGGGCGGCCAGCGTTTCAGCCGTGTCGCCGGGAACCACGGGCACCGCAGCTTGCGCGAGGATCGGCCCGAAATCAAGCTCCGCCGTGACCTGATGAACGCTGGCGCCGGCAATCTTGCAGCCCGCTTCGATGGCGCGTCGGTGCGTGTGCAGCCCCGGGAAGGCCGGTAGCAGTGAGGGATGGATGTTCACCAGCCGGCCCGGGTAGCGCTGAACGAAACCAGGCGTCAGGACCCGCATGAAGCCGGCCAGCACGACCAGCGCCGGTTGCCGCCGGTCGATCACCGCCGCCAGTTCAGCGTCGAAATCCTCCCGGCTGGCGAAGCTCTTGTGGTCGATAATTTCGGTGGCGATGAGCTGCTCGCGGGCGATGGCCAGCCCGCGCGCATCCGGCCGGTTGCTGATCACGGCGGCGACCTGGGCGTCAAGTGACTTGCGCCAGCCCTCCCGCTGGGCGGCAGCGACGATGGCCGCCATGTTGGACCCGCTGCCTGAGATCAGAATGACGATGTTTTTCATATTCGGTCGGTTGACACAATTATCCCTGCCATGCCCATGCGCTTCCTGAACTCCGTCGAAGCCCGCGTGCTTGCCACCCTGATGGAAAAAGCGCGCACCGTGCCTGACAGCTACCCGCTGACGCTCAACTCGCTGGTCGCCGGCTGCAACCAGAAGACCAGTCGCGAGGCGCTGATGAACGTGACTGACGCCCAGGCCCAGGAAGCGCTGGACTCGCTCAAACTTCTGAGCCTGGTGTTCGAGTCGAGCGGCAGCCGCGTGGCGCGCTGGGAGCACAACTTCCAGCGCGGTGCGGGCGTGCCCGAGCAGTCAGCGGTGCTGCTGGGCCTGCTGATGCTGCGCGGGCCGCAGACGGCGGGCGAACTGCGGATCAACAGCGAGCGCTGGTACCGATTCGCCGACATCTCATCGGTGGAAGCTTTCCTGGAGGAGTTGCAGAATCGCGCGGAGGAAAAGGGCGGGCCGCTGGTGGTGAAGCTGCCGCGCACGCCGGGAATGCGTGAACAGCGGTGGGCCCACCTGCTGTGCGGACCGGTGGAAAATCAGGAAACCCGGGAGGTGCCGCCGATGGAAATGCAGTCGCTTCTCGAAGTGCGCATCGAGACGCTCGAAACGCAGGTGGCCGAGCTGCGTTCCGCTGTGCAAAACATTTCCCGCGAGCTCGCCTTGTCACAACCCGGACACACGGAATAGAACGATCGTGCTGATAATTGCAGACGCTATGGAGACAAGCTCATGGATTTAGCTTTCACGCCCGAGGAACAGAAGTTCCGCGAAGACATCCGCGCTTGGGTGGGTAGCAACCTGCCCCAGGAAATCTCGAACAAGGTCCACAACGCCTTGCACCTGACGCGCGAAGACATGCAACAGTGGGCGCGCATTCTCGGCAAGAAGGGCTGGCTGGGCCATGGCTGGCCGAAGCAGTTCGGTGGCCCGGGCTGGAGCGCGGTGCAGAAGCACCTGTTCGAAGAGGAATGCGCGCTGGCCGGCGCGCCGCGGGTGGTCCCGTTCGGGCCGGTGATGGTGGCACCGGTCATCATGGCTTTCGGCAGCGCCGAGCAGCAGCAGCGCTTCCTGCCCGGCATCGCCAGTGGCGAAGTCTGGTGGAGCCAAGGCTACAGCGAGCCGGGTTCGGGCTCGGACCTCGCGTCGCTCAAGTGCCGCGCCGAGCGCAAGGGCGACAAGTACATCGTCAACGGTCAGAAGACCTGGACCACGCTGGCCCAGTATGGCGAATGGATCTTCTGCCTGGTGCGCACCAGCACCGAGGGAAAGCCGCAGACCGGCATCTCTTTCCTGTTGATCGACATGAAGACGCCGGGCGTGATGGTGCGCCCGATCATCATGCTGGACGGCGGCCACGAGGTGAACGAGGTGTTCTTCGATAACGTGGAGGTGCCCGCTGCGAACCTGATCGGCGAGGAGAACAAGGGCTGGACCTATGCCAAGCACCTGCTGTCGCACGAACGCACCAACATCGCCGACGTGAACCGCGCCAAGCGGGAGCTCGAGCGGCTGAAGCGCATCGCCAAGGCCGAAGACCTGTACGACCCCGCGCAAGGTGGCCCCGACGCCCTGCGTTTCCGCGACGAGGTCGCGCGCCTCGAGGTGGATGTCGTGGCGCTGGAAATGCTGGTGCTGCGCGTGCTGTCGGCCGAGAAGTCGGGCAAGAACTCGCTCGATATCGCGGGCCTGCTGAAGATCAAGGGCAGCGAGATCCAGCAGCGCTACAGCGAACTGATGATGCTGGCCGCCGGACCCTATGCGCTGCCCTACATCAAGGAAGCCATGGAGGCCGGCTGGCAGGGCGACTACATAGGCGCGGCGCACTGCGCCCCGCTGGCATCCACCTACTTCAACTTGCGCAAGACCACGATCTACGGTGGCAGCAACGAAGTGCAGAGAAACATCGTCGCTCAAACCGTTCTCGGGTAAGGAGAGAAAAATGGACTTTGACTTTTCCGGCGACCAGGAGCAGCTGCGCGACGCGGTGCGCAAGTGGGTCGACAAGGGGTACGACTTCGAGCGCCGCAGGGCGATCGTGAAGGCTGGCGGTTTCGACCGTGCGGCCTACGGCCAGCTGGCCGAACTCGGCCTGGCCGGCCTGTACATCGCGGAAGAACATAGCGGCATGGGCATGGGCCCGATCGAGGGCATGGTGGTGATGGAAGAGCTGGGTCGCGGCATGGTACTGGAGCCACTGGCCCAGACGCTGATCGCGGGTGGCATCCTCAATGGCTACGCACCTGAAGCCGTCAAGTCGGCATGGCTGCCGACGATCGCTGCCGGCGAAGCCTTCGTGGTCCTGGCACAGCAAGAGCGCAAGGCGCGTTACCGGCTTGACCAGTGCGGCACGCAGGCCACGCAATCCGGCGCGGCCTGGCAGGTGACCGGCGCCAAGAGCCTCGTGCCGGCTGGCGACCACGCCGACGCGTTCCTGGTGCCGGCCACGGCCGACGGCAAGATCGCGCTGTTCCTGGTGGACAAGGCCGCGTCGGGTATCGCGACGCGTGGCTACGGCACACAGGATGGCGGCCGCGCTGCGGAGGTCACCTTCAAGTCCAGCCCAGCCACGCTGGTAACCCTCGACGGGCTAACGGCGCTGGAACATGCGGTCGACATCGGAATCGCCGCAACCTGCGCGGAAGCGGTGGGCGTGCTGGACAAGACCCTGGCCGTCACCGTGGAGTACATGAACACACGCAAGCAGTTCGGCGTGGCGCTCTCTACGTTCCAGGCGTTGCGCCATCGTGTCGCGGACATGAAGATGCAGCTGGAGCTGGCCCGGTCGATGAGCTACTACGCGTCGCTCAAGCTCAACGCCCCCGCCGAGGAGCGACGCCGCGCCATGGCCCGGGCCAAATACCAGCTGGGCGTCTCGATGCGATTCATCGGCCAGAGCTCGGTGCAGCTGCATGGCGGCATCGGCGTCACCGACGAATACATCGGCAGCCATTACTTCAAGAAGCTCACGCAGCTGGAAATGACCTTCGGGGATACCCTGCACCAACTGGGCGAAGTCTCGGAAAGAATGCAGGATACGGCGGGGGTATTCAGTTGAAAAACGCTGCGAGTTTTTCAACTGGTCTGATCAGATAAGGAATGCCCGGCAAGCCGGGCATTTTTTTATATGCGCTCGCGCTGCATGATGTTCCGCGCGAACCTTGTCCCTGCGGGGGAAACAATTCTGGAGGCTTTCATGTTGATCTTGCGTCGCGTATTTCTTGGTTTCATCGCCATCGTCCTGGCCGGCTGCGCCGGCAGCGTTTCGCTGCAAGAGCAGCCGCCGATCGTCTTCGTGCACGGCAACGGTGACACGGCCGCGCTCTGGCAAACCACCCTCTGGCGATTCGAGTCCAATGGCTGGCCGCGCGATCGCCTGTATGCGATTGACATGCCTTATCCACTGGCGCGCGACGACGACACCACGGCGCAGCCAGGCCGCACTTCCACCGCGGACCACATGGCGTTTCTCAAGTCCGAAGTCGAGAGCGTGCTCAGGGCGACCGGGGCAAAGCAGGTGGTGCTCATGAGCAACTCGCGCGGCGCCAACGCGATCCGCAATTACATCCAGAACGGCGGCGGCGACAAGACCGTGAGCCATGCCATCCTCGGCGGAGGAAACAACCACGGTGTCTGGGCCAACATCCCGGGCTTCTTCGAGAAAAGTGAGTTCGCCGGCAGCGGCCCGTTCCTCACGGAACTGAACAAACCCAGGAACGCGGCCGGCGACGAGGTCACCGGGCCGGTGAAGTGGCTGACCATCCGATCCGAGAACAACGACAAGTACGCGCAGCCCGACGGCCTGTGGATCGGCAAGCGCGGCACGCCCACCAATGTTACGTTTGCCGGCCCCGAGCTCAAGGGCGCAACCAATGTGGTGATCCCGCGCATCGATCACCGCGAGACCGCCTTCTCGCCGGCGGCCTTCGACGCGGCGTACCGTTTCATCACCGGCAAGGCGCCCGCGACCGTCAACGTGACTGCGGAAGACCGGGTGGTGCTCGGCGGCAAGGTGAGCGGCATGGGCATCTGGCCCACCGACCCGGCCAGCGGCAATTTCTCGAACAACCTGCCTCTGCCCGGTGCGCAGCTGCAGATCTTCGCGATCGACCCGGTCGCCGGGGAGCGCCAGGGCGCCGCGGCCTATGAGAAGACGATCGGTGCGAACGGGCTGTGGGGGCCGTTCGCCGCGCGGCCCGACGCACGCTACGAGTTCGTGATCGCGGCGCCCGGTTACGCGACCACGCACATCTACCGCAGCCTGTTCCCGCGCTCCAGCGACATCGTGCACCTGCGCGCAGACCGGATCGCGGAGGCAGACAAGAACGCGCCAACCGTCGTGAAGATGTTCCGGCCCCGCGGCTACCTCGACCCGGGCCGCGACAAGATGGCTTTCGACGGCCAGTCGCCGCCGCCCGGCGCGGTGCTGGGCGCGGGTGTCGCGCAGTCGGTGATCAAACCCACGATTGCGGTGCCGCGCGCCGTGGTGGCGGAGTTCAATGGGGAGCGTGTGGTGGGCCGGACCTGGCCGGCCGCGCAGAATCACATCACCACGCTCGAACTGACGTACTGAAAGCGGCCCGGCAACGGATTCGTCAACAGTGCAGGCGCGACGTCTTCGGCAGGTGCACCATCAGGAACTCCATCTGGTCCGCCAGGATGCGGCGGTTGCGCAGGATGAAGTCCTCCCACAGGCTGGGAACGTAGGGCGCATAAAGCAGCGGCATGCGCGCCTGTTCGGGCGTGCGGTTGCTCTTGCGGTGATTGCAGGCGCGGCAGGCCGTGACCACGTTCATCCAGTGGTCGCGCCCGTTCTGGGCGAACGGAATGATGTGCTCGCGCGTGAGCTCTTCCTCATGGAAGTCTTCGCCGCAATAGGCGCAGACATTCCGGTCGCGTGCAAACAGCTTGCTGTTGGTGAGGCCCGGCTTGAGGTCGAAAGGGTTGATGTTGGGCACACCCTTGGTGCCGATGATGCTGCTGATGGCGATGCGCGACTGCTCGCCGGTCATCGCGTTGTGGCCGCCGCGGAACAGCGCGACCTGCGCGCCGACTTCCCAGCGCACCTCATCGGAAGCGTAGTGCAACACGGCCTGCTCCAGCGAAATCCACGACTGGGGCAGCCCTTGGGCGGACAACTTCAAAACCTTCAAAACACGCCTCCTTGAATGACAAGAAATCAGGCCGAGGTCTGGTACAGCCGCCTGACGCTGCTCTACAGCACAATATACCCTGTTTTCGCGACCCCCTGATCCCTGGGAAAAGCCCGGTGATGCTTGGCAGGCGGGCGCGAGCTGCTATCAAAAAGATACCAACTGGCCGCGATGCATATCTTCAGAGGCTTTAACCACTCCGGGATCGCCCCGGCCTGCGCACTCACCATTGGCAACTTCGATGGGGTGCACCGCGGCCACCAGGCCATGCTCGCATTGCTTATCAACGAAGCGCGGCACCGGGGCGTGCCCAGCTGCGTGCTGACCTTCGAGCCGCACCCACGCGACTACTTCGCCGCACTGGCGCGCAAGCCGGAGCTGGCGCCGGCCCGCGTCGCCACGCTGCGCGACAAGCTCACGGAACTGGCGCGCTGCGGCGTGGAACAGTGCGTGGTCTTGCCGTTTGATGCCCGGCTGTCGTCGCAGGTTCCCGAAGCCTTCGTCGACGGCGTGCTGGTGAAGGGCCTGGGCGCGCGGTACGTCCTGGTCGGCGACGATTTCCGCTTCGGCGCCAAACGCGCCGGCGACTACGCCATGCTGGACGCCGCAGGCGCCGCGAAAGGCTTCGACGTTGCGCGCATGAACAGCTACGAGATATCCGACCCCCACGCCCGGCTGCGCCCGGCTGCCCCCCCAGGGGGCTGGCCCGCGTCGGGACGGCCCGGCGGCGGGCCCGGGCTGCGGGTCTCCAGTTCCGCCGTGCGAGAGGCGCTCGCCCGGGGCGACATGAACGGCGTGGCAGCGTTGCTGGGTCGGCCCTACAGCATCAGCGGGCATGTGGTTCACGGCCGCAAGCTGGGCCGGCAGCTGGGCTTCAAGACCCTGAACCTGCGGTTTTCCCATTGGAAGCCGGCGGCCAGCGGCATTTTCGCGGTGAAGGTGAACGGACTCGGCGGCCGGCCACTGCCCGGTGTGGCGAACCTGGGCATCCGGCCCTCCCTGGACCCCAACGACGTCAACGGCGGCCGGGTGCTGCTGGAGACACACTGCCTGGAATGGCCGCATAGCCTGGGTGACGAGGGGGCCTACGGTAAAATCATCCGGGTGGAACTGCTGCACAAACTGCACGACGAGCTGAAGTACGACGGTCTCGATGCCCTCAAAACCGGCATCGCCAGGGACTGCGAGGCCGCGCGCGCGTTCTTTGCATCCACCCACCGCCAGACGACGCGCGACCGAATTTAACGCAGTGCTGTCATTGCAGTCCGGGCCGCGGAGCTGGCCTCAGGACCGCCGTAATCCATCCCACGTACTCGTGGATTCCGGGGCTGGCCCGGAATGACGGAGTTTCCATGACACCGCTTTCAGGCATCCCCATGACAGACAAGACCGATTACCGCGCCACGCTCAACTTGCCGGACACTCCGTTCCCGATGCGCGGCGACCTGCCCAGGCGCGAGCCGGGCTGGGTGCAGGAATGGGAAGACAGGGGCCTTTACAAGAAGCTGCGTGCCGCGCGCTGCGAGCACGAGAAGTTCGTGCTGCATGACGGCCCGCCCTATGCCAACGGCCAGATCCACATGGGCCACGCGGTCAACCAGATCCTGAAGGACATGATCGTCAAGGCTCGGCAGCTCAAGGGCCTGGACGCCTCCTACGTCCCGGGCTGGGATTGCCACGGCCTGCCGATCGAGAACGCGATCGAGAAGAAGTACGGCCGCAACCTGCCGCGCGATGAGATGCAGGCGAAGAGCCGCGCCTTCGCGACCGAGCAGATCGCCATCCAGATGGCCGACTTCAAGCGACTGGGCGTGCTGGGCGATTGGGACCATCCCTACCGCACCATGGATTTCCAGAATGAGGCCGAGGAAATCCGCGCGTTCAAGCGCGTGGTCGAGCGCGGCTTCGTGTATCGCGGCCTGAAGCCCGTGTACTGGTGTTTCGATTGCGGCTCGTCGCTGGCTGAATTCGAGATCGAGTACGCGGACAAGAAGTCGCAGACGCTGGACGTTGGCTTCAAGTGCGCCGAGCCGCAGAAGCTGGCCGCGGCATTCGGCCTGTCCGCGCTGGACAAGGACGCCTTTGCTGTCATCTGGACCACCACCGCATGGACCATCCCGGCCAACCAGGCGCTCAACCTGAACCCGCAGATCATCTATGCGCTGGTCGACACCGGGCGTTGCCTGCTGGTGCTCGCCGAATCGCTGGTGGAGCGTTGCATGGAACGCTACGGCCTGCATGCCAAGGTGCTGGCGACGGTGGAAGGCGAAGCACTCGGCGGGTTGAATTTTCAGCATCCGCTGTATGACGTGGACGCGGGCTACCGGCGGCTCTCCCCGGTGTACCTGGCCGACTACGCCACGGCGGACGACGGCACGGGCATCGTGCATTCGTCGCCGGCGTACGGCCTGGACGACTTCAATTCCTGCGTTGCCCACGGTGTGGCCTACGACGACATCCTGAACCCGGTGCAAGGCAACGGCAGCTACGCGCCCGACTTCCCGTTGTTCGGCGGCCTCAATATCTGGAAGGCGGTGCCACAGATCATCCAGGCGCTCAAGGACGACGGGCGACTGTTCGCCACCGAGAGCATCACCCACAGCTACCCCCATTGCTGGCGCCACAAGACGCCGGTGATCTACCGCGCGGCAGCGCAATGGTTCATTCGCATGGACGACGGCGAAGGCGTGTTCACCAAAGACAAGGCACCCCAGTCCCTGCGCCAGATGGCGCTGGAGGCCATCGAGGAAACGAATTTCTATCCCGAGAACGGCAAGGCGCGCCTGCGCGACATGATCGCCGGGCGGCCCGACTGGTGCATCAGCCGCCAGCGCAGCTGGGGCGTGCCCCTGCCCTTCTTCCTGCACAAGGACACGGGCGAGCTGCATCCGCGCACCATGGAGATCCTGGACACCGCCGCCGACATGGTCGAGGCGGGGGGCATCGAGGCCTGGAGCAAGGCCAGCGCCGAATCCATCCTGGGCGTGCCGGACGCCTCGCTGTACGCCAAGAGCACCGACATCCTGGAAGTCTGGTTCGACTCCGGAACCACGCACACCACGGTGCTCAAGCACTCGCACGCCGGTTCCGGTCACGAGAGCGGGCCCGAGGCCGACCTGTATCTCGAAGGGCATGACCAGCACCGAGGCTGGTTCCATTCCTCGCTGCTCACCGCCTGCGCCATTTATGGCCGCGCGCCCTACCGCAGCCTGCTGACCCACGGCTTCACCGTGGACAGCCAGGGCCGCAAGATGAGCAAGTCGCTGGGCAACGGGATCGAACCGCAGGAAGTCAACAAGAAGCTGGGCGCCGAGATCGTCCGCCTCTGGGTTGCTGCCTCCGACTACTCGGGCGACATCGCGGGGGACGACAAGATCCTGGCGCGCGTGGTCGACGCCTATCGCCGCATCCGCAACACGCTGCGGTTCCTGCTGGCCAATGGCAGCGACTTCGACCCGGCGAAGGACGCGGTGAGCCTCGCCGACATGCTGGAGATCGACCGCTATGCACTGTCGCGCGCGGCGCAGTTCCAGGCTGAGGTGCTGGCTCACTACGAGATCTACGAATTCCACCCGGTCGTGGCCAAGCTGCAGGTGTATTGCTCGGAAGACCTGGGCGCGTTCTACCTCGACATCCTCAAGGACCGCCTCTACACGACGGCGCCCAAGTCGCTGGCGCGCCGCAGTGCACAGACCGCGCTGTGGAACATCACGCACGCCATGCTGCGCTGGATGGCGCCTTTCCTCAGCTTCACCGCCGAGGAAGCGTGGAAGCTGCTCGGCGATTCCGAATCGATCTTCTTCGAGACCTATGCCGAGATCGGCGCGCCGGACCCGGCCCTGATCGCCAAGTGGACCTTGATCCGGGCCGCTCGCGAGCTGGTCAACAAGGAGATCGAATCCCTGCGCGAAGCCGGCAAAGTGGGCTCGTCATTGCAGGCCAACGTGGCGCTCACGGTGCCCATGGCCACGCACGGCGAGTTGTGGTCGGCGCTGGCCAGCCTGGAAGGCGATGTCAAATTCGTCTTCATCACTTCAGCCATGGGCCTCGTGGCCGGCGATGCGATGGCGGTGAAGGTGACCGCTTCGGAAGCGGTGAAGTGCGATCGCTGCTGGCACTGGCGCGAGGACGTCGGCCATGACCCGGCGCACCCGACGATCTGCGGGCGCTGCACCAGCAATCTGTTCGGTCCGGGCGAAGAGAGGAAGTTCGCCTGATGGCCCGCAATGCACCGGGCGGCTGGCTGCCTTGGCTGGGGCTGTCCCTGATCATCTTCATCGCCGACCAGTTCACCAAGGTGCTGATCCTCGGCTACTACAACCTGGGCGACTCGACTTACGTCACCAGCTTCTTCAACGTCGTGCGGGCCCACAACACCGGCGCGGCGTTCTCGTTCCTGGCGGCCGCTTCGGGTTGGCAACGCTGGTTCTTCACGGCCATCGGCATCGCGGCAGCGATCTTCATCGTGTGGATGCTGCGCTCCCATGCGGGGCAGAAGTTGTTCTCGCTCGCGCTTGCCCTGATCCTCGGCGGCGCGGTAGGCAATGTGGTGGACCGGCTGCTGCACGGCTATGTTGTGGACTTCGTCCAGGTGCATTGGCACAGCTGGTACTTCCCGGCGTTCAACGTCGCCGACAGCGCGATCACCGTCGGCGCGGCCTGCCTGATCCTCGACGAACTGATACGCGTGCG
Source organism: Ramlibacter sp. (assembly GCA_039926915.1). Classification (GTDB taxonomy): domain Bacteria; phylum Pseudomonadota; class Gammaproteobacteria; order Burkholderiales; family Burkholderiaceae_C; genus Ramlibacter. The sequence continues at coordinate 13,196 of JBDSWB010000036.1, forward strand.
CCGGGCGCGATGAGATTGATGCGTGAGCGCCGCCGGGCCGCCGCAAGGCGCGAGGGCCCCCTTGGGGGGCAGCGCAACGGCTTTTGGCGCAAGCGTGGGGGCCACATGCGCGCGCGGGTATAGTTGAAGCCTGAAGCAATGAAGCACTTGTTGAATCTTCTGGCGGCAATCGCGCTGCTGGTATGGGGAACCCATCTCGTCCGAACCGGCATCCTGGGGGTGTTCGGCGCGAACCTGCGCAACGTGCTGGCCCACAGCGTCACCAACCGCGGGGCGGCGGTGATTTCGGGCCTGGGTGTCACGGCCCTGGTGCAGTCGAGCACGGCCACGGCGCTCATCGTGTCGTCTTTCGTGGGCCAGGGCCTGGTGGCGCTGCCGATGGCGCTGGCCGTGATGCTGGGCGCCGACATCGGCACCAGCCTGATGGCCGTGGTCTTCTCCTTCGACCTGTCCTGGCTCTCGCCCCTGTTCATCTTCGTGGGCGTGGTGCTGTTCCTCGCCCGCCAGTCGACCCCGGTCGGCCGCATCGGGCGCATCTTCATCGGCCTGGGCCTGATGCTGCTGGCGCTGCGGCTGGTGGCTGCTTCCACCGAAATCATGACCCATTCGCCCGCGGTCAAGGCCCTGCTGGGGTCGGTCTCGAGTGACCTGCTGCTGGAGATCACGCTCGGCGCTTTCCTGGCAGTGTTGGCTTATTCGAGCCTCGCGATCGTGCTTCTGACGGCAACGATGGCGGCGACGGGGCTGGTGCCGATCGAGCCGGCGCTGGGCATCGTGCTGGGCGCCAACCTGGGCAGCGGCCTGCTGGCGGTGCTGACCACGATGCGATCGACGGTGGAAGTGCGCCAGGTTCCGCTGGGCAACTTCGTGTTCAAGGCTGTTGGCCTGCTTATCGCCGCGCCGCTGCTGGCCCTCTGGCTGAAGTACGTCAGGCCGTACGTGAACGATGCGGCGACGCTGGTGGTGCTGTTCCACCTCAGCTTCAACATCATGGCGGCCGTGCTCTTCATCGGCCTCACGCAAGTGGTCGCGCGATGGGCCGAGCAATGGCTTCCCAAGACGGACAAGAGCCGGGCGGCCGGGCGGCCGGCCCACCTGGACCCATCGGCGCTCAGCACCCCCTCGCTCGCCATCTCCTGTGCTGCCCGTGAGGCCCTGCACCAGGCGGACATCGTGGAAACGATGATGGTGGGCATGCTCACGGTGATCAAGAGCAACGACATCAGGCTCGCCGAAGACCTGCGCAAGATGGACGACACCGTCGACGAGCTGTACTCGGCGATCAAGTATTACCTGACCAAGATTTCCCGCGAGGCGCTGGACGAGGAAGAGAGCCGGCGCTGGACCGACATCATCAGCTTCACGATCAATATGGAGCAGATCGGCGACATCATCGAGCGCATCCTGATCGACATCGAAGACAAGAAGATCAAGAAGCAACGCAGCTTCTCGGATGCCGGCATGGCCGAAATCTGCGAGCTGCATTCCCGCCTCATCGAGAACCTGCGCCTGGGCATGAGTGTCTTCCTCAATGGGTCGGTGCGCGATGCACAGAAGCTGCTCGAGGAAAAGGCGCGCTTTCGCGATCTCGAACGCGCCTATGCCTCGACCCACCTCACGCGCCTGACCGGCAATACCGTGCAGAGCATCGAGACGAGTTCGCTGCACATCGACCTGATCAGCGACCTGAAGCGGATCAATTCACATATCTGCTCGATCGCTTACCCGATCCTCGACTCCGCCGGGGCGCTCGCGCCTAACCGGCTGCGCCAGGTACCACTGGCCGAAGGACCGTGACCCAGCGCTACTGGCCTGCGCGCTTCGAGCGGGCTCGTTCCTTCTTGCAGTAGTCCACCAGCGCTTCGATTTCCGTCGACTTGTCGAAGACGGCATCGGCGCCAAGCTGAGCGCAGCGCCAGCGCACGTCATTGGTGGCATGGTTGCTGAGGATCACCATCTTCTGGGTCGGTCGCCGGAAGCGCAAAGCTTCAAGGATGTTGAGCCCGCTGCCTTCCTTGAGGAACAGGTCGATGATGGCCAGGTCCCAGTACGCGTCGTTTTGCGCCAGCCACTGCTTGCCCTCGTGTTCGGTCTCGGCCGTGCCCACGGGCTCGACCAACGCCAGCTCCTGCAGCGTCTCGATAAGGTTCTCGCGGATGGTCGGGCTGTCCTCCACGATATAGGCTCTGAAAGTCATCTGATTCTCCAGTGGAGACGGGGCCGGCCGGAGGCGGGCCTCATGTCTCGCTCGTTGAAACCACTCTAACGCCCTCGGCACGGCCGGGCTGCCATCCCCGGAGCCTTGCAACTGTAGGAGAGGTCCACTCATACGGAATTGGCCGACAGCCGGCGCAGCGCTGCTCCTACAGACCCGCCTGCAACAGCATCAGCGCGGCCTCGGTCGTAAACTCGCCGCGCTGCAATCGAGCCAGCACCTCATCGGAAGCCATGAGCCTGAACTCGGCCACTTCGCCGTCCTGGTTGACCGGCACGACCCCGTCGGGGATCACGCAGCGATACCAGTCCACGTATTCGACGACATAGCCCGCGCTGCCCCTGTCGGTGGGCCGGCGCGTGAAGATGCGTCCACCGTGGCTCACACCGGCCAGTTGCGCCAGACGCAGTCCCGCCTCTTCCCAGGTTTCGCGCTCCAGCGCCAATGCCGTCGAGTCGGATGCCGGCACCATGCCGCCCACCAGCGTGTCCCAAAGGCCCGGGTCATTGGGTTTGGTGAAGGACCGCTGCTGGACCCAGTGCTCGCCGGCACGTGACAGCCCCACCATGTGGACGGCGAATGTCGTGACGCCCAGGCATCGCACGACCGCGCGCTCCACGGTGCCGAGTCGTCTCCCCTGTGGGTCGTCCACACCCAGCTGTTCGTCACGCCAGGTGTGCGCGAGCCCGGCGTCGCGCAGCGCCTGCGCAATTTCGCCCAGGCTTTCCGTGACGTCGCCTTGCACTTCCCAGCAGCGCGCGCCGTCACGCTCCACTTCCTGCGCAAGGCCTGTCCGCAGCGTGAGCCGGGGCAGCAAGTCTGGCTCGACCGAACCAACCGGGGCCCCGCCTGCCCACAGCGGAACGCGCAGCCGGTGCGGTGGCTGGTCGAGGCCCGCGTACAGGGCGGCCAGCCAGGCAGCGTCGGGGACCAGCGAACTCACAAGGTGAGGATGGTGCTGCCCGTGGTCTTGCGCGCTTCCAGATCGCGGTGCGCCTGCGCTACGTCTTCGAGCGGGTAGCGCTGATCGATGCGGATCTTGACCATGCCGCTGGTGACCGCCTCGAACAGGTCATCGGCCATCGCCTGCGTGCTCTCGCGCGTGGCGGTGTGGGTGAAGAGCGTCTGCCGCGTCAGGTAGATGGAACCCTTGGCCCCGAGCAACGCGGGCGCGAACGGCGCCGGGGGGCCCGAAGCGGCGCCGAAGGAAGCCATCAGGCCGAACGGCTGCAGGCAATCGAGCGACTTGTCCCAGGTGTCCTTGCCCACCGAGTCATAGACCACTTTCACGCCCTTGCCGCCGGTGATCTCCTTCACGCGGGCCAGGAAGTCTTCCTTCGCATAGTTGATCGTGTGGGTGGCGCCATGCTCCTTGGCCAGCGCGCATTTCTCGTCGGAACCGGCGGTGCCGATCAGCTGCAGCCCCATGGCGCGCGCCCACTGGCAGGCGATCAGGCCGACGCCGCCGGCCGCGGCGTGAAACAGCACGAAGTCGCCCGCCTTCAGGCCGCCTTGCGGCTGGGTCTTCTTGAGCAGGTATTGCGCTGTGAGGCCCTTGAGCATCATCGCAGCACCGGTGTCGAAGTCGATCGGGTCGGGCAGCTGGCAGACGTTCTTGGCCGGCATCACGCGCAGCTCGCAATAGCTGCCGGGGGGCTGGCTGGCATAGGCCGCGCGGTCGCCGGCCTTCAGGTGCGTGACGCCAGCGCCAACCGCCTCCACCACGCCCGAGGCCTCCATGCCCAGCGTGGCAGGCAACGGCAGCGGATACATTCCGGTGCGGTGATACACGTCGATGTAGTTCAGGCCGACCGCCTTGTGGCGAATGCGGATTTCCCCGGGGCCGGGCTCGCCCACGGCGATATCGGCGATGTGGAGCTGTTCCGGACCGCCGGGCTGCTTGATCTGCACTGCTCTGCTCATGACTGATTCCTGCAAGGGTTGGGGCGCCATCGTGCCATGAATCTGCAAGCTTTGCCTCAGCCAACGCCGCGCCCAGCAGCCAACGGCTCAGTGGGTTCCGGGGTAAGCCCCGCCATCCGTGAGGATGTTCTGGCCGGTGATGTAGCTAGCATGCTGGCTGCACAGGAAGGCACAGACCGCGCCGAATTCCTCCGGGGTTCCGAGGCGCCGCGCCGGGACGGCGTTGCGCCGGGCCTCGAGGATGGCGTCAACGGCCTGGCCGGTCTTCTGGGATTGGCCCTGCGCCATGTTACGCACGCGGTCGGTGTCGAAGACCCCGGGCAGCAGGTTGTTGATGGTCACGTTGGCGGACGCCAGTTTCGCAGTACGTGCCACACCCGCGACGAATCCGGTCAGGCCGCTGCGCGCGCCGTTGGACAGGCCGAGCACGTCGATCGGCGCTTTCACCGAACTGGATGTGATGTTGACGACGCGACCGAAGCCGCGCGCCGCCATCCCGTCGACCGTGGCCTTGATCAACTCGATCGGCGTGAGCATGTTGGCGTCCACGGCCTTGATCCACTCCTCGCGGCCCCAGGTGCGGAAATCACCGGGGGGCGGTCCGCCGGCATTCGTGACGACGATGTCGAACTCGCCGCGCTGCTCGAAGACCTTGGCCCGCCCTTCCTCGGTGGTGATGTCGGCGGCCACGTGCTTGACGGCCGTGTCAGTCGGCCGGCCCGGGTCGTCCAGCAGCTTCTGCACCGCAGCTTCCAGGGCTTCGGCGCCGCGCGCGACCAGCAATACGTGAACTCCTTCACGAACCAGTGCTTGCGCGCAACCAAAACCCAAACCTTTGCTCGCTCCGCACACCAGCGCCCATTTGCCCGCGATACCCAAATCCATAATAATCAACCTTCCTAAAAAATCTGGCTGCCTCGATGCGTACATCATCGGCGATTTTGCTTGCCTGTTGGTCGATCGCGGTTTCTGCGCACGCCCAGGCGTTCAAGTTCTCCAATCCGCCCGCCGCGGACACCGCGCAGGAGCGGCGCGACGCCGTGACGTGGGCGCAGCTGAACACCCCCTGCCGCGACAGGATCAAGAACCGCAAGATCATGGTCATCATCGCCGAGGAGCGCAACGGCGTTCTCGCCGCCGGCCAGGGCCCTTACAGCCGCCATGTCGAAGCCGTGAATTCGCGCCTGAAGGAACTCGGCCTCAGAACCTTCACGGCCGAGCAGATCCGCAAGCAGGTCGCCCAGGAAGAAATCAACGCCTACTTCAAGAACGACCCGGACCGCGCCCTCGGCGCCTCGCGCCGCATGGCTGCGCAATACGTGCTGCGCGGCGTGATCGCCAGCACGGCCACCCGCAATGCGATCGTCAACGTCAACCAGGTCAACGTGAGCCTCGACTTCACGCTCACCGATGCATCGGGCCGGCCGGTGTCCACCGCCTCGGCCAGCAATGCCAGCTATGCCGGCAGCGACACGTCGGGCATGGCCCTCACGCTGATCGAGGAGCGCGCGGACGAAGTCGTGGCCCGGTTGTACAGCGACTACTGCCGCAACGCCTCGGGCCGATAATCACCCGGGAATTTTTAATTCAGGAGGAAATCACCATGAACAACTACAGAACATTGTCCTGCCACGCGGCCGCGCTGGCCGTGTGCATCCTGGCGGCGCCGGCCTTCGCGCAGCCGACCTTCGGCAACCCTTCGCCCAATGCCGGCAGCTCGACCTCGCAGCAAGCCAACGCCGCGGCCGACCAGGCGGCTTACCAGGAAATCGCCTACACCAACAGGAACAAGCGCGGCCCCGCGCTGGTGGTGATCCCCGGCGAGATCAAGAGCAACAACGCAGGCTTCCTGCAGAAATTCGGGCCGAACAATATCGCCGACTTCGGCGAGTTGGAACTCTCCCAGGCGAATTTCGCCGTGCTCGAGCGCACTAATCTCGGCCCGTTGCTCAACGAAGTCTCGCTCGCCTACAACCTGGGCGACCCGCAGGCCGCGCGCAAGACCATGCAGATGGGCAAGCTCAAGACCACGCAGTGGGTCGTGAAGTTCGACATCCTGAAGGCCGAGCAGATCTCCGAGAACAAGAAAGGCTTCGACGGCCGCGCCGTGGGCGGGCTGATGGGCATGCTGGGCGGCGGCGTCGCCGGCCACGTCACGAGTTCGGTGAACAACCAGGAAGCCACTGCCGTCTGGTTGATCGGCATGCGCTACAAGATCATGGACGCCAACACCACCGAGCAGGTGGCGCAGGGCTACAAGGAACTGAAAATGGAAGTCGGTGCCAACGCCAGCAGCGTGATGGGCGTTTCCCAGAGCGCCAAGGGCGGCGTCGGCCTCGATACCATGGTGCAACGCCTGGTGCAGACGACGGTCTGGGAAATCGACAACCGGTACAAGTGAACAAGCTGGGCAAATACCGGATCCGCCGCATCCTGGGCAAGGGTGCGATGGGGACCGTCTACGAGGGATTCGACCCCGTCATCGAGCGCACCGTCGCCATCAAGACCATCCTGCCGTCCCAGCTGGGCGGAGCAGAGGTGGTGAGCGTGATGGCGCGCTTCAAACGCGAAGCCCAGGCCGCCGGCCGGCTCAACCATCCGGGCATCGTCGCCATCTACGAATACGGCGAGGACATCGCGCAGGACATCAGCGAGGAAGAGGCCACGATGATGGCCGCACCCTCCGCCGCGATCGGCGGCCAGCGAGTGGCCTTCATCGCGATGGAATTCGTCAAGGGCCGCGAGCTGCGCGACTTCTTCGAATCGGGCCAGCGCTTCCCGATGCCGGAGGTGGTGCGCATCATGAGTGAGATGCTCGACGCGCTGGACCACGCGCATTCGCAGGGCGTGGTGCACCGGGACATGAAGCCGGCCAACCTGATCCTTTTGGAATCCGTCGCCGCCGGGCCGTCCCAAGGCGTCGGCGGCCCCCTCGGGGGGCAGCGCAGTACACACAGTGACAAGCGTGGGGGCGACGTTTTTGGCCGGGTCAAGGTCGCGGACTTCGGGATCGCTCGGGTCGAGGCCTCGGAGCTGACGCAGACCGGCACGGTGATGGGCACGCCTTCGTACATGTCGCCCGAGCAGTTCATGGGCCACCCCGTGGACGGGCGCAGCGACCTGTTCTCCTGCGGTGTCATCCTGTACCAGCTGTTGACCGGCGAAAAGCCGTTCACCGGCGAGTCGACGACAACCATCATGTACAAGGTGCTGCGGGAAGAGCCGGTTCCCCCCTCCGAGCTGAACCTTTCGCTGGCGCCCGCGCTGGATTCGGTGA
>JBDSWB010000037.1:0-6717 GCA_039926915.1 Ramlibacter sp.
GAACTGGTGCATGTAGACCTCTTCGTCGAACAGGTCCATCACGGGGCGCACCATGCGCGGGTGCCGCGCCAGTTTCGCAAAAGGCTGGCTGTACATGTGGGCCCCGAAATTGGTGCGGACGGCGTCCCTCCCTTTTTCGCGCACGTTGTAGGCTTCGCGCCGGCTGTACAGGTGGGGCACCTCGCCGGCCAGCGACTGCATTTCCTCTCGCGTGAACTGGGCCGGAAAGAACAGGTAGCCCTCGCGGTCGAACTGCGCGAGTTGCTCGGGGGTCAGTCTCATGCCTTGTCTCCTTTTGTCGCTGTCAATACGTGGGTGAGTTGCGCGCCCAGGTTTTCCCCGGCGCGCTGGCTGTGCCGCTCGATCAGGCGGGCCGCCCGGTCGCCGTCGCCGGCGGCGATGGCCCGGCCGATCGCTTCGTGTTCATCCCACACGGCCTCGCGCTGCTTCGACTGCTGCAGCACCGCGCCCATCACGCGGCGCAGGTGACGCCAGTGCTGGTGGGCGCTTTGTTCGATGAGCGGGTTGCCGGACGCGGCATAGATCGCGTTGTGGAACGCCATGTCGGCGTCGATCATGGCTTTGACGTTGCGTCCACGCGCCGCCTTGCGCCCGGCTTCGACCAGTTTCGGGTCGATGCGGTATCGGTGCGCGGCGGCCAGCCGGGCCGCCAGCGCGTCGAGTGCCCCCCGAACCTGGTAAACCTTGAGCATCCAGTCCGCATCGAGCGGCGCCACCAGCACGCCGCGTCCCGGCGCGTCGAGCACGAAGCCATCCATCTTCAGCAGGCGCAGGGCCTGCAGCACCGGCTGGCGCGACACCGCCAGCTTCTCGGCGATGTCCTCCTGCGTGAGCCGTTCGCCCGGCGCGAGCGAGCCCTCGCTGATGGCGTCCAGCAGGCTGCGGTAGACCTGATCGACGAGGTCGGGGCTGGTGACGAGCTTGACGAGCGATGCGGCCATGGTTGTACTCTGTATACAGAATACGCGAAACCGGGTCATTGTCCAGATTGGCCCTGGCCGGCCCGGGGGAATCGACGGCGCTGTGCCAAGATAGCCCCTCATTCCTGGATCGCACAACGATGAGCAAAAGCTACGACGGCCAATGGCTGGACCGCATGTACAACAACCGCGATCTGGTGCCGGAACACGCAGAGCACCTCCGGCGCTGGACCGCCGATTCGGCCGCCGCCACGAGGTCCTCGGCGCACGAGCTCGACATCCGCTATGGCGGTGGGCCGAACGAGCACCTGGACATCTTTCCCGGCGGCCGCCCCGATGCGCCGGTGTTGTTCTTCATTCACGGTGGCTACTGGCGGTCGCTCGACAAGAAGGACCATTCGTTCATCGCGCCGTCTTTCACCGGGGCCGGCGCCTGCGTCGTCATCCCCAACTACGCCCTGTGCCCGGCAGTGACCGTGCCGCAGATCACGATGCAGATGGTGGCAGCCCTCGCTTGGACATGGCGCAACGTCGCTCGCCATGGCGGCGACCCGGCGCGCATTGTGGTGGCAGGCCATTCCGCTGGCGGCCACCTTGCGGCAATGATGGCCGCCTGCCTGTGGCCGGTGTTCGACCCGCGCCTGCCGTCCGACCTGGTGAAGGCGGCGGTCTCCATCTCGGGCCTGCACGACCTCGAACCGATCATGCACACGCCGTTCCTGCAGTCCTCGCTGCAACTCACGGCGAAGCAGGCGCGTGACGCCAGCCCCGCGCTGTTCCCGGCGCCCGCGCAGGGGCGGCTTTGCACCCTGGTGGGCGGCGACGAGAGTGAGGAATTCCTGCGCCAGAACCAGCTCATGCAGAAGGCGTGGGGCAAGGAGCGCGTTCCGGTGAGCGAGGTGTTTCCGGGGCTGAATCACTTTTCCGTGCTGGAGGCGATGACGCAACCCGGCCACCGCCTTCACCAACTGGTGCTTGGGCAGCTGGAGGCCCGGCAATGAAACGTTTTTACCAGGTCGTTGCGCTGCTGGCCGCGCTGCTGGCGGGCTGCGGTGGTGGAGGCGGCGGGACGGCCACGCCGACTACCGCTGCACCGCCTGTCGAGACCAGCCAGGCGCCGGCCGCGCCGGCCAGCTGCTCGCTGGCCGACCAGAAGACCTGGCTGTCCGCCTCCATGCGGGACCGGTACTTCTGGTACGACCGCATGGGCACGGCCAACGCTGCCGCACCCAATATCGACAGTTACTTCGCGTCATTGCTCTACTCGCCGGTCGACCGCTACAGCTACACCCAGCCTGCGGCGACGTTCACCCAGTTCTATGCCGAAGGAACGCGCCTGGGCTATGGCTACAGCCTGGTGTTCACCGACAGCCTGTCCACCACGATGCGGGTACGCGCCGTGGAGCCGGCAAGCCCGGTCGCGCTGGCCGGCATACGGCGCGGCGACTTCGTGCTTTCGATCGATGGTCGGACTCCGTCACAGCTCGCCGCCGAAGGGCTTGCAGCGGTCAGTACCGAAGGGGTCCCGCGAACCTTCGTGCTGCGGGACAGAGCGGGAGCGCAGCGCACGATCACCGTGTCCTCTGCGGTCTTCGCGCTGGCGCCGGTGCTGGCCCAGTCGGTGCTCGACGTGGCGACGCCATCCGGCAGTCGCAAGGTGGCGTACATGGCCTACCAGGAGTTCATCTCTGCCGGGAACACGGCGATGGGCGAGGCATTCAGCCGCTTCGCCAGCCAGGGCGCGACCGAGTTGGTGCTCGACCTGCGCTACAACGGCGGCGGCGAAGTGGGCATCGCCCGCAACCTGTCCAGCATGATCGGCGGCAGTCGCCTGGCGGGGCAGACCTTCACCCAGCTGCGATTCAATGGAAAGCATCCCGAAGACAACCTCACCATCCCGTTCACCGCGGATGGCCGTGTGCTGCCCGGCCCGCCGCTCCAGGGCCTGCGGCGGGTCTTCGTCATCGCCTCGTCCGGCACCGCGTCGGCCAGCGAGCTCGTGATCAATTCGCTCAAGCCGTTCATGGAGGTGGTGCTGGTCGGCGGCACCACCTATGGCAAGCCCTATGGGTTCGAGCCGGTCCAGGCGTGCGGGACGGTCTTCAACGCGGTGAATTTTGAAAGCGTCAACGCGCTGGGCGTGGGCGGCTACAACAACGGCATCAGCCCCACCTGTGTGGTGCCCGATGACCTGGACCACGCGTTGGGTGACCCGGCTGAAGGCCGTATCGCGGCGGCGCTCTATTTCGCGGGCAACGGTGTGTGTCCGGCGACCGCCAGTGCGTTGGCACAGGACGCGGGAGCTGGCAAGTTGATACCGGCCATCACGGAAGGTGGGCCGCCGGGGATGTGGCGCCGCTGAGGCCAATGCGCGGACCGGCACGGTGTGAGGTCCGGCGTAACGCCTCCTCATGGGGCGCTACATCAGCAGGTGCTCGCCCGCGTTGTCGCCACCCAGGATGACGTAGTTCACCTTGCGAATGTCCATCAGCTTCTTGCCGCCCGCGTAGCTGATGGAACTCTGGATGTCCTCTTCCATTTCGCGCAGGGTGTCGTGCAACTTGCCCTTGACCGGCTCGAGGATGCGCTTGCCTTCGACGTGCTTGTACTCGCCCTTGTTGAAGTCCGACGCGCTGCCGTAATACTCCTTGTAGAGCTTGCCATCGACGTCGACCGTCTGCCCGGGCGACTCTTCGTGACCGGCCAGCATCGAACCGATCATCACCATCGTGGCACCGAAGCGCACGCTCTTGGCAATGTCGCCGTGCTCGCGGATGCCGCCGTCGGCGATGATGGGCTTGGTGGCCACGCGTGCGCACCACTTCAGCGCCGAGAGCTGCCAGCCGCCGGTGCCGAAGCCGGTCTTCATGCGCGTGATGCAGACCTTGCCCGGGCCCACGCCCACCTTGGTGGCGTCGGCACCCCAATTCTCCAGGTCGATGATGGCTTCGGGCGTCGCCACGTTGCCCGCGATGATGAAAGTGGAGGGCAGCTTCGTCTTCAAGTGCTTGATCATGTCGCGGACGGTGTCCGCATGGCCGTGCGCGATGTCGATGGTGACGTACTCGGGCGTCAGGTCCTCGGCGGCCAGCTGGTTCACGACGTCGAAATCGGCCTGCTTCACGCCCACCGAGATTGACGCATAGGCGCCGTTGGCTTTCATCTGGCGCACGAAGAGCAGGTTGTCCAGGTCGAAGCGGTGCATCACGTAGAAATAGCCGTGCTGCGCCAGCCACAGGCAGATGCGCTCATCCACCACCGTTTTCATGTTCGCCGGCACCACGGGGATGCGGAAGGTGCGCCCACCCAGCTCCACGCCGGCGTCGCACTCGGAGCGGCTTTCCACGCGGCATTTGCGCGGCAGCAGCAGGACATTGTCGTAATCGAAGATTTCCATACCAAGCTCCAGATGAATCGTTGAAAAACGAAAGAGCGCTTGGATCGGGCCCGGTGGCGACTCCGCAGGGCAGAAACGCAAGCCGGGCCGCAAAATGCTTGGGCCCGGTGCCTGATTTTACCCGCCAGATGGCGCCGGCGCGCATCTGGACTGCGCAATTGCCTTTATATGTCCACGCGCATCCTCCACCCAGCCCACCACCCGCAGCCGCTCGGGGTTCGCGCCTTGTGGAATGCTCATGGGCCGGGATTCGAAGAGCCGGCGCCGCTCCAGTGGGGAGAGCGGGCGTGTCAAGTCCCAGGCCGGCTGGATGGAATTCCTGACCAGGTTCCGTTCGAGCGGCGTGCCGTCGGTACCGGGCGGAACCGTTTCCACCAGCACCAGCCAGGCCTTCCAGGGACCGCCGGCGGGCTTGAGCTCGATCGACGTGCCGATGTAGCCGTTGAATGGCAGGCCATGCGCGACGCGCAGGCGACGCCCGGCAGGACCGGCATTGCTGCGCAACGCGTCGGCCGCGACAGGAACCGGACGGCGCAACTGTTCGAGGCGAGCGATGCCGTCCCGGCTGGCGGCGGCCGAGAGGGGCGCGTCGTCGCCGCGGCTGCCGGGCACGATCCAGTCGAGCGCCACTTCTCCCTGGCGGGGCCTGGGCGTCGCGGCTTCGCTCCAGCAGGCTTCGCAGTCGGCGTTGATGAAGCGCTCCAGCAGCGCCACCGGACGAGGCTGGCCATCGCTGCTGCAGGAAGACTGCGCGCGCGCACCCGCCATCGCAGCCAGCAAAAACAGGCCGCCCAGCGCGAGTCGTGACACTTTGTTCATGGTGGTTCCTACAATGCCCTTATGTTCCCAGAAGTCGACGCGGCGTCCCCGCTCTTACACAACCTCAATCCCGAGCAGCGCGCTGCAGTGACCCTGCCCAACGAGCATGCCCTGATCCTGGCCGGCGCCGGATCGGGCAAGACCCGCGTGCTCACGACGCGGATCGCCTGGCTGCTGTCCACCGGGCAGATCTCCCCCGGCGGCCTGATGGCGGTGACTTTCACCAACAAGGCCGCCAAGGAAATGATGATGCGGCTGTCGGCGATGCTGCCGGTCAACGTGCGAGGCATGTGGATAGGTACCTTTCATGGCCTGTGCAACCGGTTCCTGCGCGCCCACTACAAGCTGGCCAACCTGCCGCAGAGTTTCCAGATCCTGGACACGCAGGACCAGCTGTCGGCTGTCAAGCGGCTGATGAAGCAGTTCAATGTGGACGAGGAGCGGTTCCCGGCCAAGCAGACGCAATGGTTCATCGGCGGCTGCAAGGAGGACGGGCTGCGGCCCAACATGGTCGAGGTGCGCACCGAGGAAGACCGCAAGAAGGTCGAGATCTACCAGCTCTACGACGAGCAGTGCCAGCGCGAGGGCGTGGTGGATTTCGGCGAGTTGATGCTGCGCAGCTACGAATTGCTGCGCGACAACGACCCGATCCGCGACCATTACCAGCGACGCTTCCGCCACATCCTGATCGACGAGTTCCAGGACACCAACAAGCTCCAGTACGCCTGGATCAAGATGTTTGCGCAGGCCCGCGAAGGCCTGCCCGGCATGGAACCCAACTCGGTGTTCGCCGTCGGCGATGACGACCAGAGCATCTACGCCTTCCGCGGCGCGCGCGTGGGCAACATGGCCGACTTCGTGCGCGAATTCCAGGTGCGCCACCAGATCAAGCTGGAGCAGAACTACCGCAGCCACAGCAACATCCTCGACACGGCCAACGAGCTGATCAGCCACAACAAGACGCGCCTGGGCAAGAACCTGCGCACCGACCAGGGGCCTGGTGAGCCGGTGCGCATCTACGAGGCGCCCACCGACCTGGCGGAGGCGCAATGGATGGTCGAGGAGATGCGGCACCTGGTCAGAGGCGAGCGGTCCGAAGGCGGATTGAGCGCCGCCGGGCCGCCCCAAGGCGCGAAGGCCCCCTCGGGGGGCAGCGCCGCGGCCTCAGCCGCAAGCGTGGGGGCCGGGTACCTGCGAAATGAGATCGCAGTCCTCTACCGCAGCAACGCGCAGAGCCGGGTGATCGAGACGGCGCTCTTCAACGCCGCAATGCCCTACCGTGTCTATGGCGGCCTGCGCTTTTTCGAGCGCGCCGAAATCAAGCACGCGCTGGCCTACCTGCGCGTGCTGGAGAACCCCAACGACGACACGAGCTTCATCCGCATCGTGAATTTCCCGCCACGGGGCATCGGCGCGCGCAGCGTCGAACAATTGCAGGACGCTGCGCGGGCGATGGGCTGTTCGCTGCACGACGCGGTGAAGTCGACGACGGGCAAGGCAGGGGCCAACCTGGGCGATTTCGCCCGGAAAATCGACGCGCTGCGCGAGCGCACGCTCGAC
>JBDSWB010000038.1:0-13499 GCA_039926915.1 Ramlibacter sp.
TCAAGGACCTGAACCAGGCGCGCGAGGTCGCAGCCGAATTGCAGAAGACGCTCACCGGTGAGTTCCTGATCCGCGACTGGACGCGCCAGAACCGCACTTGGTTCGCGGCCGTGCAGGTGGAAAAACGCATGATGTTCATCATCCTGACGCTGATCGTCGCGGTGGCCGCCTTCAATCTGGTGAGCACGTTGGTGATGACCGTGACCGACAAGCGCGCCGACATTGCCATTCTGCGAACGCTGGGCGCGAGCCCGGGCAGCATCATGGGCATCTTTGTCGTGCAGGGCGCGGCCGTGGGTGTGATCGGCACGCTGGCCGGGCTGATGCTGGGCCTGATGGTGGCGTTGAACATCGACGTGATCGTGCCGGCGCTGGAGCACGCGTTCAATGCCAGCTTCCTGCCCAAGGACATCTACCTTATCAGCCGCATGCCCAGCGACCCGCAGAGCGACGACATCATGCCCATCGCCCTGATCTCGCTGGGGCTGGCCTTCATCGCCACCATCTACCCCAGCTGGCGCGCCAGCCGCGTCAACCCCGCCGAGGCATTGCGCTATGAGTGACTTGGTGTTGATGGCACGCGGCCTGACCAAGCGGTTTTCTGAAGGTGGACTGGATGTGGAGGTGCTGCGCGGGGTCGGCATCGACGTGTGCGCCGGAGAGACCGTGGCCATCGTCGGCGCGTCGGGTTCAGGCAAGAGCACATTGCTCCACCTGCTGGGCGGGCTGGACGCGCCGACCAGTGGCACCGTCGAACTGATGGGGCAGCAGTTCTCACAGCTCGACGCGGCCGCGCAGGGCCGGGTGCGCAACCGCTACCTGGGCTTCGTCTACCAGTTCCATCACCTGTTGCCTGAATTCAGTGCGCTGGACAACGTGGGCATGCCGCTTCGCATCCGTCGCGAGTCGCCCGAGGAATGCGCCCGTCAAGCCGCCGCGACGCTGACGGCGGTGGGGCTGGGGGAGCGCCTGCGCCACCGGCCGGCGGAACTGTCGGGTGGCGAGCGCCAGCGGGTCGCGATCGCGCGGGCGCTGGTCACGAACCCGGCTTGCGTGATGGCCGACGAGCCCACCGGCAATCTTGACCGCAGCACCGCCGACGTGGTGTTCGAGATGATGCTGGGCCTGGCGCGCGAACGTGGCACCGCGTTTGTCATGGTCACGCATGACGAGGCACTGGCCGCACGTTGCGATCGACAGCTGCGATTGACTTCGGGGTTGCTGGGCTGATCGACGGCCCGAGCCGTCAGAGGATGCGGTTGAACCAGAGCAGCGACAACCCGGCCGACAGCAGCGCCAGCGCGGCGGCGGCCAGCGCGAACAGGGCCGAGATCTCGGTTTCCTTCTTCTCGACTGTGAGGCGCGAGCTGAGAGTTTCGTAGACCTTCTTGAGGTCCTGCGCAGTGCCCGCGTAGAAATAGTCAGCGCTGGTCTTGTTGGCGATCGCCTTGAGTGTTTCCTCGTCGAGGCGCACGCGCATCGACCAGCCTTCGAAGCCGATGGTTTCGCCGTCGACGGTGCCGATGCCCACGGTGTACACGCGCACACCTCGGTCCGCCGCCATTTTGGCCGCTTCGAGCGGGTCGACCCCGGTGGTCCGCTGGCCGTCGGTGAGCATGATGATCGCCGCGGAGGTGTAGGAGCCCGGCGCCACCGGCGTGAATTCCTTCTTTTCCTTCTTTTCGCCGTCGATCGAGCTGCCGCGCTGACGATCACGCCCGCCCTGCATCGACTGCAGGTCGATGCCCGCGTCGGGAAACAGCGTGGCCAAAGAAATTACGATCGCATTGCCAGTGGCCGTGGCGCGCTGCAGCTGGAACCGGTCGATCGCGGTAACCAGGTCTTCGCGGTTGACGGTCGGCAACTGCGCCACTTGTGCCGATCCCGCGAAGGCGACGATGCCGACCTTCACGTGCCGGGGCAACTCGCCGATGAAGGACTTGGCAGCGTTCTGCGCGGCCACCAGCCGGTTGGGCTGGACGTCGGTCGCGCGCATGCTGCCCGACACGTCCATCGCCAGGATGATGGTCTGCTGATTGGAAGGCAGCGTGACCACCGCCATGGGCCGCGCCGCCGCCAGCAGCATGGCTGCAAGCGCCAGCAGGAAGAGGAACGGCGGGATGTGGCGACGCACGGTCTGCCCCGCGCCCATCGCCTCGCGCACGATGGACAACGACGCATAGCGCAGCGCCGTTTTCTTCTTGCGACGCAGCAGCCAAAGGTACAGCAGCACCAGCAGCGGGAGCACCAACAGCAACCAGAGGAATTCAGGCAGAGGAAGTTCATGCTTGCGTCCTCTCAATTGCCGCCGGGCCGCCCCAATGCAACTGGGCCCCCGCCGGGGGCAGCGCAGTGCACGAAGTCACAAGCGTGGTGGCCATGTTCAGGCCCGTTTGAGGTGGGCCGGCAAGCCACCGGCAGAGAGCCGCGCGCGGCGCTTGCGCATTTCGGCAAAGCGCACCACGGCGTCCACCAGGTCGCCGTCGGTGGACAGCTCGAGCGCGTCGACGCCCGCGCGCACGAAGCCCTGGCGCAATTCGGCTTCACGTTGCGCCGCGATGCGGGCGAAGCGCCTGCGAAAGCCCGCATCATGCGTGTCCACCAGCAGCTGCTCGCCGGTTTCCGAATCGCGGATCGTCAGCAGGCCCAGGTCGGGCAACTCCAGCTCGAGCGGGTCGAGCAGCCGAATCGCCACCACCTCGTGGCGCTGGGCCAGTTGGGCGAGCGGACGCTCCCAGCCTGGTTCGCTGATGAAATCGGAGACGACAAAAACCGTCGAGCGGCGCTTGACCAGGCTCAGGCCCGATTCCAGCAGTTCGCGCAGGCGCGTGGTACCGGTTTCGGAAGGCGCTGGCCGTGCCTTCATGCTGTGCAGCAGGTGCAGCACATGGCGGCGGCCGCCCCGCGTGGGAATGACGGTGTCCACGCCGTTGCCGTAGAGCATGGCGCCGACCCGATTGCCGTGTCGTGTGAGCAGGCGCGCGAGCACCGTGACGAACTCCGCCGACACATGGAGCTTGCGCTGCTCACCGGAACCGAAATCCACTGAGGGACTCAGGTCGAGCAGGAACCAGGCCGCCATCTCGCGGTCTTCGGTGAAAACGCGCACGTGGGGTATCTGCAGCCGTGCCGTCACGTTCCAGTCGATGTGGCGCACGTCGTCATGGTGCTGGTACTCGCGCAGGTCGGCCAGGTCCAGGCCCGCGCCGCGCAGCAGGGTGCGATAGTCGCCCTGCAACAGCCCGTCGAGGCGGCGGATCACGGTCCATTCGAGCCGGCGCAGGATGTGCTCGGCACCTTCCTCCGGGGTCACCGCGGAACCGGCTTCGCCGGGCCGCTGGTGGCGCCCCCCTTGGGGGGAGGCGCCGGAGGCGCTTCGGGGGGTAGCCATGTTAAGCGGCCAGCTTCTCGTGCTCGAGCGGGCGCGGCGGCGCGGGAATCTTCGCCATGATCCTGGCCACCACGGCATCGGGCGAAAGGCCCTCGGACAGCGCTTCGTACGACAGCACCAGACGGTGCCGGAACACGTCCGGCACCAGGTCGGTCATGTCTTCAGGCAGGGCGTAGGTGCGGCCGCGCATCATCGCCATCGCGCGCGCGCCCTCGGCCAGGTTGATCGTGGCGCGCGGGCTGGCGCCGAAGGTGATGTACTTGTCCAGGTCCTTCAGCCCGTGTTTTTCGGGCGTCCTCGTGGCCGACACCAGCCGCACCGCGTACTGCACCAGCGACGGATCCACGTACACGCGGCGGCACTCCCTTTGCAGCGCGGCCAGCTGCTCGGTCGAGGCGACTTCGCTGACGGTGACCGCCGGGCCGGTGACCCGCTCCACGATGACGAACTCTTCCTCGTCGGTCGGGTAGTCCACCAGCACCTTCATCATGAAGCGGTCCACCTGTGCCTCGGGCAGCGGGTAGGTGCCTTCGGTCTCGATCGGGTTCTGCGTGGCCATCACCAGGAAGGGGCTGGGCACCTTGTGGGTTTCGCCGAAGATGGTCACCTGTCGCTCCTGCATCACTTCCAGCAGCGCGCTCTGCACCTTGGCCGGCGCGCGGTTGATTTCGTCGGCCAGCAGCAGGTTGGTGAACACCGGGCCCAGCGCGGTGCTGAACTCGCCGGTCTTCTGGTTGTAAATCCGCGTGCCCACCAGGTCCGCCGGCACCAGGTCGGGCGTGAACTGGATGCGCTTGAACTGGCCGCGCACGGTGTTCGCCAGAGTCTTCACCGTCAGTGTCTTGGCCAGCCCCGGCACGCCTTCGACCAGCAGGTGCCCTTGCGCGAGGATGGCGACCATCACACGCTCCAGGAATCGGTCCTGGCCGACGACAACGCGCTTGACCTCGTAGAGGATCTGTTCCATCAACTGGGCGGTGGCGCTGTCCTGGCGGGTGGTGGGGTCCATGGGGGCGGTGCTCATCTTGGTGGAAAGGCTGGAAGTCAGAAGGGCGGCAGGCCGGCGGCGGCGGCGGCGTTCTCGATAGGGACGGCGAACCCGATGCCAATGAAGGTGCGGGCTGGCGTGGGGTTGAGGATGGCGGTGACGATGCCGACCACTTCGCCGTCCATGGTGACCAGCGGGCCGCCCGAGTTGCCGGGGTTGGCGGCGGCGTCGAACTGGATCAGGTTGGTCATTTCCTGATTGCCTTCCGGCGAGCGGAAGGCGCGCTTGAGGCCGGAGATCACGCCGGCCGATGCCGACGGCCCGATGCCGAACGGAAAACCGACGACCAGCACCTTGTCGCCAGGTCCCAGGTCGCTGGTGGATCGCATGGTGGCAGGGATCAGGTCATCAGGAATCTTGTGGGCCTGCAGCACGGCAAGGTCGTTCTCGGGCTGGGTGCCGGTGATCGAGGCGCTGGCTTCCAGGCCGTCGGAGAAAACGACCTTGATGCGATCGGCGCCGGACACCACGTGCAAGTTGGTGAGGATGACGCCCTTGTCGACAATCACGACGCCGGTGCCGACCCCGCTCTCGACTTCCTCGTCGTCCCCGGCCGCATTTTCCGTGCCGGTCGCCGGGCCCAGGGGCTTGGGCTTGGCGAGGCCATTGCTGCCTTTCTCGGCGCTCTTCTCGGCGCGCTTCCCGGCGTGTTTCTCGACACTCTTTTCCGCGCTGTTGGCCTTGTCGCCGTCCTTGTCATCCTTCAGGCGGCTCTTTTTCACGTAGCTCACCACGCGCACGACTGACGGGTGGATGTTCTCGTAAGCCTTGGCGTATTCGGACGGGAGGACCTGGGTTTCCAGCGTCTTGAGCACCGCGGCGTTGATGTCTTCCTGCGTCAGCTTGCGCTGGCCCTGCCGCAGGCCCAGCCCGACGCTCACGGCCAGTGTCAGCGCCAGCAGAAGGATGGCGGCCCACAGCAGGCGCGGGCTGGACAGGGACAGGCCGCGCCGGGCAGCCGAGAGCGGCTGGACCGGCGCGGCCGTCGCGGAGAGGTTAGGGGATTGCCCCGGACCGCCCGGACGGCTGGAGCTGTAGAGGGCTGGCCTGCGCATTCGTTCACCTATCAAAACTTCGGGAAACGAAAGAAAATGAAAAGCGAAAACACACGGTATCACGGTTTGCGCTGGGATGCACGGCCCGCGCCGCATGGGGCATCATCGGTCCATGCCCGCGTGGATTGATACACATTGCCATCTGGACGCTGCGGAGTTTTCCGGCGATACCGCCGCCGTGCGTTCCCGCGCCGCCGCCCGCGGCGTGGTGCACTGCGTCCTGCCCGCCGTCGAGGTCAGCAACTTCGCCCAGGTGCAGTCCCTGGCGCATCGGCACGGCGACAGCTACGCCTTGGGCATCCACCCGCTTTGCACCGGTCGCGCACTGGACGACGACCTGGACCGCCTCGACCAGGCGCTGCTGGCCGCCCGGGACGACCCGCGCCTGGTCGCCGTCGGCGAGATCGGGCTGGACTACTTCGTGCCGGGGCTCGATGCAGCGCGGCAGGAACGCTTCTACGCCGGACAGCTGGTGCTCGCCCGCCGCCATGGCCTGCCCGTGATCCTGCACGTGCGGCGATCGGCGGACCATCTGCTCAAGCAGCTTCGGCGGAATCAGGTCACTGGCATCGCGCACGCCTTCAATGGCAGTGCGCAGCAGGCGCAGGAGTTCGTCAAGCGGGGCTTCAAACTGGGCTTTGGCGGCGCCGTCACCTTCGAGCGCGCACTGCAGATCCGCCGGCTGGCGGCCTCTTTGCCTCTGGATGCCGTGGTGCTGGAAACCGACTCGCCGGACATCCCGCCGCACTGGCTCTATCGCACCGCGGAGGAACGCGCCGCCGGCGCCCTGCAAGGCCGCAACGAACCGGGTGAACTGCCAGCCATCGCCGAAGTGCTGGCCGCCCTGCGGGGCATCGACGCCGAAAGCCTGGCCGTGGCGACGCTGCGCAACGCAGTGGCGGCCCTTCCCAAGCTGGCCGGTTTGCTGGGCAGCCTCGCGAGGCGCGAAAGCCCTGCCGGGCCAGCCCATAATCCGGCGCAGTGAAGCAGAACATCCGACTCCTGCCTGAAGTCAACTTTTCCGACCACGGCGACATCCGCTACCTGCACCTGGGCACTCAATGGGTGCAAGGTTCCATGCTGCTGGACAAGCCCTTCGACATCGAGTTGGAGTACGTGCAGCGCATGATGGCCTGGCTGCTGTTCGCAGACCCTGACTCGGTCGCGAAGCGGCATGCCATGCAGCTGGGCCTGGGGGCCGCGGCGCTCACCAAATTCTGCCGGCGCAGGCTGCGGATGAAGACCACCGCGATCGAGATCAACCCGCAGGTCGTCGCTGCCTGCCGCCTCTGGTTCAAGCTGCCGGCGGACGACGCGCGCCTCTCGGTCGTGCTGGGCGATGCCGCCGAAGTGGCTGCCCACGAGCACTGGCGCGGCCAGGTCGACGCGCTGCAAGTCGACCTTTATGACCACGAGGCTGCGGCGCCCGTGTTGGACAGCAAGGCCTTCTACGCCGACTGCCGCCGCTTGCTGACCGAGGACGGCTGCATGACCGTGAACCTGTTCGGCCGCTCGTCAAGCTATGGCGAGAGCCTGCGCAAGATCGCCGCGGCCTTCGGCGACGGCGCGGCGTGGGCGTTCCGGCCGACTCGCGAGGGCAACACCGTGGTGCTGGCCTTGCGCGAACCTCAGCAGCCCGGGCGGGCGGCGCTTGCCGAACGCGCGGAAACCATTGAAACTCGTTGGGGCCTGCCGGCACGCAAATGGCTGCGGGTGTTCAAACCCGTCGACTGACTCTGATCACCGAATGACCGCCCTCGCCAAACCCAAGCCAGCCAACCGTCCCGACCACGTGGGGCCTCTCGACTGGCGCCGGCTGGTTGAATGGCTGAGCCAGGACGGTGTCATCTCCGCGGAGGAAGCGCATCGCACCGTCGCGCGCTGCTCGCAAGCCGAGAGCGCCCAGCATCCGCTGGTGCGGCTGGCGGCGGTGGCCATGCAGCGAGCGAGCGACGGCAAGTCGCTGGACATCGAGGCGCTCACGCAGTGGCTGGCCGGGCGGGCCGGCCTGGACTACCTGCGGATCGATCCGCTCAAGGTGGACGTCGGCAAGGTGGCGGATACGATGAGCGCCGCCTACGCCGAGCGTCATCGCGTGCTGCCGGTGCAGGTGACAGCCGGCGAAGTGGTGGTGGCCACGGCCCAGCCTTTCCTTGCCGATTGGGTCGACGAGGTCGAGCGCCAGGCGCGGCGCAAGGTGCGCCGCGTGGTTGCCAACCCCCAGGACATCCAGCGCTACACGGCCGAATTCTTCGCACTCGCCAAGTCGGTGCGGGCGGCGCAGAAAGCCGGCGGCAACGCCGGCGCGGCCAGCTTCGAACAGCTGGTCGAGCTGGGCAAGAGCAACAAGCAGCTGGACGCTAACGACCAGAGCGTGGTGCAGGTGGTGGACTGGCTGTGGAACTACGCGTTCGACCAGCGGGCCAGCGACATCCATCTGGAGCCGCGCCGGGAGCAGGGCGTGATCCGTTTCCGCATCGACGGCGTGCTGCACCCGGTCTACCAGATGCCGATGGGCGTACTCAACGCCATGACGGCTCGCATCAAGCTGCTGGGCCGAATGGACGTGGTGGAGAAGCGCCGGCCGCAGGACGGGCGAATCAAGACACGCAACCAGCGCGGTGAAGAGGTCGAGATGCGGTTGTCAACGCTGCCCACGGCGTTCGGCGAAAAAATGGTCATGCGCATCTTCGACCCGGATACGGCGGTGAAGGATCTCGACGCGTTGGGTTTCGCGCAACACGACGCCGAGCGATGGGAAACTCTCGTCAAGCGCCCGCACGGGATCATCCTGGTCACCGGGCCGACCGGCTCGGGCAAGACCACGACGCTTTACTCCACGCTCAAGCGCATCGCTACCGAAGAAGTGAACGTGAGCACGGTGGAGGACCCGATCGAGATGATCGAGCCCTCCTTCAACCAGACGCAGGTCCAGCCGCAGCTGGACTTCGGTTTCGCGGAAGGCCTACGCGCACTGATGAGGCAGGACCCGGACATCATCATGGTGGGCGAGATCCGTGACCTGGCGACGGCCGAGATGGCGATCCAGGCTGCGCTGACCGGGCACCTGGTCTTCTCGACGCTGCACACCAACGACGCGCCCTCTGCCATCACCCGGCTGATGGAGTTGGGGGTGCGGCCCTACCTGATCAACGCAACGCTGCTGGGGGTGCTGGCTCAGCGCCTGGTGCGCACGCTGTGCAAGCAATGCCGCGAGGAAGACCCATCCGCCTCGCGCGAAGCGCTGGACGCGGTGGTGAAGCCCTGGAAGATCAGCGGCGGATACAAGCCCTACCGGCCGGTGGGCTGCGTCGATTGCCGCATGACCGGCTTCCTGGGCCGCATGGGGCTGTACGAGTTGCTCACCGTCAGCGAGGCGCTCAAGGGGAAGATGAGCGAATCGCCCGGGGCTGATGCGCTGAGGCGGCAAGCCGTTGCGGACGGCATGCGTCCGCTTCGGCTGGCCGGCGTGCTGCGGGTGGCCGAAGGGCTTACCACCGTCGAGGAAGTGCTGACGGCGACCCCGCCGCTGGATTGATTCCTGACCCCTTTTTTACTCCACCGACGGCCGCACCCTAGGTGAAACCCACAACGTTCACGCGGGTTTCAGCCCGCACAATGCGTCATCCGAATCCCTACTGAGGAGGCAACACATGAAAATCAAGAGTCAAAAAGACTTCTTTTCCGGGCTGATGTTCATTGCGGTCGGCATCGCGTTCGCATGGGGCGCGACCACTTACAACGTGGGTGAGGGCGCGCGGATGGGCCCCGGTTACTTTCCCCTGATGCTGGGCATCCTTCTGTCTGCACTGGGCGCATTCATCCTGTTCGAGTCGCTGGTGGTCGAAACCGAAGACGGCGAGCCGATCGGCAAGTGGGCCTGGAAGCCGCTCGGGTTCATCATTGCCGCCAACCTGCTGTTCGGCGTGCTGCTGGGGGGGCTGCCCTCCATCGGTCTGCCTCCCATGGGCATGATCGCCGCCATCTATGGCCTCACTTTCGTCTCCAGCCTGGCGGGCGACAAGTTCAAACTCAAGGAAAACCTGATTCTGGCCACGGTGCTGGCGATCGGCAGCTACCTTGCCTTCATCCTGCTGCTGAAGCTGCAGTTCCCGGTCTGGCCTACGTTCATCACCGGCTGAAACACGGAATCACACGCATATGGATCTCCTCTCCAATCTCGCGATCGGCTTCGGTGTCGCAGTCACGCCGATCAACCTGCTCTACTGTTTCATCGGCTGCATCCTGGGCACGCTGATCGGCGTGCTTCCCGGCATCGGACCGGTCGCGACGATTGCAATGCTGCTGCCCGCCACCTACGCACTGCCGCCCGTATCGGCCCTGATCATGCTGGCCGGAATCTACTATGGTGCCCAGTACGGCGGGTCCACCACTGCCATCCTGGTCAACCTGCCCGGCGAGTCGTCGTCGGTCGTCACCTGCATCGACGGCTACCAGATGGCAAGGCAGGGCCGCGCGGGCCCCGCCCTGGCCGCCGCGGGCCTCGGCTCGTTCTTCGCGGGCTGCGTCGGCACGCTGATCCTGGCGGCGTTCGCGCCGCCGCTCACTGAATTGGCGTTCAAGTTCGGACCGGCCGAGTACTTCTCGCTGATGATCCTGGGCCTGATCGGCGCCGTGGTGCTGGCGTCGGGCTCGCTCATCAAGGCGATCGCGATGATCGTGCTGGGCTTGCTGCTCGGCCTGGTCGGTACCGACGTGAACTCAGGCGTCGCCCGCTACTCGTTCGATATCCCCGAACTCACCGACGGCATCGGCTTCGTGGTGGTTGCCATGGGCGTCTTCGGCTACGGCGAAATCATCAGCAATCTGTCCGTGTCGGAGGAACATCGTGAAGTGTTCACGGCAAAGGTGCAAGGCCTGATGCCCACCAAGGAAGACTTCAAGGCGATGGCGCCCGCAGTGTTGCGCGGCACGGCGCTGGGCTCGGCGCTGGGTATCCTGCCCGGAGGGGGCGCGTTGCTCGCCTCCTTCGCTTCGTACGCACTCGAAAAGAAGATCAAGTCCCGGCCGGGCGAAATCCCGTTCGGCAAGGGCAACATCCGCGGCGTCGCGGCGCCAGAGTCGGCCAACAACGCCGGCGCCCAGACTTCCTTCATCCCGCTGCTCACGCTGGGCATCCCGCCCAATGCCGTGATGGCGCTGATGGTCGGCGCCATGACCATCCACAACATCCAGCCGGGCCCGCAGGTGATGACCAGCAACCCGCAGCTGTTCTGGGGCCTGATCGTCTCGATGTGGGTCGGCAACCTGATGCTGGTCATCTTGAACCTGCCGCTGATCGGCATGTGGATCAAGCTGCTGACCGTTCCCTACCGCTGGCTGTTCCCCGCCATCGTGCTGTTCTGCGCGATCGGCGTGTACTCCACCAACAACAACACCTTCGACGTGTGGATGGTCGGTGCCTTCGGCTTCATCGGCTACCTGTTCATCAAGCTCGGGTGCGAACCGGCGCCATTGCTGCTCGGCTTCATCCTGGGCCCGATGATGGAAGAAAACCTCCGCCGTGCGCTGCTGCTCTCGCGCGGCGACTGGAGCGTGTTCGTGACGCGTCCCCTGTCGGCCGGTCTGTTGGCGGCTGCCTTGTTGCTCGTGATCATCGTGGCGTTGCCCTCGATCAAGGCCAAGCGGGAAGAAGCCTTTGTAGAAGAATAGGGCTTCCCCATTTGCGAAACGGCGCCTGAGGGCGCCGTTTTCATTGGCCGTCCGGGCTCAGGCGACAATCTCCGCTTCGAGGGGAAGCATGCAGCTGAAAAATAGCCACCCGCAGCGGATTTCGCTGCACAACGAGATTCACGCCCGGCCGCCAGAGCCCATGAGCGCGCCACTGGCGATTTCCCATGTGGTCATGGCCGGCGACGCGCAGGAGCGCGACGCCAGCCGCGCACACGTCGCCGCCTTGTTGCGCGATCACCACCTGTCGCAGCCCGACGCTCAATCCACACACATCCGAATGGACCTGGGCGCATTCCGCATCCGCTGGGAGCTGCACACCGAATTCGTCACATGGACTTTTTCCCGGCCCATCGAACCTGACGGGTTCGGCGAACGCGAACCCGGCACGGCAATCGGCGCGGTGCCGCAGGAGTGGCTGGCTGAACTGCCCGGCCAGTGCCTGGCCAGTGTTCACCTGTGGGTGCTGCCGACGCAGAAATTTGGGAGCGCCTCGCTCGTCAAGCACGTGTTGAACGAGGACACGCTGGTCGCTTCCACGGTAGCGGACGGCCATGGCGAGGTCTACACCGACTTCGCGATTCATGCGGATGGCTTCTCGCGCATGGTGCTGCTCGCCGGCAGCGTGACGCCGCGACGGTTAGGCCGGCTGGTGCAGCAGTTGCTGGAGATCGACACCTACCGCATGGCGGCACTGCTGGGCCTGCCGGCGGCGCGCGAGGCCGCGGCCGTGCTGGCCTTCGCCGAGCGCGAGTTGGCGGAACTGGCCGCTGCGATCCGCGTCGCCGGGCGCCACGAAGAGCCGCAGTTGCTGGACCGCCTGACCAAGCTGGCCGGCCAGGTGGAGAGCCAGTACGCCGGAACCCACTCACGCTTTTCAGCCAGCGCTGCCTACTTTGAGCTGGTGGACCGCCGCATCGCCGACATCGCAGAATCGCGCCTGGCGGGCCTGCAGACCATTGGCGAATTCATGGACCGGCGCCTATCGCCGGCGCGCTCCACGTGCGCCTGGGCGACGCGCCGGCAGGACGCGCTGTCGCAGCGCGTGTCGCGCATCAGCAACCTGCTGCGCACCCGGGTCGAAATCGAACAGCAGCAAAGCAGCCAGGCGCTGCTGGCGGCGATGAACACCCGCCAGGGCCTGCAGCTGAAACTGCAAGCCACGGTAGAGGGCCTGTCAGTGGCGGCCATCACCTACTACATCGTCGGCCTCGTCAGCTTCCTGGCCAAGGGCGCGCACGCGATCGGATGGCCGTGGAGTGCGGAGAGCACGGCGGCGTGCGCGATCCCGGTGGTGGCCATTGCGGTGTGGTGGTCGCTGCGCAGACTGCATTCGCGGGTGTTCGGAGACAACCGCTGATGGCGGCCGGCTCTCAGGCCATGTGCCGCCTGAGAAACCCGAACACGTTCTCATACCACGCCACCGCATTGCGTGGTTTCAGGATCCAGTGGTTCTCGTCCGGAAAAACCACCAGCTCGCTGTCCACGCCGTGGTACTGCAGCGCCTCGAACAGCATCAGGCTTTCGCCGATGGGGCAGCGGTAGTCCTGCTCGCCGTGAATGATCATCACCGGCGTTTTCCATTGCGTGATGTGGCGCAGCGGCGCATGGCGGTCGTAGCCGGCCGGGTCGGCGTATGGATTCTCGCCGCCCATCTCCAGGTACCACCATCCCGGCGCATCCGTGGTGCCCGTGAAGTTGGCCAGCGTGACGATGCTGGCATGCGTGATCAGGCAACGGAAGCGCTGCGTCTGCGTGCCGATCCAGTTGGTCATGTAGCCACCGAAGCTGCCGCCCATGGCCATGATGCGACTCGCGTCGACGTCGGCACGCTGCTCCAGCGCATCCGTGACAGCCATCAGATCCTTGTAGCACTGGTCGCCCCACACATTGCCCCAGATGCCCTGGATGAACGCCTGGCCAAAACCGGTGGAGCCGCGCGGGTTGGGCTGCACCACGACGTAGCCCTGCGCCGCCGCGAGCAGCGCGTTCCATCGCCAATGCCAGCCATCGCCGCTCATGCCGATGGGGCCCCCATGAATCCACAGCAGCACGGGGTTCTTCTTGCCACGCGACGATTTGGGCCGCGTGATCCAGCTCTGTATCGGCGTGCCGTCGGTCGAGAGGGTGGTAATGCTCTCCGTTTCAGCCCACTCAGCAGCCGGCGTGAAATTCGACAGCCGCGCCAGCGGCCTTGGCGTACCGTCGGTCTTGCCGTCGTACACATAACACTCCGGTGCATCCAGCAGCGAGGATCGGATGCACGCGAAGCCGCCCTGCGGCAGCGGCGAAATATCGTTGTGCGAGCCACCGG
>JBDSWB010000039.1:0-15564 GCA_039926915.1 Ramlibacter sp.
CCTTACAAGACCGTCAACGAACTCCTCGCCGCGATCAAGGCCAATCCCGGCAAGTTCAAGGCGTCGGGGACGGGGCAGGGCGGCATCTGGCACCTCGCGATTGCCGGGCTGTTGCGAGACCAGAAGATCGATCCGGCCGCTCTGCCCTGGGTGCCGAGCAACGGCGCCGCTCCGGGCCTGCAGGACATGGTGGCCGGTGGTGTGGAAGTGGCGCCAGTGTCGCTGCCTGAAGCGCGCTCGCTGATCGACGCGGGCAAGGTGAGGAGTCTCGCGATCATGGACGCCAAGGCCTCGGCGCTGTACCCGAACGTGCCGACCTTGAAGGCTGCCACCGGCTCCGACTGGACCATGGCCGCATGGCGCGGCATCGTCGCGCCCAAGGGCATCCCGAACGACATCCGCGACAAGCTCGGTGCGGCCGTTCGCAAGGTCGCCGCGAGCAAGGAGTACACCGACTTCATGGCCAGCCGCGGCTACGGCGTGATTTATGCCGGGCCTGAGGATTTCGGCAAGTTCATGGCCAAGTCGGATACCGACCTGGGCGCGACGATGAAGGCCGTCGGCCTGGTGAAGTGAAGCTGAATGACGCCATCTTCGGGGTGGTGCTGCTGACCCTGGGAGCTGCGGTGCTGGTCACCGTCCAGCCGTTTCCCAAGATGCCGGGCCAGCATGTGGGTCCCGCGCTGTTCCCT
The DNA here is from genome assembly GCA_039926915.1 of Ramlibacter sp. Taxonomy (GTDB): domain Bacteria; phylum Pseudomonadota; class Gammaproteobacteria; order Burkholderiales; family Burkholderiaceae_C; genus Ramlibacter. The sequence continues at coordinate 693 of JBDSWB010000039.1, forward strand.
GGCCTGATTGCCACCGGCTTGTGCGTCGCGGGGGCCATACTTCTCCTGCGCGGATGGCGCGCGCGATTACTGGAGCCCTGGCTGGTCTGGGACGACTGGGTGCATTCACCGCGCCACATCCTGGCGCTGGCCGTGTTGCTGGGCTCGGTTATTTTTTACATCACCGCATCGAACTGGCTCGGCTTCCTGCCGACGGCGGGGCTGATCCTGGTCACGATGTTCCTGGTACTGCGGGTGCCGCCTGGCCGCGCGGTGCTGATCGCGGTGATCGCCACGCTCGCCATTCATTTTGCCTTCTACAAGCTGCTGCGCGTGCCGCTGCCCTGGGGCGTCCTCACACCGTACGCCTGGTAGGAAAATCTGATGTGGACTGCAGTGGGCCAGGCTTTCTCGATGGTGTTCGAACCGTACACCATCATGGTGATGATCATCGCGTCGCTCTACGGCCTGTTCGTTGGCGCCGTGCCGGGGTTGACGGCCACGATGGCGACCGCGCTGCTGGTGCCGGTGACCTTCTTCATGCCGCCGATTCCCGCGATCGCCGCCATGGTCACCGCGACGGCGATGGCGATCTTCTCCGGCGACATACCGGGCTGCCTGTTGCGAATACCGGGCACGCCGGCTTCGGCCGCCTATACCGACGAAGCTTATGCAATGACCCGAAAGGGCGAAGCCGAGGTGGCGCTGGGCGCGGGCCTGGTCTTTTCGGCGGTCGGGGGGTTGTTCGGCACGGCGGTACTGATTGTCGCGGCGCCGGCCCTCGCCAATTTCGCGCTCAATTTCAGCTCGTTCGAGTATTTCTGGCTGGTGCTGCTGGGCCTGACCTGCGCTGTGTTCATCACGTCGAACCAGCCGCTCAAGGGTGTCGTCACGTTGCTGCTCGGCCTGCTCGTCGCTTGCGTCGGCCTGGGCAACCCGGCCGGTTTTCCGCGCTTCACCTTCGGCAACACGGAGATGACCGGCGGCATCGGGATGATCGCGATGATGATCGGGATGTTTGCCATTTCGGAGATCATCCGGTTCGTCGTTGATACCAGTCCCCCGTCGGAACTCGTGGTCGAAAAGGTCGGCAACGTGTTGGCGGGCCAATGGGCGCTGGCCAAGAAATACCCGGTGCAGATCCTGCGCGGCAGCGCGCTCGGAACGGCTGTCGGTGCGCTGCCAGGCGCGGGAGCGGACATCGCGGCCTGGATGTCCTACGCCATGAGCAAGAAGTTCTCGAAGGAGCCGGAAAAGTTCGGCACCGGCCATGTGGAGGGCATCGTCGAATCGGGGTCGGCCAACAACAGCGCGCTGGCGGGCGCCTGGATTCCCGCACTGGTGTTCGGAATCCCCGGCGACTCCATCACGGCCATCGTCATCGGCGTGCTCTACATGAAGAACATGAACCCGGGCCCCACGCTCTTCACCACCAATCCGCAGAACATCTACGCCGTGTTTCTGCTTTTCATCGTCGCCAACATCATCATGATTCCGCTAGGCATCCTTTGCATCAAGGTTTCTAAACGGATCCTGCTCGTGCCGCGCGAGGTGCTGATGCCGCTGATCCTGCTGTTCTGCATCGTGGGCACCTTCGCCATCAACAACACGACGTTCGAAGTGGGCGTCATGCTGGTGGCGGGCATCATCGCCTACCTGCTGGAAGCCAACAAGTTTCCGATCGCCCCGGCGATTCTTGGCGTGGTGCTGGGCGGCATGCTGGAGGAAAACTTCATCACGTCGATGATCAAATCCGACGGCAGCCTGGCGGCCTTCTTCGGCCGGCCCATCGCGCTGGCGCTGGCGGTGACGACGCTGCTCGTGTGGTTTGCGCCGCTCATCATGCGCGGCTTGCGCGCGGGGCGTAGGCCGGCGGATCCTAGGCCGGGGTGATGGGCCGGGGCATCGCCACGCCTAGCCTGGTGGCCCAGGGCTCCAGCATGGGCATGATCGACGCGTAGAGCTCGACGCCGTTTTCGCGCTGCTGCCGAGCGAGGTTCATGCCCCGCTCCCCAGGCGTGCGCACGGAGGTCCCCGGCTTGGACGAGCGCGATGCCCGGCATTGCCGTGAGACTTCCGCAGTCTGCCGCGTGAACGCATCGATTCCTGCGAAAGCGCGCGGATCGATGATCTGCAGGAACACAGTGGCGCCCCATCCTTCCTTCTCGTCGGCGCGTCCGTGGCCGGCGAGGCCCCCGGTCAACGCCTCGACCAGCAGCGACAGTCCGTAGCCCTTGTGGCCGGAATCGATGCCCCCCAGCGGCAGGATCGTGCCCTTGGGTTCCCTGAAAAGCACCTCCGGATCGTCGGACGGCTGGCCACGCCCATCAATCAACCAGGGCGCAGGCAGGTGGCCGCCCTCCTGGCGCAGCCGGTTGGTGAGGCCGTTGGTGGTCGCGGAAGTCGAGATGTCGATCAGCACCGGCAGGTCGCCGGCGGGAAAGCCCGCGGCCAGCGGGTTGGGCGTCATCACCGGGTCGAGCCCGCCGAAGGGTGCGACGCTCGCAGATTGCGGGTCGGAGCAGGTGAGCAGCATCACCAGCCCCTGGTCCGTCGCGCGCTGAAGGTAGGACTCAAGGCTGGCGATGTGGTGACTGCGGCGGATCACCACGGTGCCGGTACCGTGGCGTTTCGCGCGCTCCGTAGCCAGTTCCATTGCGCGCAAGACCAGCCAGGGCCCGGGCAGGCGTCGGCCGTCCCAGGTCACGGCCGCACCTGCGTCCGACAGCACGGTGGGCTCGCCGTCGCGCGTGATCGCGTCGGCTTCATACGCCTTCAGGTAAGGGCCGAGCAGGGCGAGACCATGCGTGGTGTGCCCCATCAGGTCGCCTTCGACCAGGATCTCGGCCACCGCCTTGGCCTTGTCCTGCGCCAGGCGCATGGCCATCAACAGACGGGTGGCGAAATAGACGAGCGCCCCCGCGTCGTACCGCGCAGTGCTCATTGCTCACCTCGCCGGGCTTCGAGTTCGCGAATCTGCTGGCGCGCCTCCTCGCCTTCCGGGATGGGCCTTCCGCTGTCGCGCCACTGCACTGCCGCCTTGAACCCCTCCGCCTGCGCATAGCGCCGGAACCACAGGCCCTCGGGGTTGTGGCGGGTGATGCCGTCGAACACCGTGGCCATCTGCTGGCTCTGTTCCAGGCCCATGGCAAGCATGACCTGGTTCACCACCATCTTGTGCATCGCGAGGTGGCTGCGCGGGACACCGGCGATGCGGTTGGCCAGGCGCATGGTGGCGCCCTCCAGCGCGTCGGCGGGCACCACTTCGTTGGCCAGGCCCCAGGCCAGCGCCGTGCGGCCATCGATCGTGTCGCCGGTGAACATCAGCTGCTTGGCACGTGTCGGGCCCAGCCGGTAGGTCCACATCGCCGTCGTTGGGCAGCCCCACACCCGTGTGGGCATGTAGCCAATGCGCGCGTCCTCCGCCATCACCAGCAGGTCGCAGCACAGTGCAATATCGCTTCCTCCCGCCGCGGCGAAACCGTGAACCTTGGCGATGGTCGGCTTCGGGCTCTTCCACAGCGCCATGAAGTCCTCAGTGTTGCGCTTCATGAAGGCGTAGTCCTCCATCGGGTCCCAGGGATGACGCTCCTGCTGGCACGGATGATCGATCTGGCCCTCGCCGAAGTGGGTGAGGTCGTACCCACCGCAGAACCCTTTGCCCGCGCCCTCAACCACGATCACGTGGACCTCGTCGTCGGCATTGGCCCAATCGACCGCGGCGCGGATCTCCCTCGGGGTGGCATCGTTGATCGCGTTCAGACGCTCAGGACGGTTGAGAAGCAGGCGCGCGACGCGGGGCTGAGCGGGGTCCTTGTCGATGCGCAAGGTGCTGAAGTCGGGCATGGGTTCTCCTCAGTGGGTGCGCGGCCAGTTTATCGGCGCGTTCCGCTGCTGTCACCGTCGCGGCACGGCCGCCGGAGTAGGTAATGTCCTACGCCGGCCGCGTGATTCCTGCGCACACAATCAGTTCGCACAACCACCAAGGAGAAAGCCATGAATGCTCGGCACACATTGATTCGAACCACCCTTGCGGCGGGTCTCGTCGCGATCGGGCTTGCCGGATGCGGCCAGATGCGGCCGTCGGCGAGTGTCGTCATCTACGAGGCGACGCTCAGTGCGTCGCAGGAGGTGCCGCCAGTCACCAGCGCAGGCACGGGCATGGCCGAGGTGCAGATCAACACCAACACCAACTTGCTGACCTGGAAGGTCACCTACAGCGGGCTGAGCGGCTCTGCCACCGCCGGACACATCCACGGCCCGGCGGCCGCCGGCGCGAATGCCGGGGTGGTGGTTCCGTTCCCGTCGGTCGGCGGCCAGCCCGTCACGGGGCAGGCGACGATCACGCCCACGCAGTATGGGGATCTGGCGGCCGGGCTCTGGTACGTCAACATCCACACTGCCGCAGCGCCCGGGGGAGAAATTCGCGGCCAGTTGCGTCGGCGGCAGTAGGCCCGCCCGGCGCGAATTGCGCGGCAGCGGGCCGACAGCGATACAGTTGCGTGCGCAACCCTATCGCAGATGCCCGGATTCCCTCCGCTGACTTCACTGCCTGCCCGCGTGCCGGTCCTCATCGCCGGGGGCGGACCGGTGGGGTTGGCGCTTTCGGCGCTGCTCGCGCGCCAGGGCGTTGCCAGCCTCGTGATCGAGGCCGATACCGGCTACTGCTCAGGCAGCCGCGCGATTTGCATCTCCCGCCGCTCGCAAGAGATCCTTTCGTGGGCAGGTGCCGACAAGGCGCTGGTCGCGGGCAGCCTGCCCTGGACCGGCGGTCGCAGCTACTGGCGCAATACCGAAGTGCTGCAATTCCAGATGCCCAGCGAGCCGACCCAGCGCTACGCGCCAATGGTCAACATCCAGCAGTATCACGTGGAGCGAATCGCCCATGAAGCGCTCGCCACGGCGCCCGATCTCGCCCAGGTGAGTTGGGGCTGCCGGGTGGCGCAGGTGCGGCAGGATGGTGATGGCGTCGAGGCGCAAGTGGAAACACCCGACGGCCCGCGGCAGGTTCATGCCGATTACCTCGTCGCCTGCGACGGCGGCCGCAGTACAGTGCGCGACCAACTGGGCCTCGAACTGCGGGGAACGCAGTACGAAGGGCGTTACGTGATCGTCGACATCGTGCAGAAGACCCGTCGGCCGGTCGAGCGCCTGGCCTGGTTCGATCCGCCGTCCAACCCCGGCTCCACCCTGCTCATGCACCGCCAGCCAGGTGACGTGTGGCGCATCGACTACCAGATTCGCGACGACGAAGACCCGGCTGAGGCCGTCAAGCCCGAAAACGTCCTGCCGCGGGTGCGCAGTCATCTGGCGATGATCGGCGAGGACGAGCCCTGGGAGCCGCTCTGGATCTCGATCTACAACGCCAAGTGCCTGACCTTGAGCGACTACCGGCACGGCCGCGTCTTCTTCGCCGGCGACGCGGCGCACCTGGTGCCCATCTTCGGCGTGCGCGGGCTCAACTCGGGACTGGACGATGCGGGCAACCTGGCCTGGAAACTGGCACGCGTCATCGACGGCTGCGCGCCCGACTCGCTGCTGGACTCCTACACCCCCGAGCGGTTGCACGCCACGCGCGAGAACATCGCCTATGGCGCGAAAAGCACCGAATTCATGGCGCCGCCCAACTTCGCTTTCCGGCTGATGCGCGAAGCGGCGCTGCGGCTCGCGGTTGCCGATGCCGCTGTGCGCCCGCTGATCAATCCGCGCCAGTCCGCTCCCATTGCCTATACCAGCTCCCCGCTGAACTTTCCGCAGGAAGGCGACTGGGACAGCGATCTGGCGGCTCCGGGAGCGCCCGCACCTGAGGCCTTGCTGCAAGGCCCGCAGGGGGACTTCCACCTGACCCAGTGTTTCGGCAAGGAGTTCGTATGCGTGGTTTTCAGCGACGGAGTGCTGCCGGAAGCCGTGACGGAATTGGCAGCGCACGGCATTGGCGTGTTGGACATTCCCCCGGAGGCTGATAGCCTCGGGCAGGCACGGAAGCGTTTCGGGTTACCTGACGCCCAGGCGCGTGGCCTGGTGCTGGTTCGACCGGACGGCTATGTCATGGGGCGTTGGCGCGGGCTCGATCCCCGGCCGTTGCTGGCCGCAATGAAGCAGAAAGGACTCCTGGCATGACCGATCACGATCTGGACCGAAGCTATTCGGCGCTGTGCAATTCGCTGGCGACGGTGGGCGAGCAAAGGTCCGAGCTGTTTCTCTCCATGGTCTGCCTGTCGCTGATGGCGCGATACGAACGCGCCGACGACGTCCTGCCCCTGATCGCCAACGTCCATGCTCAATGCGCCGCGGAGGCTGGCAATGTCGCCTGAAATGCCGCCACTGGTTCGATCGCGGGCGGGTAACAAAAAGGGCGAGCGCGTCGGATGCCCGTGGCGGGGCGCTGAAGCTGACGCTGACGCTGCGCGGCCGGCGGGAGTAGGCCCGCGTCATGGAACTGATTGCCCGCCGCGATGCTCAAATATTCTGTTGCCTCTCCGCCGCAGAGCGCCGGCAGTTCGGCCGCATGCTTGACCGCCTGATCGGGCATGCAAGAAGGAAGGCTCCGGCGCAATCCATAGGCCTGTAAATTGGGTTCGATCAAAAGGAAAGCATCATGATGAGACTCGGAAAATTGGCGCTGCTGGCTTTGCCGGCAATCGTCGGGTCGGTGTTGCCCCAGGCCGCCCTGGCCCAGGGCCAGCCGGCGGTGACGGTGAAGCCGGTGAACCTGCGCGCCGGGCCGGATCCCGACTATCCGGTGGTTGTGCGGCTTCCAGCGGGCATCCAGGTGGGAGTGCAAGGGTGCCTGGAGGACTACTCCTGGTGCGACGTGCAGGCGGGCTACAGCAGGGGCTGGGTCTACGCGGGCAACCTGAACTATTACTACCAGAACAACTACGTGCCTTTGCAGCAGTACGGTCCGTCGATCGGCCTGTCGGTCTTCCCGTTCATCATCGGCGACTACTGGGGCCGCTATTACCGGGACCGGTCCTGGTACGGGGACCGCAATCGCTGGATCGACCGCCATCCGCAGCATCGTTATGAGCAGCCGCGTTATGAGCAGCCGCGATACGAGCAGCCGCGGCGTGATGTCCGGCCCTATCCGCAACAGCAGCCCGGCTACGTGCCACGGCCGCGCACTGAAGTCCCGGCCGTTGCGCCCGTCCCCGGACAGCCGCAGCCGCAACGCCAGCAGCAGCAGCCACAACAGCGCTCGCGGGTCGATCCGCCGACGCAAGGCGGCGGGAGCGGCTACAACCCCAACGACCCGGCGGGCAACGAGCGCACGCGCCAGGAGCAAAAACCCTGACAGCGAGCGGCCGCCTTGCTCAGGCAAGCGGCCAATAGCCCTTGGGGTGGCCTTCGGGGGCCTTCAACCGTAAAATCTTGGGTTCCCCCCAAAGCCCTCGATGAACGCCCCTGTCGACGTTTCCTTTTTCGCACGCACCGCGAAACCGATCACCAGCTACCGCAAGTACTGGGCGAGCCGCTTCGGCACGTCGAAATTCCTGCCGATCAGCCGCGCGGAAATGGATCAGCTCGGCTGGGACAGCTGCGACATCATCATCGTCACGGGCGATGCTTACGTGGACCACCCGAGTTTCGGCATGGCCGTGATAGGCCGCGTGCTGGAGGCGCAAGGCTTTCGTGTGGGCATCATCGCCCAGCCTGACTGGCAGAGCGCCGACCCGTTCAAGACTTTGGGCAAGCCGAACCTGTTTTTCGGCGTCACCGCCGGCAACATGGATTCGATGATCAACCGCTACACCGCGGACCGCAAGATCCGCAGCGACGACGCCTACACGCCGGGCGACATGGGCGGCAAGCGGCCGGACCGCGCGGCCATCGTCTACAGCCAGCGCTGCCGCGAAGCTTTCAAGGACGTGCCCATCGTCCTGGGAGGCATCGAAGGCAGCCTGCGCCGAATTGCGCATTACGACTACTGGTCGGACAAGGTGCGCCGTTCGATCGTGGTGGACGCCAAGTGCGACATCCTGCTGTACGGCAACGCCGAACGCGCGATCGTCGAGATCGCCCACCGCCTCGCGTCCAGGGAGCCGGTTCAGGACATCATCGACGTGCGTGGCACCGCTTTCGTCCAAAGGGCCAAGCCCGAAGGCTGGTTCCAGATCGATTCCACCAGCGTGGACACGCCGGGCCGCGTCGAAGAGCACATCAATCCCTACCAGACCACGTCGGAACAGGCCGCAGCCCAGGGCGCGACCTGCGCGAAGGAAGAGGGCACCGGGATGCCGGAAGCCACCCCGGCGATCCAGCCGCTGACCTTTGTGGCCAATCCGACGCTCAAGCAGAAGCTGAAGGTGCCGCCGCGTGACCGCACTGTGATCCGCCTGCCTTCTTATGAGCAGGTCAAGAGCGATCCGGTACTGTATGCCCACGCCAACCGCGTGCTCCACCTGGAAACCAATCCCGGCAACGCGCGTGCGCTGGTGCAGGCCCATGGCGACCGCGACGTGTGGCTCACGCCCCCTCCGATTCCCCTGACCACGGCGGAGATGGACTACGTCTTCGGCCTGCCGTATGCGCGCAGCCCGCATCCCGCCTACGCCGACGATGGGGGCGGCCACGACGGCGTGACGAAGGTCCCTGCCTGGGAAATGATCCGCTTCTCGGTCAACATCATGCGGGGCTGCTTCGGCGGTTGCACCTTCTGCTCGATCACCGAGCACGAGGGCCGCATCATCCAGAGCCGCAGCGAAGACTCGGTGATTCGCGAGATCGAGGAGATCCGCGACAAGGTGCCCGGCTTCACCGGCGTCATCTCCGACCTTGGCGGCCCCACGGCCAATATGTACCGCATCGGCTGCAAGAGCCCCGAGATCGAATCAGCCTGCCGCAAACCCAGTTGCGTTTACCCCGGCATCTGTCAGAACCTCAACACCGACCATTCGGCGCTGATCCACATGTACCGCCGCGCGCGGGCGCTGAAGGGCGTGAAGAAGATCCTGATCGGCTCCGGGCTGCGCTACGACCTGGCCGTGCAATCTCCCGAGTATGTGAAGGAGCTGGTGCAGCACCACGTCGGCGGGTACCTCAAGATCGCGCCGGAGCACACCGAGCAGGGCCCGCTAACGAAGATGATGAAACCGGGCATCGGCAGCTACGACAAATTCAAGACCCTGTTCGACAAGTACAGCGCTGAAGCGGGCAAGAAGCAGTACCTGGTACCGTACTTCATCGCAGCGCACCCGGGCACCAGCGACGAAGACATGATGAACCTCGCGCTGTGGCTGAAAAAGAACGGCTTTCGTGCCGATCAGGTGCAGACCTTCTATCCCAGCCCCATGGCCACCGCCACGGCGATGTACCACAGCAACAGGAACCCGCTGCGCAAGATCACGCGAGACAGCGAGGGCGTGGACATCGTGCGCGGTGAGCGGCGGCGGCGCCTGCACAAGGCCTTCCTGCGGTACCACGATGCGAACAACTGGCCGGTGCTGCGCGAAGCACTCAAGGCCATGGGCCGCGCCGACCTGATCGGTAGCGGCAAGCACCAGCTCATCCCGGCCTACCAGCCGCTGACCGACGGCGGCTACCAGAGCGCACGCCGCAAGAATTCGACGCCTGCATCTTCGAAACCGGCCCCGGGCCGCGTGTTGACTCAGCACACCGGCCTGCCGCCGCGGGTGACGGGTTCCGCGAAGCCGCCGCGCAAGGCCCGCTGACCCACGACTCCGGTTGGGTTGCCCGGGGCTGCGGGTAAAGTCACCCCATGCTCGGTTTCCTTCCCCCTTTCGTTCGCGGCGTCATTGCGCTCCTTCTGCTGGTCATCAATACGCTGTTCTGGTGCAGCCTGCTTCTCGCCTCCTCGCTTGTGAAGCTGGTGTTGCCGCTGCCAGCGGTGCGAGCGCGCATCGACCCGGTGCTCAATGCCATCGCCACCTGCTGGATTGCCTGCAACAGCGGCTGGATGCGCCTGACCCAAGAGACGAAGTGGAATGTCGAGGGCGTCGCCGACCTGCCGTACGCAGGCTGGTACCTGGTCAACTGCAATCACCAGTCGTGGGTCGACATCTTCGTGCTGCAGCACGTGCTCAACCGGCGCATCCCCATGCTGAAGTTTTTTCTGAAACAGCAGCTCATCTATGTGCCGGTGATCGGGCTGGCCTGGTGGGCGCTGGACTTTCCATTCATGAAGCGCCACGGCAAGGCCGAGCTGCGCAAGCGCCCTGAGCTGCGGACGCAGGACGCGCAAGCCACCCGGCGGGCCTGCGAGAAATTCGCGCTGGTGCCCACCAGTGTCATGAATTTTGCCGAAGGCACGCGCTTTACAGGGAAGAAGCACCAGGCCCAGGCGTCGCCCTACCGGCACCTGCTCAAGCCCAAGGCCGGCGCACTGGCGCTGGCGCTGAACGCGATGGGCGAGCGGTTTCGTTCGCTGGTCGACGTGACCATTGCGTACCCCGCGGGAACACCCACTTTCTGGCAGTTTCTTTGCGGGCGCACACCGCAGGTGGTGGTGCGCGTGCGCCAGTTGCCCATCCCGCCGAACTTCAGCGAGGGCGACTACGCTTCCGACTCTGCCTTTCGGATGGAGTTCCAGAAGTGGCTGGACGGGATCTGGGAGCAAAAGGATCTTCAACTGGACGAGCTCCTGCAAACGCGCTGAGCTCGTACGAGCTGCCCCGAGTTGTCAGGGCGTGTCGCAGTCCTACACTGCACGTGCTGCACTCCAACCGGTGTGCGGTTTCTGCGGCCATCGCCGCGCATCCGGGAGCTCGGAGGTGGACGACATTCGCAAGGCGTTCTGGGAATCATTTCGCGGCCTTTTTCCGCCGCATGCCAAGGCCGTTCAGACAGCCACTGGCGGCCTCACCATCAGCTGGCCGACGACCGGCAACCCCGATGCACACTTCGCGCATTCCATGCCGATCGCGATCCGGTTCGAAGCCGATCTCCTGGAGGCGATGGGTGCCGCCGGCTTCGAGCAGCGCAGCAAGATCGCGCAGCGCCATGAGGCTGCACTCAAGGCCGGTCTGATCGGCTATGAGCCCTACGCTTCGGTCCCGAAGTCGCGGGTGATCGTCCTCGGGTAACCGCCCCGGCGCGGTTTGGTTGGCACGCTAACAACAGGGGCTCCTTCGCGAGAGAGCGCGAACGGTGTTTCTATGCTAAAACCAACGCGCCTGTCATTGACGGCGCCGTTGCCCACGAAAGCATTTTCATGACCTGGTCGATCATCGCGCGCGACGCTTCCGGCGCCCTCGGCATCGCGATTTCCAGCCGTTTCTTCGCTGTTGGCGCCCTGTGTCCCCATATCCGGGCCGGAGTTGGCGCCCTCGCTACCCAGGCCCTGGTCAACCCCTTGTACGGCCCGACCGTCATGGACGCCCTGGCGCAGGGCCAGTCGCCGGATAGGGCGATCGAGCGCATCACCGCTGCCGACGAGGGCTGCGACCAGCGCCAGGTCCACGTCTTGTCCGCGACCGGCATGAGCGCGGCTTATACGGGCGCGGCCTGCGTTTCCTGGTGCGGCCACACGTCAGGCGAAGGCTATTCGGTCGCCGGCAACATGCTGGCCGGGCCGCTGGTGATCGAAGCCACCGCTGCCGCTTACCGCGACGGCTCACGTTTGCCGTTCGCCGAACGCCTGATCGAGGCGCTGGCGGCAGGAGAGGCGGCCGGCGGTGACAAGCGGGGCAAGCAGGCCGCGGCGCTGCTCATTCACTCCACGGAAGACTACTGCGCGCTGGACATCCGGGTGGACGACCATGCCGACCCCATCGCGGAACTGCGGCGGCTGCACGAAAAGAGCCTGGAGCGATTCCAGCCGTTCGTGCGCTGCCTGCCGAGCCGGGCCAGGCCGGCCGGGATCACCGACCGCGCCGTGATCGAGGCCGAAATCGAACGCTTCCATGCGGCCCGGCGCGGCGGCCCTGCATGACGGCATTGCTCGAAGTGCGCAACTTGCGCACCAGTTTCCGGCTGGAAGAGGGCGGCGAATTCGACGCCGTGGACGGCATCAGCTTTTCCATCGAGGCGGGACGCACCCTGGGGATCGTCGGCGAATCGGGCTGCGGCAAGAGCGTTACTTCGCTGTCGATCATGGGCCTGCTGCCCAAGGGGCAGGGCCGGGTCAGCGGAGGCAGCATCCATTTCGAGGGACAGGACCTCGCGGCGCTCACGCCGCAGCAGATGCGTGCGCTGCGCGGCGGCCGCATGGCGATGATCTTCCAGGAGCCGATGACGTCGCTCAACCCTGCGTTCACCATCGGCGACCAGCTCGTCGAGGCGATCCGCGTGCACCGGTCGCTCAGTGCGAAAGAGGCGCGCGCCCACGCCATCGAGATGCTGCGGCGCGTCCGCATCCCGTCGCCAGAGTCGCGCATCGACGAGTACCCGCACAAGCTTTCAGGCGGCATGCGGCAGCGCGTGATGATCGCCATGGCACTCTCCTGCGAGCCGCGCCTGCTGATCGCCGATGAGCCGACGACAGCGCTGGACGTGACCATCCAGGCCCAGGTGCTGGACCTCATGCGCACCCTGCGCGAGGAAACCGGGACTGCTGTGATCCTCATCACGCACGACCTTGGCGTGGTGGCCGAACTGGCTGACGAGGTGGTGGTGATGTACTCCGGGCGGATCGTCGAGCGCGCACCCGTTGCGCGCCTGTTCGCACAGCCGCAGCATCCCTACACCATCGGCCTGCTGGGTTCCATTCCCAGCCTGCACCTGGAGCAGGAGCGGCTGCACGCCATCGACGGACAGGTGCCGACGCCGATGACCCGTGTCGAGGGCTGCCGTTTCGCGCCCCGCTGCCCTTTCGCGGTCGCGAAGTGCCGCGATGTTTCGCCGCCGCTGATGGACCAGGGCGGCGGCCATGAGGCCGCCTGTTGGCTGGCGCCGCTGGACATGCCGGGCAGCGTCGCGGTCGAGCCGGCGCAAGGGGTTGCGGCATGACGGCCCTGCTGCGAACCGAAAACCTGGTCAAGCATTTCCCGGTGCACCGCAGCCTGTTCGGGCGCCAGTCCGCTGTCGTGCACGCGGTCGATGGCGTCGACATCGAACTGAACGCCGGCGAGACGATGGCCCTGGTGGGGGAGTCCGGTTGCGGCAAGTCCACGGTGGGCCGCCTGGTGTTGCGCCTGTTGGACGCCACGTCCGGCAAGGTCTGGTTCGACGGCGAGGACCTGATGGCGTTGTCGGCGCAGGCCATGCGAGCCAAGCGGCGCGAGCTGCAGATGATCTTCCAGGACCCGTACTCGTCGCTGAACCCGCGCATGACCATCGAGCAAACGCTGTCCGAGCCGCTGGCACTGCATGGCCTGGCCCCCGGGCGTCACCGCGAGCGCGCGGCGGAGCTGATGGACCGGGTCGGACTGGCGCCGCAGTACCTGGCACGATATCCCCACGAATTCTCGGGCGGGCAGCGGCAGCGCATCGGCATCGCGCGCGCCCTGGCGGTGCAGCCCCGGCTGATCGTGTGCGATGAGCCGGTTTCCGCACTCGACGTGTCCATCCAGGCGCAGATCGTCAACCTGCTGCAGGACCTGCAGCGCGCCATGGGGCTGGCCTACATCTTCATCGCGCACGACCTCGCGGTGGTCAAACATATCGCTTCGCATGTTGCGGTGATGTACCTGGGCCACATCGTCGAATACGCCGACAAGCGCAGCCTGTTCGCGAGCCCGCGCCACCCCTACACCCAGGCCCTGCTCTCGGCGATCCCGCTGCCGCAGCCGGGCGCCCGGCGCGAGCGCATGCTGTTGCAGGGCGACGTGCCCAACCCGATCGACCCGCCCTCGGGCTGCCGATTCCGCACGCGCTGCCCGCAGGCGCGCGAACGCTGCGCGCAGGAAGTCCCTGCCTTGCGCGCTTCCGATGGCCACTCGGTGGCCTGTCACTTCTGGGAAGAAATCCTGCCGACGGAAGCGCCAGCCCCTGCGGCGCCGGTGAATGAGCGGCTGGTGAGATTGCAGGCGGCCTTCCGGTCGGCCGGCGCCGGCCACTCGCCGGTTCCCGCCGGTGAACCCGTATCGATTTGAACCATGAAAGGAAACGCGATGAACAGCAAAATCCTGACGACCTTGTTGCTTGCGGCTGCCGCCTCGGCTGCCGGGGCCCAGACCCTGAGGATCGGCCTGGCCGAAGACCCGGACGTGCTCGACCCGTCGCTGGCGCGCAGCTTCGTCGGGCGGATCGTGTTCGCTTCGCTGTGCGACAAACTGGTGGACATCGACGAGAAGCTCAACATCGTCCCGCAGCTCGCGACATCCTGGCAATGGTCTGCCGACAACAAGGCGCTGACCATGAAGTTGCGTCCCGGTGTGACCTTCCACGATGGCGAGAAGTTCGACGCAGCGGCCGTGAAGTTCAACATCGAACGCCACAAGAGCATCGCCGGTTCCAACCGCCGCGGCGAACTGCTGCCGGTCTCGACCGTGGATGTGGTGGACGAGATGACCGTGCGGCTCAACCTGAGCGCGCCGTTTTCACCGCTGCTCACGGTGCTGGCTGACCGGGCCGGCATGATGGTCTCGCCGAAGGCGGCGCAAGCCAACCCGACCGGGTTCGGCAGCAAGCCGGTGTGTTCCGGGCCGTTCAAGTTCGTCGAGCGAGTGGCGCAGGACAAGATCACCCTGGAGCGCTACGCCAACTACTGGGACAAGGCCAACATCCACTTCGAAAAGGTGACTTTTCAGCCCATCGTGGACGCGACCGTGAGGCTGGCCAACCTGCGGTCGGGACAACTCGACTTCATCGAGCGGGTGGCGCCGGCAGACATGGTTGCGATCAAGAAGGACAACAAGCTGGGGGTCGCGCGCATCACCGAACTGGGCTACCAGGGCATCACCATCAACACCGGCAAGAGCGACATGGCGCAGAAGAGCCCGCTGGGCCGCGATCCGCGTGTGCGCGAGGCATTCGAGCTGTCGCTGGACCGCGC
>JBDSWB010000040.1:0-16757 GCA_039926915.1 Ramlibacter sp.
CCGGGTGCGTGTCGGGCGAAACGGCGGGCATGGGGCATTATGACTTTGGGCTACAGCGGGATAACACCGTCAAAGTCCTGTCAGCTTGCCTTTTATAGTCGACCATAGAATTTCTTACTACAAAGCCAGCCGGGCGCGCATCTGCCCACAGCAGTGCGCGCCCGGTTTCGCGTGACCAGCGATCTATCCTCAACGGAGACAACATGCAGGCATTACTCAAGCTTTCCAAGGCGATCGACGCGCTCAACGCTTTCATCGGCCGGTACGTGATATGGCTGATCCTGGCCTCCACCGTCATCAGCGCCGTCAATGCGGGCGTGCGCAAGGCTTTCAGCGTCAGCTCCAACGCCTACCTGGAAGTGCAGTGGTACCTGTTTGCCGCTGCCTTCCTGCTGGCAGCCGGCTATACGCTGCTCAATGGCGAGCACGTGAAGATCGACGTGATTTCCGGCCGCCTGTCCAAGCGCCAGCAGATCTGGATCGACGTTTTCGGTTTCCTCTTTTTCCTCACTCCGGTGTGCGTCGCCATTCTCTGGTACGGCACACCTTTTTTCCTCAAGGGCTTCAACTCCGGCGAGATGTCCTCCAACGCGGGCGGCCTGATCCGCTGGCCTGTGTACCTGATGATTCCCCTGGGCTTTTCGCTGTTACTGGCGCAAGGCTGGTCCGAACTGATCAAGCGCATCGCCTTCCTGATGGGGCTGATCGAAGACCCGACCATCAAGAAAGTTGAGAAGACGGCCGAAGAGGAACTGGCGGAATCAATCCGCCGCCTCGCCGAAACCAAGACAAGAGCCAACGCCTGACCAACAACTAGAACGAGGACTACAAGATGGAGTTCATCATCCACAACCTGGCCCCGATCATGTTCATGGGGCTGATCGTCTTCCTGCTGATAGGGTTCCCCGTCGCGTTCAGTCTTGGCGCCTGCGGCCTGGTCTTCGGCACCATCGGAGTCGAATTGGGCGTGCTGCCCGAGGCGCTGCTGCAGGCCCTGCCCTTGCGCATCTTCGGCATCATGCAGAACGACACGCTGCTGGCCATTCCGTTCTTCACGTTGATGGGCCTGATCCTGGAGCGCAGCGGCATGGCCGAGGACTTGCTCGACACCATCGGCCAGCTGTTCGGCCCGGTGCGCGGCGGTCTGGCGATGGCGGTGATCTTCGTGGGTGCGCTGCTCGCGGCCACCACCGGTGTCGTTGCGGCTTCGGTGATCTCCATGGGCCTGATCTCTTTGCCCATCATGTTGCGCTACGGCTATGACCGGCGCGTCGCCTCCGGCGTCATCGCCGCCTCGGGAACGCTCGCGCAGATCATCCCGCCTTCGCTGGTGCTGATCATCCTGGCCGACCAGCTGGGTCGCAGCGTCGGCGACATGTACAAGGGCGCGTTCATCCCCGGATTCATGCTCACGGCGTTCTATGCTGGTTATGTGATCCTGCTCGCCTTCTTCCGTCCGGCCTGGGTGCCGGCGTTGCCGATTGAGGCGCGCACCATCCGCGAGGACAACGGCAAGAGCGGCCTGCCGTCGCTGGGCGTTCTGGCGATCATTTCCGTGGCCCTGGCTGTCGCGCTGGGCAAGAACTGGGGCGCGATCCTGGGCTGGATGCAGAACGCACCGGTGCAGGCAACGCCGCTGGACGAGACCATCGTGGTATCCATGTGCGGCGGCGTGCTGTTCGCGTTCATCATTGCGATGATCAACAAGGTGACCCGCCTGGGCTTGCTCTCGCGCATGGCCGAACGTGTCACTTTCGTACTAATCCCGCCGTTGCTGCTGATCTTCCTGGTGCTGGGCACAATTTTCCTGGGCATCGCCACGCCGACTGAAGGCGGCGCCATGGGCGCCATGGGCGCGCTGATCATGGCGTCGGTGCGCGGCCGGCTTAGCTTCTCCCTGTTGAAGCAGGCTCTGAACACCACCACCAAGCTGTCATGCTTCGTGGTGTTCATCCTGATTGGCTCGACAATTTTCAGCCTGGTGTTCCAGGGCGTCGACGGCCAGAAGTGGGTGGAGCACCTGTTGACCGGACTGCCTGGGGGCCAGGTCGGCTTCTTGATCGTTGTCAATCTGTTGATTTTCTTCCTGGCGTTCTTCCTGGACTTCTTCGAACTGTCTTTCATCGTAGTTCCGCTGCTGGCGCCGGTGGCCGACAAGCTCGGCGTGGACCTGATCTGGTTCGGTGTGCTGCTGGCCGTGAACATGCAGACTTCATTCATGCACCCGCCGTTCGGCTTTGCGCTGTTCTACCTGCGCAGCGTCGCGCCGATCAAGGAGTACACCGACCGCATCACCAATAAGACGGTTCAGCCGGTGACAACCATGCAGATCTACTGGGGCGCCGTGCCGTTCGTGCTGATCCAGGTCATCATGGTCGGCCTGATCATCTTTTTCCCGAGCATCATCACCAGTGGCCTCGACAAGGAGGAAAAGGTCGACCTGGATAAGGTGCAGATGCAGATGAACAAGGAGATGCTGGACGCCAACAAACCGGCTGTCGCCCCGGCCAGCGGGGCAGCCTCCGGAACGGTCCCAGAAGCCATGCCCAATCCGGCCGAGGAGTCGAAGTCCGAAGCCGACGAACAGAAAAAAATCGACGATCTCTTCAAGAAATAGTCGAACGCAAGGGCCCTGTGGGAGCCCTTCTTCCTTGGCGCCCGGTGCTGGCTCGCGCAGCCGTTCCGATCCGGAGGACAAAACCCATGCCGGCCATTGAACTGGGTGTCGTGCTGCTGCGCCGCGGCTTCAACGATGGGCTCGTTGCGCTGGGGCTGCTGTTGAGCGCGCTTGCGCCCCCTCTGGTGGCGGCTCTGGCGCTTCTGATTCGATAACGCGTCACGCAAAGCAAAAGGCCCGTGAAGGGCCTTTTTTCCGTGGCGGACAGGCGCGATACGCCTGCCGCGAATTACAGTTTCTGCGACTGCATGAAGCGGTCGAATGTACCTTCAGTAAAGCGGAACCACAGGTTCTGGTCGGCGCGGAATTTGGAGTAGTCCGCGTAGATTTTCTTCCAGCTCTCGTTCTTCGCGCTGATCTCGTCGTACAACGCCATGGACTCCTTGAAGGCCAGCGCCATCAGGTCGTTCGGGAACGGACGAAGCTTGGTGCCCGCACCCACCAGCTGCTTGAGTGCGGCGGGGTTACGCGCGTCATAGCGCGCTTGCATCACCACATGGGCCTCGGCAGTGGCGGACTCGATGATGGCCTTGTTCTCGGCCGACAGACCGTCGAACGCCTTCTGGTTGACAAAGAAGTCCAGCTGCGGGCCGCCTTCCCACCAGCCGGGGTAGTAGTAGTACGGCGCGACTTTGTTGAAGCCGAGCTTCTGGTCGTCGTACGGGCCTACCCATTCGGCCGCATCGATCGTGCCCTTTTCAAGCGCCTGATAGATTTCTCCACCGGGAATGTTCTGCGGCACGCCGCCCAGGCGTTCGATCACCTTGCCGGGGAAACCCCCGCAACGGAATTTCAGCCCCTTGAAGTCCTTGACCGACTTGATTTCCTTGCGGAACCAGCCGCCCATCTGCGCGCCGGTGTTGCCGCCGGGAAAGTTGACCATGCTGTACTTGGCATAGAACTCGCGCATGAGCTTCAGGCCGTTGCCGTCGAACATCCAGGCCGACATCTGGCGGCTGTTCAAGCCAAAAGGAATCGCGCAGCCAAGGGCGAAGCACTCGTCCTTGCCGAAGAAGTAGTAAGGCGCGGTGTGCGCCATTTCCACGGTGCCTTGCTGCACACCATCCACCACACCGAAGGCGGGCATCAGTTCACCAGCTGCATGGGTCGAGATTTCGAACTTGCCGCCCGACATCGCCTTGACCTTGGTCGCGAACACATCGGCGGCGCCGAAGATCGTGTCCAGCGACTTGGGAAAGCTCGAAGCCAGGCGCCAGCGAATGGCGGCTTGTGCGTGCACAGCCGGCGCGATGCCGGCGGCCAGCACGCCGGCGATGCCGGCATTCTTGATGAGTGATCGACGATCCATTGAATGCTCCTCAGAAGGGGAAGTGAACTTGCTATGCGAAAGAGATTTCGGACAGCGGCATGCTGAACGAATCTGCCCGCAATTCTAGGAACACCCCCACTTTGGTACTCAGGGGTTTTCCCTTGAGAAATACCCCGAAACCTTTGGTACTCAGCGTTCTGTCAGCAAAACCGCAGCATCGAAAGCAGGTCAGCCGACGACCTTGAGCGCGGGGGCCATGCGTTCAACAAGGTCGCTGAAGCGCGCTCGCACCGACGCTTCGATGCCCATCGCGTCGAGCCCACGCAGGGCGAGCAGCCGCGCCGGGTCGCCGTGTTCGATGAACTCGTCAGGCAATCCCAGTTGCAGCAACGGCATCACCACGCCAGCGGCCTGCAGCGCTTCACCCACCGCACTGCCCGCCCCGCCCATGATTGCGCCTTCCTCGACGGTGACGATCGCCTGGTGTTGCTCGGCGATCTGCAGCAGCAAGTCGATGTCCAGCGGCTTGGCCCACCGCATGTTGACCACGGTGGCGTTCAGGCGCTCGGCCGCGGCAAGCGCCGGGTACAAAAGCGTTCCGAACGCGAGGATGGCCACGCCGCGGGACGGGTTGTCGGAGGTGGCGACGCGGGTGCGGCGCACTTCGGCCTTGCCGAAGGGCAGCGGCTCCAGGCCCGGATCGATCGCCGCGCCGACTCCGGCGCCGCGCGGATAGCGTACCGCCACCGGGTGGTCCTGCTCGAACGCCGAGGTCAGGAGCCGGCGGCATTCGTTCTCGTCCGCGGGACAGGCGATGCTCATGTTCGGGATGCAGCGCAGGTACGGGATGTCATAGGCGCCGGCGTGCGTCGGCCCGTCGGCGCCGACGATGCCGGCGCGGTCGAGCGCGAACACCACCGGCAACTTCTGCAACGCCACGTCGTGGATCAACTGGTCGTAGCCGCGCTGCAGGAACGTCGAATAGATCGCCAGCACGGGTTTCAGCCCTTCGCAGGCCAGGCCCGCGGCGAAGGTGACCGAATGCTGTTCGGCGATGCCGACGTCGTAATAGCGATGCGGAAAACGCTTCTCGAATTCCACGAGGCCGGAGCCTTCGCGCATGGCCGGGGTGATGCCCACCAGCCTCGAATCCTTTTCGGCCATGTCGCACAGCCACTGACCGAACACCTGGGTGAAAGTCTGTTTTGGCGGGGTCGCGGGCGCCACGAAGCCGACGGCCGGATCGAACTTGCCCGATGCCGCGTGGTACTTGACGGGGTCGGCCTCGGCAAGCTTGTAGCCCTGGCCCTTCCTGGTGACCACATGCAGGAACTGCGGCCCCTTCAGGTGCTTGATGTTCTCCAGCGTCGGCACCAGCGATTCGAGGTCGTGGCCATCGATCGGGCCGATGTAGTTGAAGCCGAACTTCTCGAACAGTGTGGCGGGCACGATCATGCCCTTGGTGTGCTCCTCCAGCCGCTTGGCGAACTCGAACAGCGGCGGCGCGACCTTGAGCACGTTCTTGCCGACGTTCTTGGCCGCGGCATAGAACTGCCCGCTCATGAGCTGCGCCAGGTAGCGATTCAACGCGCCCACCGGCGGGCTGATCGACATGTCGTTGTCGTTGAGAATCACCAGCAGATCGCAATCGGCCACGCCGCCGTTGTTCAGCGCCTCGAACGCCATGCCCGCGGTCATCGCACCGTCGCCGATGATGGCCACGGCCTTGCGATTTTCACCCTTCTGCTTCGCGGCCAGGGCCATGCCGAGCGCGGCCGAAATGCTGGTCGACGAGTGGGCCGTGCCGAAGGCGTCGTACTCGCTTTCATTGCGCTGGGGAAAGCCCGACAGCCCGCCCAGCTGGCGCAGCGTGCCCATGCGCTCGCGCCGGCCGGTGAGGATCTTGTGCGGGTAGGTCTGGTGGCCCACATCCCACACCAGGCGGTCATAAGGCGTGTTGAAGACGTAGTGCAGCGCGATGGTCAACTCCACCGTGCCCAGGTTGGAGCTGAGGTGGCCCCCGGTCTTGGAAACGCTGTCCAGCACGAAGGCGCGCAACTCCGCAGCCAAGGCCTGCAGCTGGGGACGCGGCAGCTTGCGCAGGTCGGCGGGGTCGTTGATCATTTCGAGCAATGGAGCCATCTGTCGTTCTAGCTTTCCCTGTTCACCACCATCTTCGCCAAAGCACCTAAAGCCTGCGTGTCGGGCAGGCCGCTTTCGTCGAGCGCGCGCAGCGCGGCACCCAGCAATTCCTGCGCAAATGCGGCCGATCGCTCCAGCCCCAACAAAGACACGTAGGTCGGTTTGGCCTGCACTGCATCCTTGCCCGAGGTCTTGCCGAGCACCGCAGAATCCGCAGTGACATCGAGGATGTCGTCCAATACCTGAAACGCCAGGCCCACGGCGGCGCCATAGGCTTCCAGCGCGGCCAAGGCTTTCGCATCGGCATGACCGCACGCCGCGCCCATCATCACGCTGCCCTGAAGCAACGCGCCCGTCTTGCGGCGATGCATCTCGCGCAATTCACTCTCGGCCAGAGCATGCCCGACGCTCGCCAGGTCAATCGCTTGCCCACCAGCCATGCCGGCATGGCCGGCCGAACGCGCCAGCAGGCGGCACAGGGCGGCCTGCACCGGCGCGGACACTTCATGTCCCTCGGGCGTCAACAGCTCGAATGCCAGTGCCTGCAAGGCATCGCCCGCAAGCAGTGCCTGGGCCTGGCCAAATTTCACATGCACCGTGGGCTTGCCCCGGCGCAGGACGTCGTTGTCCATGCACGGCATGTCGTCGTGGACGAGGGAATAGGCGTGGATCAATTCCACCGCGCAGGCTGCGCGCAGCCCCGCATCGGGATTGCCCGCCACGGATTCGCAGGCCGCCAGCACCAACAGCGGCCGCAAGCGCTTGCCACCATCCAGCACCGCATAGCGCATGGCATCGCCCAGGCCTGCCGGCGCGTCGGCCACGACCCACCCGGACAACGCGCGCTCAACGCGCAGGAGGCGCGCGGCGCTCCACGACCCCAGGTCGAACGCGTCCCTCACTCTTGCATCCACGGCTTCAGAGTGCCTTCGTCCAGCACCTTGATCTGGTTTTCCACTGCTTGCAACTTCTCGCGGCAGAACTGCAACAGCTGCGCGCCGCGCTGGTAGCCCGTCAGCAACTGGTCGAGCGGCAGCTGGCCCGACTCGATCTGGCCGACCAGTCGGTCAAGCTCTTCCAGGGCCGCTTCATAGCTGGCCGGGACGGGGGCGGTGACCTTGGGCATGGAATGACTTGACTGCTTCGAAAACCTTCGATTCTAGGCCGTACAGGTCATGTGCATATCGCCCCCCGGGGTACAATTGCTTTCCCCATTCCGGCCCACCGGTTTTCCGTTTTCCCCCTTGTTCCCCTCCCGCGCCAATCCACGGATATAGCGCTTACCCTGCCCCTTCATAGGGGGAGTCTCTAGGTCAGGTCACCCATGTCTGATTTAAGTCTTCAACTGCAGCAGGCCGCAAGCCAACTACCAGTTTCCAGCTACTTCGACGAGGCGCTTTTCCGGCGCGAGATGGAAGACATCTTCCAGCAAGGGCCCCGCTATGTGGGGCACCAGTTGGCTGTGCCGAACAACGGCGATTACCACGCACTGCCCCAGGAGGGCGGAGGGCGGGCGTTGCTGCGCACGCCACGCGGCGTGGAACTCATCTCCAACGTCTGTCGGCATCGCCAGGCCGTGATCCTCAAGGGACGGGGCTCGATCGAAACCGGCCCCGCTTCCAGTGGCAACATCGTGTGCCCGCTGCACCGCTGGACCTACAGCGGCGGCAATGGCAGCGCCGCAGGCACCCTGCTGGGCGCACCGCATTTCGCCGAGGATCCGTGCCTCAACCTCAACAACTACCCGCTCCAGGAATGGAACGGCCTGCTGTTCGAGCGCAACGCCACCCACGTCGAAAGCGACCTGGCGGGGCTGGGTCCGCGCGCCGACCTCGACTTCACGGGCATGGTGCTCCACCGTGTCGAAATGCACGAGTGCAACTACAACTGGAAGACCTTCATTGAGGTCTACCTTGAGGATTACCACGTCGGGCCGTTCCACCCGGGTCTCGGCAGCATGGTCGACTGCGAGGACCTGCGCTGGGAATTCAAGGACAACTACTCGGTGCAGACGGTGGGCGTGGCCAATCGCCTTGGAAAGGCCGGTAGCCCCGTGTACGAGCGCTGGCAGGACGCGCTGCTGGCGTATGGCTAAGGCAAGCAGCCCAAGTACGGCGCCATCTGGCTCACCTATTACCCCCACATCATGGTGGAGTGGTACCCGCACGTGCTCACTGTGTCGACCCTGCATCCGATGGGGCCACAGAAGACCATGAACATGGTGGAGTTCTATTACCCCGAAGAGATCGCCGCCTTCGAGCGCGAATTCGTCGAATCGCAGCAGGCCGCCTACATGGAAACCTGCGTGGAAGACGATGAGATCGCTGAGCGGATGGACGCGGGCCGGCTGGCGTTGATGCGCCGCGGCGACAACGAGGTCGGCCCGTACCAGAGCCCGATGGAAGACGGCATGCAGCACTTCCATGAGTGGTACCGCACCAAACTATGAGCCCCCACGTTTGCGGCCTCGCCGCTGCTCTGCCCCCCGAGGGGGCGCAGCCGGCTTGGGGCGGCCGGGCGCCGGCCGGGGTCGGCGCACTCCTGCCCTGATGCCCTCGTTCCCCGACGGCCGGCACAGTGGTACGGTGGTGCCGCTGGACCGCGCCAACGTCGACACGGACGCGATCTTCCCCAAGCAGTACGGCCGTGGCATCGCAGGCAGCGGCTTCGGCGACGTGCTGTTCGATTCCTGGCGCTACCTCGACCCGGGCGACCTGGCGAGCGATCACACGATGCGCCGTCCCAACCCCGCATTCGTGCTGAACCGCCCCGAGTTGCAGGGCGCCACGGTGCTGCTGGCGCGCGCAAACTTCGGCTGCGGCTCCAGCCGCGAGCACGCCGTGTGGGCCTTGCGCGACCACGGCTTCCGTGCGGTGATTGCGCCGAGTTTCGGTGACATCTTCCGGCAGAACTGTCCGCTGAACGGCGTGGCCGCGATCGTGCTTGCAGCGGGCGACGTCGACGCTCTCTTCGAGAGTGCCCAACGCGCGGTGCTGCATGTCGCAATCGACATCGGCGCCGGGCGCGTCCATGCGCAGGGCCAGTCTTTCGTGTTCTCACTCGCCCCGCGAGAGCGGCTCTTGCTGACCCAGGAGACCGACTGGATAGGCGCCACGCTGTCCCGGCGCGACCGCATCGCCGGCTTCGAGGCCGAGCACCTGGCGCGCCGGCCGTGGCTCGACAAAGTGCTGGTGCGCTGATGCAGGCCCTCTGGATGGTGCTGGGGTCACTTTTCTTCGCCACCATGGCCGTGTGCGTGAAGTTCGCCTCGGCCTGGTTCACCAGCTCGGAGCTCGTCTTCTATCGCGGGCTGCTCGGCATGTTCATTGTCTGGCTGCTGGCGCGCGGCCAGGGTGTGGCGCTCGCGACGCAGCACGGCAGCCTGCACGCCTGGCGCAGCCTGGTGGGCGTCATCTCGCTCGGCGCCTGGTTCTACGCTATCGCCAAGCTGCCCCTGGCGACTGCGATGACGCTCAACTACATGAGCAGCGTCTGGGTCGCGGCCTTCCTGGTCGGCGGCGCGTTGCTGGTCTGGAACCCGCGCACCGAAAGCGCGCCGATGCGACAGGGCGGGCTGGTGCTCACGGTGCTCGCGGGCTTCGCCGGCGTCATCATGATGCTGCAGCCGACCATCGACCAGAATGAACTTTTCGCCGGCGTGGTGGGCCTGCTGTCGGGCCTCACCGCTGCCTTCGCCTACATGCAGGTGATGGCGCTGGGCAAGATGGGCGAGCCGGCTACCCGCACGGTGTTCTATTTCGCCGTGGGCTCGGCAGTGGCCGGCGCGGCCGGCATGGCGGTCACCGGAGTCTCGGATTGGAACTGGCAGCACGCACTGTGGCTGCTGCCGATGAGCCTGCTCGCATCGCTCGGCCAGCTTTGCATGACGCGCGCTTACAGCCATGGCGCAACACTGGTGGTGGCGAGCCTGCAGTACTCGGGCCTGGTCTTCGGCGCGATCTACAGCGTCTTGCTGTTCGGCGACCGGATCACCCTGTCCGGCTGGGCCGGCATGGCTCTGATCGTGAGCAGCGGAATTGGCGCCACCGTTCTGCGCGAGCGCGCGGCGCCCAATTCGCCGGCCGAGGAACGCTAGCGCCTGGACGAGCCCGCGGACCGCAATCGACGCTGGAACGAAGGATAATTTCAGTCATGCACAACCTCCTCATTTCCGTCACCGAGCTCCAGGCGCTGCAGGCCGCCGGCGCCCGGACCATGATCTTCGATTGCAGCGCGGACCTTTCCAATCCGGCCGCGGGCGAAGAGCAGTACCGCAAGGCCCACATTCCCGGCGCGGTGTATGCCAACCTCGAAACCGAGTTGAGCGACAAGGGCGTGGTCGGGTTGGATGGGAAGCACCATCCGCATCCCGACGCGGCCTCCGGGGGGCGCCATCCCCTGCCCAGCCGCGAGAAGTTCGCCATGTGGCTGTCGGGCGTTGGCTTTTCCAACGACATGCAGGCCGTGGTGTACGACCGCAACAATGCCACTTATTGCGGACGCCTCTGGTGGATGCTCAAGTGGGCGGGCCACGACGCAGTGGCTGTGCTCGATGGCGGCCTTCAGGCGTGGCAGGCCGCGGGTGGCGAAACGACTGACCAGGAAGAGCCGTCCCATTTCCAGTCCAATTTCGAACTCGGTCCGGCATTGCGCACACTGGCCGCCTCAAGCGATGTGATGAGAGGCCTCGGCAAACCCGGGCAGACGGTCCTCGATGCACGCGCGACGCCGCGCTTCAAGGGCGAGGTCGAGCCCATCGACCCGGTGGCGGGACATATTCCGGGCGCGTTGAATCGGCCTTTCGGCCAGAACATCGAAGCCGACGGCAAATTCAAGCCTGCCGCGCAATTGAGGGCAGAGTTTGACCAGTTGCTGGACGGCCGTGATCCCGCTTCCGTGGTGCACCACTGCGGCAGCGGCGTCAGTGCGATACCCAATGTCCTGGCGATGGAAATTGCAGGGTACGGTCCCGTCGCTCTTTATGCCGGGAGCTGGAGCGAATGGGTGAGCGACCGGAGCCGCCCGGTTGAAAAAGGCTAAAGGGGGTTAGCGCTTTCAGCGCCGGGGCCGTGTCGCCCGCTCATACGCGGCCATCAAGGGCGTGACGGAGATGCCGTGCAGCACGATGGACGCCACGACCACTGAAAGTGTGAGCGCCGTGAGCTGGTCTGCCAGCGCATCGGACACCCCATGGTTGATGGCGTACATCAGGTAGAAGATCGAACCGACACCGCGCACGCCGAACCAGCCGATCAACAGGCGCTGGCCACTGGAGCTTTGCGACCGCCACAGCCCGAGCGCCACCGAGACCGGCCGGATCACCGCCAGCAGGAGCGGCACCAGCCACCACACTGCCGAATGCCAGTGCACCGCCCAAAGCATCGCGCCGATCGTGATCACCACCGTGACTTCACCGATGCGCTCGATCTGTTCGTTGAAGCTCAGCAGCGCCTGGGCCATGAAGGAAGGCGCATGCTCCGGGTGCACCGCCACGGCGTCGGCCACTGTCTTGTCGGGGTCGGCCCTCGCTTCCTCGACGGCGTGCTGGCTGGACTCTTGAGGCTGTTGTGATTGTTCAAGCTGACGCAGCGCAACCCCTGCTGCGAACACCGCGAGGAAACCGTTGGCATGCAGCAGCTGCGCGGCGCCATAGGAAAGCGCCACCAGCCCCATCGCGAGAAAGTCGTCGAGACCTACGGCTTCCTTGTGCTCGCGCCTCAGGTAGAGCACCAGGCGGCCGATGGCCAGTCCGAGCAGCGCCCCGACCACCGGGCCCATCAGTGATGGCCACAGCGCGTCGAAGACCAGCCAGCGCCAGCCGTACGCCCCGATGTCGTGCGATTCCAGCAGGCCGAGGCCCAGCAGGACGAAGGGAAACGCAGTGCCGTCGTTCAGGCCGCCCTCGCCCGTTAGCGCAAACCGCAGCCGATCCCGGTCGCTGGGGTGCCGCACTTGCACGTCCGAGGCCAGCACCGGGTCCGTTGGCGCCAGGATGGCGCCGAGCAGCACGCAAGCGCCCAGCGGCCAGCCCAGCAAAATCCAGGCCGCACCGGCGACGGCGGCGACGGTGATCACCATGGACACCAGCGCCAGCCGCAGCGGCAGCACCCAGCGCCGGTCGCCCAGCCCTGGGCTCAGCTTGAGGCCCGCGGTGAACAACGATACCAGCACCACCACTTCCGTCAGCCGCTCGAGCAACAGCGTGTGTTTGCTCGGGCTCGCCGACAACAGCTCAAACCCCCACGGACTGACCGCAATGCCGACCAGCAGGTACAGCATGGCGGTGGAAACGGGCAGGCGCGACAAGACCGTGCCGCTCAACGCGAGCACGATCAGCAGCACCCCCACGATCATCGACCAGGTCGCAAATTCCATCTCCGCCATTGTTCGGCGGCCTCAAGCCGAAGCTTGTGGGCCAATGCCGCGACCTGCGGTGCGCGGGGTGCGCAGGATCAGAGGCAGCCGAGCGCGCCTGCGAGGGCCTTGCGGAAGCTGGGAAACTTGTGCACGTCGCTGTGTCCGGCGCCCTCTACTCGCAGGAACTGTGCCTTTGGAACCGCTTTGTGGAGCGCCTCGCTGTGGTGTTCGGCGCGCGGCGTAGGCGCCGCGCGAAAGAATCACGGCTGCATGAAAGCGTTCAGTTGCGACGTCGTCACCGACCGATCCAGGTAGTTGAAGCTGCCTTGCTCCTTCACCTCGCGCGCTGCTTCCAACAGGCCGGTCATCGCGGCGCGATACAACGAAGTCGCCAGGCTGATGCGGCGGACCCCAGCGGCTTCGAGTTGTGCCACGGTGAACGACTTGCCCTTGATGCCGGCCATGAAGTTGACGGGCTTGCCCACGGCGCTGCACACGGCGCGCACCGCCTCCAGGTCGGGAAGTCCCGGCGCAAAGAGGACGTCGGCCCCCGCCTTCTCGAAAGCCTGCAGCCGCGCGATGGTGTCGTCCAGACTCGGGTTGCCGCGCAGGAAGTTTTCGGCCCGAGCAGTGAGCGTGAATGGGAAGGGCAGCGCGCGCGCGGCCTCCGCCGCGGCTGCCACGCGCTCCACTGCTTGCGTCATCCCGTACAGCGGGCGGGCGGCGTCACCGGTCGCGTCCTCGATCGAGCCCCCGACCAATCCCGCGTCTGTCGCCAGCCGGATGGCCTCGGCAGCCGCTTCCGGCGCATCGCCGAAGCCGTTCTCCAGGTCCGCCGACAGTGGCAGGTCGGTGGCCATTGCGATTGCACGGCAATGGGCCAGCGCCTCATCGCGCGTGACCTGGCCGTCGCGTCGCCCCAGCACCCCGGCCGATGCGCCGCTGGAAGTTGCCAGTGCGGTGAAACCAAGGCTGGCCAGAAGCCGGGCCGAGCCCGCGTCCCAGGCGTTGGCGATCAGCAATGCGCCGGGTCCGTTGTGCAGCGCGCGAAAGCGGCTGGCCTTGTCCTGTTGGCTCGTGGTCATGGGCGTTCCTCGTTGGAGCCATGACTGTACGGGAAAGCCACCACGCGCGGCACAATGGCAGCGTTGAACCCCTGGAGCAAGTCACCGATGAGCACGCCTGGCAATGAATTTCCCGCCTACCTGATTTCAAACTCGGCATCGGGCGTGAGCGCGTCCTTCACGACCCTGTCCCAGGTCGACCAGGACCCTGGAGAGGTCACGGTGCGCGTGGAATACGCAAGCATCAACTTCAAGGATGCGCTGGCCGCGACGGGCAAAGGCAAGATCATCCGGCGCTTTCCGTGCGTGGGCGGCATCGATGCCGCAGGCGTGGTCGAGGCCTCGGCCAGTCCGCGTTTCAAGCCGGGCGACGCGGTCATCGTGCACGGCCACGGCTTCGGGGTGTCGCACCATGGCGGCTACGCGACCCGCGCGCGCGCGCCTGCCGACTGGGTCAACCACTTGCCCAACGGCATGACCACGCTGGACGCCATCACGCTCGGCGTGGCCGGCTACACCGCGGCGCTCGCCATCGACTTGATGGAGCTGAACGGGTTGAAGCCAGAGCGAGGCAAGGTACTGGTGAATGGCGCGACTGGCGGAGTCGCCAGCGTCAGCATCGACCTGCTGGCGCAACGCGGGTACGAGGTTGTGGCCGTCACCGGCAAACCAGACGAGGCGCAATACCTGAAGGACCTGGGCGCGAGCGAAGTGATCGCCAGCGCCGACCTGCCCGCCGGCACCAAGCCGCTGGAGCCGGCCGCGTGGCAAGGCGCGGTCGATTCGCTGGGTGGCGCGCCCCTCGCCGCACTGACACGAAGCGTGCAGAAGGACGGCGTCATCGCCAGCATCGGCAACGCGGCGGGGCTGGAGTTCAACGCCAGCGTCATGCCCTTCATCCTGCGCGGCGTGCGGCTGATCGGCGTCAATTCCGACAACGAGCCGGATTTGCGCGACCGCATCTGGAAGCGGTTGGGCAGCGACTTGCAGCCCAAGCACCTGGCCACCATCGCGCGGGTCGTTCCATTTGCGCAGTTGCCCGCCGCGATCGAGGCCGTCGCCGCCGGCCGGGCGCGCGGCCGCACGGTGATCGACATGCGACAGGCCTAGAGCAGCCCGCCGAAGAGCGCCAGAGTGTGCTCATGCAGCTTGTCGCGCCAGGGCCGCGCCTTCCAGGCTTCGGCCGTGATGCGGCGGGCGTGCTTCAAGTCGTCGACGAACACCTTGGTCTGGCGCGCGGCGAAGGCAGCGTCGTAGATGTTGAGGTTGGCCTCGTCGTTCAGCCTGAATGAGCGCACGTCGAAATTGGTGGAACCCACCGACGTCATCAAGCCGTCGACGATCATGACCTTGCAGTGGTACATGGTGGGCTGGTACTCGTACATCTCGGCGCCCGCTTCCAGCAACTCGCCCCACAGGCCGCGCGAGGCGCGCCGGACGGTCTCGGCGTCCATGTGCTCGCCGGGGGTGATGATGCGCAGTTTCACGCCGCGTTTGACGGCCGCCACCAGTGCCTTGCGCATGAGATCGTCTGGCACAAAGTAGGCGCTGGACAAGTCGATGCTGCGCGTCGCCGCCGTGATGGCCAGCAAGTACATCATGAGCATGCTCTCGCTGCCGCCGTTGGGCGAACTGGCGAACATCTGCGCGCTTTCGCCGCCGGCCGGCTTGAGGGGCGGAAAGTATTGAACGCCGTGCAGCACCTTGCCAGTCGTCTTGGCCCAGTTGTCCAGCATCACGCTTTGCATCTGGGCGACCACCGGCCCTTCGACGCGGAAGTGCGAATCGCGCCAATGGTCCGGGTCCTGCCCATTTCCTGTCCACAGCGGCGCGATGCCCACGCCCCCGGTGAATCCCACGGCACCATCCACGATGAGCAGCTTGCGGTGGGTGCGGTTGTTGAGCCGCCCCAGGTTGTACCAGCGCAGCGGGTGGTACTGCTCCACTTCGACCCCCGCCGTCTTCATCTTGTCCAGCACGCCGTGGTCGATCTTCGCGCTGCCCACCCAGTCGAGCAACACGTGAACCTTCACGCCGGCCCGGGCCCGCTCCGAGAGCGCATCGGCGAACTCGTTGCCGATGTCACCCGACCAGTAGATGTAGGTTTCGAACAGCACGGTCTGCCTGGCGGACCGGATTGCCTGCAGCATCGAACGAAAGATGGCGTCGCCGTTGAGCAACTCCGTGGCCTTGTTGCCTTCCAGGATCGAGGGGCCCAGCAGCAGCCCCATCGAGCGGAGGAACTGCGGATCTGACACCGCGTACTTGTGCTCGATCTCGCTTTCAACCTTTCTCTCCGGGCCGGCGAAATTGATGTAGACGAGCCCCGCGAGCAGGGTGAGTGCGATGGTGATGAAGATCAATTTGTTGTGTTTCACGGTGTTGTGGATGGTGCGGCGCGATGGTACTGCGCCCCGGTGCCGCGGTGGGGCGCCAAGGCACAGGTATGGCAGATGGCCTACATGCCATCGCGAGCATTTCCGGCAGCCGGGTGCTGCGCTACAGCAAAAGTCAAAACTCTCCTACGCGTGGCTCAGCGTTTTTCGGGGGACTGCGCCTCGGGTTCCTTTCTAAATTCAAACAACCGCGGCGGAAGTTGCCGAGCATGAATGAGGAACAGGAAAATGGGCGGATCCAACGACACCAAGGAAGATCACGGCTCGGCGGAACATCAATCGTCGAACGGCCGTGAGGTGAATGATGGCGGGCATTCCGGGTACGGCTCGGCCAGCGCGCTGGAGCGACTGCACACGCAGCGGCTGGAGCGACACCAGGACGCGAAACCTGACGACGCAGCGGGAGTGCACGGCCAATGAACCCGCCATCCTCCAGCAGGCCGGACGTTTCGCACCCCTTCCACACCGCCGGCCGCACGGGCAGCACGGGCCAGGGCTCTGGCTCGGCTCTCGATGCCATGCTGCAGAAAAGGCGTGAAGGCGGGAACCAGCCTGTCGAGACCCCGGTCCAGACCGAAATCGGCCCGGCACCCGGCAAGTAGCCGTGCACGGAATTACTTCAGGTAAAGCTGACGGAGCCGCTGCCGGGCCGATTCGTTCAATCCCAGCCCTTCGCGAAAATACCCCTCCAACCCGCCGTAGTCCGCATCGACCGCTTCAAACGCGGCGTCAAGGAATTCGGGCTGCACCCGCCACAACACCGAATGCACTTCCGGCGCTAGGCCGTAACGCGAAGGATCGGGCGGCCGCAGCCGCTCGTTGGTCAGCAGGTAATCGATCATCACATCCTG
>JBDSWB010000041.1:0-15486 GCA_039926915.1 Ramlibacter sp.
GACGGCATCTCGATGGTCGTGCTGACGATGGGCGTGATCCTGCCGACGGTGCAGGCCGCCCACATCGACCTGATCTGGTTCGGCATCTTTATCGTGGTGGTCGTCGAGATGGCGCAAATCACGCCGCCGGTGGGCTTCAACCTGTTCGTGCTCCAGGGAATGACAGGCAAGGAGATCACGTGGATCGCGCGTGTGACCATGCCCTTCTTCTTCCTGATGTGCCTGATGGCGCTGCTGCTCTGGTGGTTTCCGCAGATCGCCACCTGGCTGCCGGGGAAGATGTAGCCGGCGATTCCTGCAGCCGCTCGAGCGCGTGATCGGGCCACGGACGCCGGGTAGCCGCTACAGCGAATGTCCTCCGGCGGCCGGGAGGGCCGCCTCCTCCTTGATTTCGCTGTAGCGGCTACCCGGCATCCATGGCTTGCGGAAATGGTGACGAGCCGACGTTTGCACGCCACCATTCGTTGCAGGATCAGGTCGATGGGGCACTCTGCGCAGCGAAATCAAGGAGGAGGCGCCCTCCCGGCGCCGGGGGACATTCGCTGCGCAGAGTGCCCCGTCGGCCCGATCCCGCCAACACCGCAACCAGGGTCGCAACTAACCGATGCCCACAATCTCGGCCCATCGGCTGGCGGAGCAACAGACTAAGGCCGGTCCGTCCAGCCCCCGCCCAGCGCCCGATACAGCAACACCTGATTCTGCAACTGCGCCAGCCGTGTCTGGATCAACGCCTGCCGCGCCGCGAACAACGAGCGCTGCGCATCGAGCAGGTCGAGGTAGCTCGACACGCCGTTGTTGTAGCGCAGCTCAGACAAGCGGAAGCGCACGGACTCGGCTTCGACCACGTTGGCCTGTGCTTGCAATTGGTCGCCCAGCGTCGCGCGGCCGGCGAGTGCGTCGGCGACTTCCCGGAAGGCCGATTGAATCGCCTTCTCGTACTGCGCCAACGCGATGTCTCGTGACACGTTGGCAGAACGCAGGCCCGCCTGGTTGCGACCCGAGTCGAAGATCGGCAGCAACAGCTGCGGCGCCACGGTGAAGCCCCAAGAGCCGTTTTTGAACAGGCCTGAAAGTTCACTGCTCGCCGAGCCGATGCCGGCCGTGAGCGAGATGCGCGGGAAAAAGGCCGCACGCGCGGCGCCGATGTTGGCGTTGGCCGCCACCAGTTGCTGCTCCGCCTGCCGCACGTCGGGCCGGCGGACCAGCACGTCGGACGGCGTGCCGGCCGGCAGGTCGGCCAGGGCCAGCGAGGCCGTCGTGGTCGCGACAGCCAGGTCGGCCGGCACTGGTGCGCCCAGCAGCAACGCGAGCGCGTTGATGTCCAGCGCGCGTTGCCTTTGCTGCTGCGCCAAGGCAACGCGCGCGCTTTCGTGCAGCGACTGGGCCTGGCGGGAGTCAAGCTCCGACGCCGCGCCATTCTCGAACCGCAGGCGCGTCAGGCGCAACGACTCTTCCCGGGTCGTGAGGGTCTGCCGCGTGAGCGCAAGGAACTCCTCGTCCGCCACCAGGCTGAGCCAGGTATTGGCCACGCTCGCCACCAGGCTGATCTGGGCCGCCTTGCGGCCCTCTTCCGTGCCCAGGTACTGCGCCAGTGCGGCCTCGCTCAGGCTTGCGACGCGGCCGAAGAAGTCGATCTCCCATGCCGTCACCGAAAGCCCAACGGTGTAGCTTTTGGAGGTCCCGCCTCCGGAAGCGGGCGCTCGCGAGCCCGCTGCGGCCGCATTGACCGTCGGGAACCGGTCAGCGCTGCGGATGTCGTATTGCGCACGGGCCTGCTCGATGTTGAGCACGGCGATGCGCATATCGCGATTGTTGCGAAGGGCTGTTTCGATCAACCGGCGCAGGCCTGGATCGGGAAAGAACGTCTGCCAATCCAGGTCCGCCGCGGCTGGAGTCGCGACGGATACCGCGTAAGGAAAAGCGGCGGCGACGGGCGCCAGAGGCCGTTCATAGGTTGGCATCATCGAGCAACCGGCCATCCAGGCCGAGGCCGCCAGGGGGGCCATGCGAAGCAACAGGCGGGCGCTCATACCTGGTCTCCCGCGCTGGCGCCGGGGGGCAGGATTTTTTCCGTCTCATGCGCGTACATGCGGCGTTGTCGCTCACTGCCCTTGAACATGCGGCGCACGACCACGAAGAACACGGGCACGAACAACACCAGCAGGCTGGTCGCGGTGAGCATGCCGCCCATCACGCCGGTACCGATCGCGCGCTGGCTCGCCGAGCCGGCGCCCGTGGCGATCGCCAGCGGCAGCACGCCGAAGATGAACGCCATCGAGGTCATGATGATCGGGCGGAAACGCAGGTGAGCCGCGGCAATCACCGCCTCCGCCACGCTCTTGCCCTGTGCGTGCAAGTCCTTGGCGTATTCGATGATCAGCACCGCGTTCTTCGCCGACAGGCCGATGATCGTCACCAGCGCCACCTTGAAGTACACGTCGTTTGGATAGCCGCGCAGCCAGATGCCGATCAGCGCGCCGATGATGCCCAGCGGCACCACCAGCACCACGGACACCGGGATCGACCAGCTCTCGTACAACGCGGCCAGGCACAGGAACACTGCCAGCAGCGAGAACCCAAGCAGGATCGACGCGGTCGAACCCGACAGCTTTTCTTCCCGCGAGATGCCGGTCCACTCGTAGGCGAAGCCCGCCGGCAGTTGCACAGCGAGTCGTTCCATCTCGTCCATCGCCTCGCCCGTGCTGCGGCCGGGCGCGGCATCCCCCGAAAGCCGCATGGCAGGGTACCCGTTGTAACGGATGGTCTGCATCGCGCCAGTCACCCAGTGCGTCGTGGCGAACGCGCCCAGAGGCACCGAGACACCCTTGTTGTTGGTGGTCGTCAGCCTCAGAACGTCGTCCGGCTGCATGCGAGCCGGGGCATCGGCCTGCACCACCACGCGCTGCAGCCGCCCCTTGTTCGGGAAGTCGTTGACGTAGGCCGAGCCCAGCGATGTCGACAGCGTCGCACCGATCGAATCGAAGCTGACCCCCAGGGCCTGGGCCTTGTCGCGATCAATGTCGATCTGCAGCTGCGGCGCATCCTCCAGGCCGTCGGGGCGCACGCCCGTGATGACCTTGCTCTGCGCGGCCATTCCAAGCAGCTGGTTGCGCGCATTGACCAGCGCCTCGTGCCCCAGCGCGCCGCGGTCTTCGAGGCGGAAGTTGAAGCCGGTGGACGAGCCGAGCTCGGGAATGGGTGGCGGGCTCACCGCGAAGATGAACGCATCCTTCACGCCCATCATCGCCCCGAAGGTGCGGCCGGCCAGCGCCTGCGCCGTGTGCTCCGCGCCCTTGCGCTCGTTCCAGGGCTTGAGCGGGACGAACACCAGGCCGGCGTTCTGCCCCTGCCCAGAGAACGAGAAGCCCAGCACACCGATGGTGTGCTCGACCTCCGGCTGCTTGAGCAGGAAGCCTTCAACCTGCGCGATGGCCCGGCCGGTGCGCTCCGCCGTCGCGCCAGGCGGCAGCTGCACGTTGACGATGATGTAGCCCTGGTCCTCGGTCGGCAGGAACGACGCCGGCAGCTTCCAGAAGAAAAAACCCGCCGCGACGATCACCGCGGCATACACGAAGAGGGCACGGCCGACGTGGCGCAGGATTGTCGCGACGAAGCTCTCGTAGCCGGTGGCCGTGCGTTTGAAGGCGCGGTTGAAGCCGCCGAAGAAGCCGCGCTTTTCGACATGGTGGCCCGCCTCGACCTGCTGCAGCAGTGTGGCCGCGAGCGCCGGCGTGAGTGACAGCGCCAGGAAGGCCGACACCCCGATCGAAGACACCATGACGGCCGAGAACTGCTTGTAGATGTTGCCGACCGAGCCGGCGAAGAAGGCCAGCGGAACGAACACTGACATCAGCACCAGCGTGACGCCCACGATGGCGCCCTGTATCTGGCCCATCGCCTTCACAGTGGCTTCGTGCGGCGGCAGGCCCTCCTCACTCATGATGCGCTCGACGTTCTCGATGACCACAATGGCGTCGTCCACCACGATGCCGATCACGAGAACCATGCCGAACATCGTGAGCACATTGATCGAAAACCCCAACGCGTAAAGCGCCGCAAAGGACCCCAGCAGCGAAACCGGCACCACGATGGCGGGAATCAGCGTGAAGCGCCAGTTCTGTAGGAACAGGTACATCACCAGGAACACCAGGATCATGGCCTCCACCAGCGTCTCGACCACTTGCGAGATCGAGATGCTCACGAACTTCGATGTGTCGTAGGGAATGGCCCACTTCATGCCCGGTGGGAAGAACTTCGACAGTTGTTCCATGCGCGCGCGAACCGCCTTTGCGGTGGCCAGCGCGTTGCCGCTGGAAGAGAGCTGCACGCCGATGCCGGTGGACGGCTTGCCGTCGATGCGCGCGGAGATCGCGTAACCCTGCCCGCCCAGCTCGATGCGCGCGACATCCTTCAGCCGCACCGCGGAGCCGTCGATGTTGGCGCGCAGCACCAATTTGCCGAACTGCTCGGGCGAAGTGAGCTGGCCGTTGACGATCACGGTCGCCGACATCGCCTGCCCGGGTGAGTTCGGCAGTTCGCCGATCGCGCCGGCCGAGACCTGTGCGTTCTGCGAACGAATCGCCAGGTTCACGTCCGTGGCCGAGAGGTTGTAGGCGACCAGCTTGGCCGGGTCGAGCCAGATACGCATGGCGCGCTCGGTGCCGAACAGTTGCGCCTGCCCCACGCCGGGGATGCGTTGGATCTCGGGCAGGATGTTGCGCGAGGCGAAGTCGCCCAGGGCCACGGGGTCCCAGGCCGGATCGTCCGACGACAGGATGGTGAACAGCAGGAAATTCGAACGCGCCTTGTCCACTCGCACGCCCTGCTGCGCCACGGCGGCAGGCAGGCGCGGCGCCGCACGGCTGAGACGGTTCTGGACGTCGACCTGCGCGAGATCGGGGTTGGTGCCCGATTCGAACGACAGTGTGATGGCGCCGCTGCCATTGGCCTGCGCCACCGACTCCATGTAGATCAGACCGGGCGAGCCGTTCATCTCCTGTTCGATGATGGAGAGCACGGTGTCCTCGAGCGTCTGCGCGGAGGCGCCGGGGTACACAGCGGAAACCACGATGGTCGGCGGCGCCACGGCCGGGTATTGAGCCACGGGCAGCTTGGTGATGGCGACACTGCCCATCACGAGGATGAACATCGCAATCACCCACGCGAAGACTGGCCGGTCGATGAAGAACTTCGACATCGCCGGCTACTTCCTGTCCGCGGAAGCAGGAGCGGACGCGGGGGGCGCGGGCGGCGCGGCGCCGGGTCGGGTCCATGGCACCGGCTTCACCGGCGCGCCCGGACGCATCTTCTGGAAGCCCTCCACCACCACCAACTCACCGGCCTTCAGGCCGTCGAGGACCACCCAGTTGCCCTGCTGCTGGCCGCCGACCTTCACAGGGCGCGGGCTGGGCTTGCCGTCCTTGTCCACCACCATCACGGTGTCGCCCTGGGCCGAACGCGTGACAGCCTGCTGCGGCAGCAGCACCGCATTGCCCGCCTTCGCCTGCTCGATCCGCACGCGCACATACAGGCCGGGCAACAGCACGCCGTTCGCATTGGGGACTTCAGCCCGCAGCGTGATCTGCCCGCTGGTGGCGTCCACCGTCAGGTCGGAGAACAGCAGTTTTCCCGGTTGCGGGTATTCGCTGCCGTCCTCGAGCAGCACGCGCACCAGCACGCCGTCGAGCCCGGTGGCCCGTGTCAGCCGCCCCTGCTCCATCGCGCGGCGCAGTGCCATGACCTCATTCGCGGATTGCGTGAAATTCACGTACATCGGGTTAATCTGCTGGACGATCGCGAGCGGCGTTGCCTCGCCCTGCCCGACCAGCGCGCCTTCGGTGACTAACGCGCGGCCGATGCGCCCGGAGATCGGCGCCGTCACGGACGCGTAGCCGAGGTTGATCTGCGCGGTCTGTACGGCGGCCCGGCCCGACGCCACTTCGGCTTCGGCCTGCTTCTGCGCGGCGACCGCGTTGGCGTAATCCTGCTTGCTGATGGCGTTGGCCTCGACCAGCGGCTTGTAGCGCTCGGCGAGCGCGCTGGCCTGACCGAGATTGGCCTGGGCGCGGGCCAGCGTGGCCTGGGCGCTCGCCGCCGCGGCGGCGTACGGCGCCGCGTCGATGCCGAATAGAAGCTGGCCGGCGCGAACGTCGGAGCCCTCCTTGAAGAGGCGCCTCTGCACGATGCCGGCCGCCCGGGCGCGAACCTGGGCGACCCGTGACGGTTCGAGCCGGCCCGGCAGTTCAGTCAGTAAGCCGACTTCGCCCGGCGCCACGGTGATGACGCCGACTTCCGGTGGCGGCATGCCGCCTGCGCCGGGGGTCTGCGCGTTGCCGCCCTGCCCGCAGGCAGCCAGCAAGGCGGCCGCGACCAGGCCAAGAAGAATGAGGGGGGATTTTGGCGGACAGGTACGCGGCGCGGCCATTGAATTCCTTGTGGGAAAAGAGGATTGCACCCGTGGTGCGGGCCCCGCCGGGCCAGCCTGGAGCGAATCGGGCAAAGCGAGGAGTATGCCTCGGCCGGCGAGAGCTTGCTGGCGCCCCGGCTGTCGGACCGGCGCCCCCGAAAAGGTGCCTCAGCCTCCGCCGCGATTCATAGAGAGATCGAACCGTTTTATGAAGACCAGCCGCTGGCCATCGTCCAAGCCGTGGAAGTGAAAATGGACCACAATCCGCCCATGCCCAGCTCGCTTTCCCAGCTGCCGCGCGACCGGCTCGCTTTGATTGAGCGTGCGCGGCAAGCCGTCATGAACGGCGCCGGCAGCCCGCCGGAGGCGGGGTCGGAACCCTGGCTGGAACGGTCATGGCGGCGCTGCCTCGCCAGCGGCCAGCGGCCCGAGCAACACCTTGAGTTCGACATGATTGCAGCGCAGGCCCGCCTGCGCGTGATCGAGGCCAACCAGCCACTGGTGCAGGCCGCGCGGCCCGTGCTCGACCGCCTTTCCCGCGCGCTCGCCAGCACCCGGTACTTTGCGATCCTCACAGACCAAAAGGGCGTGGTGATCGACGCGCACGGGCCGATCGACCATGGCGACCGGCGCGCCGACCTTATAACCCGGGTGGGCGTGGACCTGTCCGAGCGCAGTGTGGGCACCACGGCCATCGGCGCGGCGTTGTCCGAGCTGCAGCCGGTGTGGCTGCACCGGGGCGAGCACTTCTTCAATGACACCTCGGCCTACAGCTGCGCCGGTGCGCCGTTGTTCGGCCCCCAAGGTAGCTGCGTGGGCATGCTGGACCTCACCGGCATTGACGCGGCCGAACGGCCGGAGCTCAAGCACCTGGTGGCCCAGTCCGCGCGGAGCATCGAGAACGGACTGGTGCAGTCGTTGCCGCACAAGCTGTTGCTGCGGCTGAACTGGCCCGGCCGCTCGCTGGGCACGGACGAAGACGGCCTGGTGTGCGTCGACGGCGACGGCTGGGTGGTGGGCGCCAACCATGCCGCGCGCCAGATGGTGCCGCAGCTGGCCCTGGCAGGCGCGCCCGCGCATTGCAGCGAGTTGTTCGCCCAGCCGTGGGACCAGCTGTTTGATCTCGCGCGGCAAGGCGCTGCGTCGGCGCCTGCGGAAGTACCGCTGTGGTCGGGGTTGCGCCTGCACGCGCTGCCGCAACTGCCCGGCCAGCCGGCCACGCCCCTTGCGCCGCGTGTGCCGTTGCGCGACGTGGAGATAGCGCTCATCCGCAAGGCAGTCGCCGAGTCGCGCGGCAACGTCGTGCAGGCCGCCAAGGTGCTCGGCATCAGCCGCGCCACTATTTACCGCAAGCTCGGTCACAAGTAGCGTCCGGCGCTTGCTCGCCCTCGACGTTCCGGCCGCCACAACGCCGCTGCCGGCTAGGCCCATGGGCTTATAATGAGTACCAAAGTACATGGAGACAAGTCCGGCGCCAGCGCGCACGGGGCGCATGGCAATGTTCGACCTGAAGAAATTCTTTTTGCGCGGCTCGGGCGGCGCACGGTCCGATCCGGACAGTGATTACCACCACTCGGATGAAGCCCCAGCCGGCCTCCAGGTCGAGTACCACACGGTGATCGCCAACCAGTTCCGCCGCTGGGGGATTTCGCCGGCCTGCGCCACCATCGAAGTGCGCAAGCTCGGCCTGGCGCCCGATGGCTACGACGTCCTTGTCGGGCTCGTGCGTTTGGTCAGCTGGGAACGCGACTCTGCCCTGCGGCTCCTTCTCGGCCTGCCCATGCTGGAGGTGAAGGTTCGCAAATCATTGCGCGCCACCTGGCTGGCGGATTACAGCCATTTCGCCGGGCTCTGGCTGCATTCGTCGGAGCATTTGCACCGTTCTGAAGATTGCGCAGCCTGCTGGGCGAATTGTCCCCGTTGGTCCGTGAGCCGCGCGGGCCGGGTCACGCCGGCGACAATTTCGACCCCTCCAGCGTCACGCCCAGCCAGCAGACCCGCAGCGAGCCGGACGAGGAGTTGCCAGTCTCAACTTGACTCCGCGTCGCAGGCGATTGGGCTTCCCCGAGTCCTGCACGCGCTAGCCCGCAACCGCCACGACCACGGCCGACTCGTCGATCCATGCCACTGCGGGTTGGCGAACCTTGAGGCCGCTTCCGGGTTGAGCGAAACCCACCAGCTGCAACCCGGCATCCAGCGCCAGTGCGACTTCACCGCCGGCCACCGAGCGTGAGGCCCGACTGACCCGGCCGTGCAACAGGTTGCGCCCTGGAGCGGGCATGGCTTCAGTCGCCACGCTTACAGCCATCGCTTTGCACAAGGCCAACACCGGTTGCCCGACTTCCAGGCCCAGCAGCTGGAAACTTTCGTGCGTGATGCGCGAGCACAGGAAGGCATCACCCGGCAGCTTCATTTGCACCTGGACCACTGCACCGTGCCGCTTCACGGATTGCACGACGCAGGGAAGCTGGTTGCGCATGCTGGTACGCAACGCCAGGGCGGCTACTCCGGACGCGTTGCCGCCCCGAACCGCCAGCCGCGCCAATACCTGCTCGCGCGCACGGCCCATTTCGTCCGCAGCCTCCAGCAATTGCAGCCCCGCCGCGGTCAGACGCGCGCCTCCCCCCCCCACCCCACCCACGGCGCGATTCACCAGGGCCGCGCCGGCCAGATTGCTCAGGGTATCGAGGGCTTGCCAGGCGGCCTTGTAGCTCACCGAGGCGTCCCGCGCCGCTTGAGAAATCGACCCGCGCTCGCCCACCAGCCGAAGGATTTCCAGCCGCTTGTCGGCAGCGAGGTGCCCCAGGGCGCTGTCCAGTCCGAGAGTCTTGGGCGGCATGCCGTCAATTGTGCCCGCCGTTTCAGGCCCCTCGCGGAGCGCTATACTTTCGCTATTCCAATTTTGAATAGCGATTGCGATGTGCAAGCTGGCCCTCCTCCTCTTCTTCATCCTGGCCCAGCTCGTCGGGGCGGTGCGCGCGGCTGAGGTGCTGGTCGCCGTCGCAGCCAACTTCACCGCGCCAATGCAGAAAGTCGCAGCGGAATTCGAGAAGGACACCGGCCACAAGGCAGTGCTGTCCTTCGGTTCCACCGGCAACTTCTACTCGCAGATTCGCGCCGGCGCTCCCTACATGCTGCTGCTGTCTGCGGACGACGAGACGCCGGCCCGGCTGGAAAAGGAAGGATTCACGTCAAGCGGCACCCGTTTCCCTTACGCTACCGGCCGGCTGGTGCTCTGGAGTGCACAGCCGGGAATGATCGACGACAAGGGCGAAGTCCTGTCCACGGGTGACTTCCGCCACATCGCCTTGGCCAATCCCAGGCTGGCGCCTTACGGTGCGGCGGCCGTGGAGACACTGTCCCGGCTGGACCTGCTGGAGCGCCTGCGCCCGCGCTTCGTGCAAGGCGAGAACATCGGCCAGACTTTTCAGTTCGTCGCCACCGGCAATGCGGCACTCGGCTTCGTCGCGCTGTCGCAGGTGATGGTGGAGGGACGCATCGCCAAGGGCTCGGCCTGGCTTGTTCCGGCCAGCCTGCACACGCCAATTCGCCAGGAAGCTGTGGTCCTCAACCCCGGCAAGAACTCTGCCGCCACGATTGCGCTCGCGGCCTATCTGCGCGGCGAGAAGTCGCGCGCCATCATTCGTGGCTACGGCTACGAGCTCTGACTCGCCACTCCAATGCCTCTCAGCGCCGACGACCTGGCCGCGATCTGGCTGACTCTCAAGCTGGCGGCGTTCACCACTGTGCTGTTGCTGATCGTGGCGACGCCGTTGGCCTGGTGGCTGGCACGCACGTCATCGCGTTGGCGCGCGCCCGTAGGCGCTGTCGTGGCGCTGCCTCTTGTGCTGCCGCCCACCGTTCTGGGGTTCTACCTGCTGGTGAGCCTGGGCCCGAACGGTCCCGGGGGCCAGTTCACGCAGGCGCTCGGTATCGGCTTGCTTCCCTTCACCTTCTCCGGCTTGCTGGTCGGCTCCATGATCTACTCGCTGCCTTTCGCCGTACAGCCGCTGCAGCACGCGTTCGCAGGTGTCGGCAACCGGCCCATGGAAGTCGCGGCCACGCTGCGCGCCCGCCCGCTGGATGCATTCTTCACCGTGGCCGTGCCGCTGGCGCGGCCCGGCTTCGTGACCGCGGCGATCTTGAGCTTCGCGCACACCGTCGGAGAATTCGGCGTGGTGCTGATGATCGGCGGCAACATTCCCGACAAGACACGGGTGGTGTCGACCCAAATCTACGGCCACGTCGAAGCGATGGAGTACACGCAAGCGCACTGGCTGGCGGGGTCGATGGTCGTGTTTGCATTTGCCGTGCTGCTGGGACTGGCGCTGGTCAGCCGGCGCACCGCCCGGGCGGTGGTATGAGCGGTGTCGAGAATGTCGTTCGCGTATCGCTCGAACGGCCCCAGTTCGGGCTGAAAGTGGACCTGGCGCTGCCGCCGCGCGGAATCACTGTCCTGTTCGGCCCCTCCGGATCCGGCAAGACAACACTGCTGCGCTGCGTCGCGGGGCTGGAGCGTGGGCAGGATGCGATGGTGCAAATCGGCGGCGTGCCGTGGCAAGACGACAGCCAGGGCCTCTTCCTGCCCGTCTGGCAAAGGCCGCTGGGCTATGTGTTCCAGGAGGCCAGCCTTTTCGATCACCTCGACGTGCGCCACAACTTGGACTATGGCCGCAAGCGTTCGGCCGGGGCATCCGCCGCTATCGCACTGGACGATGTGGTCGACCTGTTGGGCATCGGCCACCTGCTGGCGCGGCGGACTCACCTGCTCTCCGGCGGCGAGCGCCAGCGGGTCGCCATCGCGCGCGCGCTGGCGGCGCAGCCTCGCATCCTGCTGCTCGACGAGCCGCTGGCTTCGCTGGACCACGCACGACGCCAGGAAATCCTGCCGTGGCTCGAACGCCTGCGCGATGAATTGCACATTCCGATGCTCTACGTCACGCACTCCGCCGACGAAGTGGCGAGGCTTGCGGACACGCTGGTGGTGCTTGACCAGGGGCGTGTCACGGCGATCGGTCCGGCGGGCGAAGTGCTGGCACGCATCGATTCGCCCGTCGTCATCGGAGAAGATGCCGGCGCCCTGCTACAGGCCCAGGTCGTGGAACGCGACGAGCGCTGGCACCTGGTGCGCGTGCAGTTCGACGGAGGCAGCCTGTGGCTGCGCGACAGCGGCCTGGCCGCCGGTCAGGCGGTCCGCGTGCGCGTCCTTGCGCGGGACGTGAGCCTCGCCCTTCAGGCACCGCAGGGGATCAGCATCCAGAACGTGCTGCCCTGTACCGTCGAGGCCATCGCGCCGGACGCGCATCCGTCACAGGTGCTGTTGCGCCTTGCCATCGGCCGCTCGATGCTGCTGGCCCGGGTGACGGCACGCGCCGCGGACAACCTGGCGCTCACGCCCGGCCAGCACGCCTGGGCACAGGTGAAGTCGGCCGCGCTCGTCGGGTGATCCGCCGGCGCAGTCGCGTCGCATCGCTACTTCGTCGCGTTCGGGAAGAACAGCTGCTGGCCACCGATCTTGTAGCTCGCGATAACGGCTTGCCCGGCGGGCGAGGTGATCCAGGCGACGAACTGCTGCGCTTCGGCCGACTTCAGGTGCGGGTATTTCGCCGG
The DNA here is from genome assembly GCA_039926915.1 of Ramlibacter sp. Lineage (GTDB taxonomy): Bacteria > Pseudomonadota > Gammaproteobacteria > Burkholderiales > Burkholderiaceae_C > Ramlibacter. Next base: position 12,017 of record JBDSWB010000041.1, read on the forward strand.
ATTCACCACCATCACGCCGTACTGGTTGAAAAGGCGGGTGTCACCCTCGACCAGGATCTCCAGGTCGCCCCGGTTCTTGAAGCTGAGCCAGGTTCCCCGGTCGGTGAGCACATAGCCGCCGGCCGAACTGCCGATGTTCAGCGCCGGGCCCATGCCGCAGCCGCATTCCCTGTAGCCAGTGCCTTTGTTGGCAGCCATGCCGGCTAGCGCCCAGTAACGCAATTCGGCGGCGTGGGTTCCGCTCTTGTCGCCGCGCGAAATGAAAGACGCATTCGAGGCGGCCAGTTTCTTCAATGCCAGGGCGATGTCCTTGCCGCGCGCGCCGGCTGGGTCGCCCTTCGGCCCGACCAGCACGAAATCGTTGTACATCACGGGGAAACGCTTCAAGCCGCCGCCCTCGGCCACAAACTTCTCCTCCGCTGCCGGGTCGTGCACGAACAGCACGTCCGCATCGCCCCGGCGCGCCATGTCGATCGCCTGGCCGGTACCCACGGCAACCACCTGGATGTCGATGCCGCTGGCCTTCTTGAATTCCGGCAGCAGGTGCACGAACAGGCCGGACTGTTCGGTGGACGTGGTGGAAGCCATCGTGATCGACTGGGCCCACGTACACGCGGCGCCTCCCGAAAGCGCTGCAAGCAGCAACACCGACCGCGCCGAACCACCCCATCGCGCCCGTGAACGCACCAACAAGTTCATGCCATTTCCCCCTTCAGGAACAATTCGGCCTCGACCGAAACTTCACCCAGCCGCGAACCATTGAAAAACGCCCTGACCGGCAGGTCTGCCAGCACCCGCCCCTGCTCCAGGTACACCACCCGTGTGGCCAGGCGCTTGACCTGCCCCAGGTTGTGGCTCGCGAACACCAGCGTCATGCCCGTCTGCGCGAAATCCGCCATCAGCGACTCCACTTCTCGCTTGGCGTGCGGGTCGAGGCTCGACGTGGGCTCGTCAAGGAACAGCACGTCGGGCTGCAGGCTCCAGGCACGCGCCAGCGCCAGGCGCTGCTGCTGGCCACTCGACAGCGTGCGCGCCCCGCGCAGGGCCACTTCGCCCAGGCCCACGCGACCCAGCGCGAGCAGGGCGCGCTCGCGGGCCTGCGTCCAGCGCAGGCCGCGAATCCAAAGGCCCAGCGCCACGTTGTTCAGCGCCGACGTGCGAAGCATGTAAGGCCGCTGGAACAGCATGGCCTGGCGCGTCGCGCTGTCGCGTAGCACCGAGCCGCGCATCGGTGCGACCAGCCCGTGCAGGACGCGCAGCAGCGTGCTCTTGCCGCTGCCGTTGGAGCCGATCAAGGCGAGGCGCTCGCCGCGGTCGACGCTCAGGTCCGTGCCCACGAGCGCGTGGACGGCGCCGAAGTCCACGTCCACTGCCTTCAACTTGATCAGGCTCATGCTGGCGCCCCTGCCAGCGCCAGCGGCCGATCGTCCCGGCCGACGCGCCAGCGTCGCACGGCGGCGATGACGGCGTTCAGCACCAGCACCACGCCCAGCAGCACGATCCCCAGGGCAAGCGCCAGCGGCAGGTCGCCCTTGCTCGTCTCCAGCGCGATCGCCGTTGTCATCACGCGGGTCACGCCGTCGATGTTGCCGCCGACGATCATCACCGCGCCGACTTCGGCGATGGCGCGCCCGAACCCGGCCAGCACCGCGGTCAGCAGCGTGAACCGCAGATCCCACAACAAAGCGCCGATGCACTGCCATTGCGAAGCGTTCAGTGACAGCAGCTGCTCGCGGTACGCGCTCCAGGCGTCCTCGACCACCTGCCTGGCCAGCGCGGCAATGATCGGCAGGATCAGCACCGCTTGCGCCACGATCATCGCCGCCGGGGTGAACAGGATGCCGAGCGCGCCGAGTGGTCCGGCACGCGACAGTAACAGATAGATGGCAAGGCCGACCACGACCGGTGGCAGTCCCATCATCCCGTTGAGCACGGCAATGACCGACTGTCTGCCGGGAAAGCGCGCAAGCGCCAGCCATGCGCCCAACGGCAAAGCCAGCAACGAAGCGCAAATAACGGCGATCCCCGAGACCTTCAGGGATAACGCCGCGATCGCCCGTAGCGCAGGATCGAAGCCGGTGACCAGCCCAAAGGCGAGTCCGAGGCTTTGCGAGACATCGTTCATCCGCGCAGTTTAACGGGCCGCAGATGGAACATGCTGAGCGTTGTCAGCCCGCCGGCACAGACGGAAAGCGAAGTCGCAGCGGCGATACTGGACGACCGTGCCGATGTGGGACTCGCAGTGCGAGCCGTCGCGCAGCAGTTCCACCTGCATTTCGTCCCGCTCGTAGTCAGGCGGTTGGACATTGCCGTACTGCGCGGAAGCTACTTCGACGCACCGCTGCCGACGCTGCTGGCGTTTACGCACTCGCCGCTGTTCAAGCGGCAGGCGAAAATACTGGCGGGGTACGACGTTTCAGGATTGGGACGCGTGCGGTGGAACGCCTGACGCGCAAGGATGTGCCAGGTCAGATCATCAACAGCGTGTAACCGCGCCGTGCTGACTCCGGTAGCCTTCTAGCCCGGATCGGTGCGCAACAGCAATTCCAGCGCGTCGAATTCGATTGGCTTCACCAGATGATGATTGAAGCCGGCGTCGCGCGACTGCTGCTTGCTTTCGTTCTGCCCCCAGCCACTGGCAGCAATCAGCAGCACCGAATTGCCCCACGCCTCCGACCGGATACGGCGGGCGAGATCATGGCCGTCGAGGCCCGGCATCGCGATATCGAGCACCATGACGTCCGGCCGGAATTCCGAGGCGATCCGGAACGCCTCCTCGCCGTCATGCGCGGTGCGCGTTTCATGCCCAGCCATTTCAAGCATCAGCGACAGGCTCTCCGCCGCATCCACGTTGTCGTCGGCGACAACGATCCGACGCACCGGTGGTCGCGGTGCCGGCAGCGTCTCGGCCATCATCCCGCCGCCGGCGGTCGTGCCAGCCGCCTGCGCCAGGGCCGCGCCGGCGACTGATCCGTTCGCCGCGGCGCTCGCCGCAGCAAGCGGCAGGCGCACCAGGAATTCACTTCCGGCGTCGAGGCCAGCACTCTTTGCTTCGACACTTCCACCATGCATTTCGACCAGCCGCTTCACCAGCGTGAGGCCGATACCGAGCCCGCCGCCGGATTGCACGTGCGATTGGTCGACCTGAGTGAACATATCGAATACCAAGTCGAGCATCGTCGGTGAAATGCCGACGCCGTTGTCACGCACCGAGATGACGGCCGCGCCGTCGCCGCGTGAAAGCTGCAGCTCGATGCGTCCGCCGCGTGGTGTGAATTTCGCTGCGTTGTTGAGCAGATTGGCGAGTACCTGCACGATCCGCGTCGGATCCGCCTCGACGACCAGATCCTCGGTTCCGCGCGATACCACCAGCTCATGGCCAGCCTGTTCGATCAGCGGCCGGCTGGTTTCGATCGCGTCGTCCAACGCCTGGCCCAGCGGCAGCCGCGTGCGCCGCAATTCGACGATGC
>JBDSWB010000042.1:0-13913 GCA_039926915.1 Ramlibacter sp.
TTCGCGCCCGATGGCAGCCTGTACATCAACGTGGGCGCAGCAACCGATCGCTGCGACAAGCAGGTCGTCGATGGTGGGCGGGGCCTGCCCCAGTGCGCGGATGTGCCGGACGAGCCCGTGTTGGCCGCGGTCTACCGGGCCCGATTCACCTGGCCGCAGGGCAAGCTGGACGGTGTCCAGCCCTTCGCGCGCGGGTTGCGCAATTCGATGGCGCTCGCGGTCCACACGTCGGGCACGGTGTGGCAGGCGGAGAACAACATCGATTTCGACGACGAGAAATTTCCCGCCGAGGAGGTCAACAGGCTGGAGGACGGGGGCCACTATGGCTGGCCCGGCTGTGTTGAAGCGCGCAAGCCCCTGGCAGGTGTTCCGAAAGCCTGGTGTGCCAACACGGTCGCGCCCGCATTGCTGATGCCCGCCCACGCGGCGCCTCTGCACATGGAGTTCAGCCGGGCGGGCTCGGAGCCTCCCGGCGAGCGGGTGGGACTTCTCGTCAGCTGGCATGGGTATCGCGCCGCAGGCCGCCGCCTGGTGCGTTACGAAATTGGGTCCGATGGCGCGCCGAAAAACCCGCCGCTGGTCCTGCTCGGACCATGGACCCTGGATGGAAAAGCCGCGACCCGGCCCGGCGCCCCGGTGGGCTGGGCCGAAGACGCGCAGGGCGATTTGTGGATCGCCGATGACCGCAACCGGATGCTGGTCTGGCTGCGCCGCACGCCGTCAGGACCTTAGGGCAAGTCGCGATACGGCTCGGATTGCCCGGGGTCGCGCGGGCCCACGCGACCCAGCCTCGCTTTCAGCGATTGGGGCTGGCCTGTGAGGATCGCCGCGTAGAGCGTCGTGTTGGACAACACCTTCTTCACGTAATCGCGGGTTTCGCCGAACGGCACGTTCTCCGCCCACGCCGCGGCCTCCATCACCGGCCCGTTGCGCCAGGTGCGGGGTCGCCCGGGTCCCGCGTTGTAGGCGGCGGCCGCCAAGGGCATAGAGCCCTCGAAGTCATCCAGAACCAGCTTCAGGTAGCCGGTGCCGATGGCGACATTGGTGTCACGGTCGCCCAGTTGGTCAGGCGTGAAATTGGTCAGGCCGATCTTGCGTGCCGTCCAGCGTGCAGTGGCGGGCATCACCTGCATGAGGCCCGCAGCACCGACATGCGAGCGCGCGTCCATGATGAACCGGCTTTCCTGGCGGATCAGGCCGTAGACATAGGCCGGGTCGAGGCCGATCTCGCGCGTGCGACGTACCACGACATCGCGAAACGGCATCGGGTACCGCTGTTCGAAATCGAACTCGGTCCTGGTGCGTTCGCTGGTGTTGATGCAGCGGTCCCAGACCTCACGGTCGCAAGCGAACTGTGCCGCCGCCAGCAACTCGCGCTCGGCCATGCCACCGGGCCGCGACAGGTTGGTTGCGTAGTTCCATTCGCGCACGCCTTCGGGCCGGATGCCCAGCGCGATGGCATACAGGGCGCGGTTCAGGCTCGGGTTCAGGCGGGCGGCTTCCTTTTCGTCGGGGGTCAGCGGCGGCGGCCGGGCCGGTGCGGTGATTTTCTGTCCCAGCTCCTCGAGCGCGAGCTGCTCGTAGAAGCCGCGCACCGATGCGATCGACTCCAGCAGGCGCTGCGCTTCCGCGCGCTGGCTCTCGCTGGCGTTGCCGGCCAGCAGGGCGCGAGCCTTCCAGTAGACCCAGGCCGGTTCGGCGCGGCCTTCGTCGCTCATCGCGTTGATCGCCTGAATCACCAGCGGCCACTGCGGCACCCGGCCGGCGCGAAGCGCCGCGCGCACCTTCCACGCGAGCATCTCGTCGGTAAGGTCGGCGTCGCGGCTGACCTTGGCGTAAAAGCCGAGCGCGTCGCTGCCCAGGCGCTGCGCGGCCTGTTTGCCAATCACGCCCCAGACCCAGTTGCGCTCCTCAGGCGTGAGCATCGGCCCCCACTTGTTTTCGAGCTGGCTGGCGGCGTTCTCGGCGTCGCCCGCGGCCAGCTTGATAAGCGCCAGCACGATCATTTCCTTGCGTGCCTTGGAAGCAACCACCACGCGGCTGGTCAGGTACTTGGGCGGGCTGGCACTGAGTTCGGTGAACTGCCCCATGGCTTCGGGCGCCACTATCTCCACCGCGCCCGACGCCGCGCGCGGCCGGTTAGCTTCCATCGCGAGCCGCGCCTTGCGCCAGGCGTCGTTCGCAGTCATCCGCCGCGCCCCACGGGTATCGCCGATCAGGCGGGAGGCGGCGAGGGCGCAGCCGTCGTCGTTGTCGCGTTGTGCGAACCAGTTGCGCCGCACTTCCTCGGCATGGCTGGCAGGCGCGGCCGCGCCGTCACGCACATGCGCGACCAGCAGCGCGTAGCAACGCACTTCCTTGTCGTCGTTCATGCGGTACCTGGGGTACTCGGCCTCGAAGTTGGTCCAGTCGCGCCGCTGTCCCAGCATCAGCAGCCAGTCGTTGCGCAGCCGGTCCTCCTGGTAAGTGCCGGCGTAGCGGGCAAAGAAGTCCTGCACTTCCTGCGCCGAGGCGGTGTCGAGCCGGCTCTTCAGTTCCCAGTACGCGGCCCAGGGTTCGAGCGCGTGACCGCGCACCTGGGGCAGCAATTGGGCGAGTTTCTGGCGATTGCCCTGCTTGAACGCCTGATTCATTTCGACAACCAGGTCATCCGCCTTGGTTGCCGCGTGGACGTTGCAGGCGACCGCCATCGCGATCAGTGTCAGAATTCTTGGCAACTTCATTGGGCGATTATGGACAAGTCACAAGAAAAAAGGGCTTTGCGCAAGCAGCTGGTTGAACAACGCGTGAACATGCCGGACCGTGTACAGCGTTGCGATCTTCTGCAGAGGGTGATGCGCATCTGGCTTGTGAACCGCCCCGATACGGTGATCGGCGCGTACTGGCCGATCAAAGGTGAGTTCGATCCCCTGCCTGCATTGCACCGCTGGAAAGAAGACGGCGAATTGCTGGACGAGCCGCAGCCCCGCCGCATCGGTCTGCCCGTGGTCGACAAGTTGCACAAGACACTCAAGTTCCACGCATGGTTCCCCGGGTGCCCGATGGAAGAGGATGCCTACGGCATCCCCAAGCCCAAGGACACCGAGGTGATCGTGCCGACGTTGCTGTTCGTGCCGTGCGTGGGCTACGGCACGGGCGGCTTCCGGCTGGGCTACGGCGGTGGCTTTTACGACCGCACCCTGTCCACGCTCCAACCCAGGCCCTATACGGTGGGACTGGGGTTCACCAACGGCTTCCTGGAAGAGCTCGAGCCCGAACCCCATGACGTGGCGCTGGACGCCATCCTCAACGACAACGGCGTGGTCTGGCCTTTCGGATGAAGCCCCCACGCTCACTTCGTTCGCTGCCCCCCGAGGGCGCTTCAGCCGCCTTGGGGCGGCCCGGCGGCGGCTGAGCCTGCCCCGCGTTTCGGTTCAGTCGATGTGGTCGACAGTGTCCGGGTCAGGCACTTCACCGATGGTCTGGCGGGTGGCCTTGGCCTGGGCCGACAGCCACTCGCAGAAAGCCTTGATCTCCGGACGCTGCGCACTGCGCGGGCCGATGATCAGCCAATAGGCCATCGGCGAGTCCATGCGCTGGTGGGGCAGGGGCTCGACCAGGTCGCCGTTGGCCAGGCTCTCGGCCACCAGCGGCAGCCGGGCCAGCACGATGCCCTGGCCGGTCAGCGCCGCCTGCACCATCTGGTACGCGTAGTTGAAGTACAGCCAGCGCTTGGGTTGCAGCTTGGGGAATCCGTGCTCGTCGAACCAGCGCCGCCAGGTCAGCCATTCCAGGTGCGACTGGTGTGCATCGCCCGCTTCAATCAACGCGAAGTGCGCGAGGTCGGCCGGTTTTTTCAGGGGCGCACTGCTCTTGAGCAGCCACGGGCTGGCGACGGGCGTCAGCTGCTCGCCGAACATGCGGATGGCGTGGGGCGGCATGGAGGCCGTCGGACCATATCGCAGCGCCATGTCGACATCGGAAACTTCGAGGTCCAGTGTCGCGTCGGAAGCGTCGATGCGGATGTCGATGTCGGGGTTGTCGCGCTGGAACTGCTCCAGCCTCGGTATGAGCCACATTGAAGCGAAAGAGGCGAACGTCGTGAGCGCGACGGCCTGCCTGCCGGCGCTCTGTCGGATCTGCCGCACAGCGCCGTCAATGCGCGGCAGCGATTGCGATACCGCAGTGAGCAGCTGCGCGCCGGCGCTGGTGAGTTCCACCGCGCGGGTGTGTCGCAGGAACAAGCTGGCCCCCACTTCTTCCTCCAAGGCCTGGATCTGGCGGCTGACGGCGGACTGCGTGAGGGCCATCTCCTCGGATGCCGCCCGGAAATTCAAGTGCCGCGCCACGGCTTCGAACGCGCGCAGGTGGCCGGCGGAGATGGGCCGGGTGCGAAGGTGCGTCTGGGAGTGCTGCATAGTGCCGGTTGTTGTCAGGAGCGTTGACCCCATTGATGCGAATGTGGAATCAATAGCCTAGCTGGATTTCATTGGACTGCCAAGCGCCTGTCGCCGATCATTCAATGCCGAACTGCCCAACTGGAGAAATACCATGGCCTCGCAAACGCTCTCCCAAACGCAACAATCCTCGTCCTCCCGGGCCCTGCCCGGCACGTGGAAACTGGCGTCCGGCCGAGCCATCACGCTGGAGCCGCGCGAGGCCGGCAACCTGCGGGTGGCGCACGGCCAGTTGTGGGCCACCTACGACGGTCCTCACGGCGGTCCCCTCAATGACCAAGGTGACCACATCCTGGGCGTGGGGGAGCGCCTGCACGTCCGCCCTGGGCAGCGCCTGGTGGTCGAGGCCTGGGATGCCCAGAATCCGGCCTATTTCAGTTGGGACCCCCTGCCGGCGCCCATTCGCACGACCGTCAGCCTGGCGCGGGTGGTTCAGCCCTTGGCCGACTTGCGGTTGGCCTTGGTCTTCGGCGCGGGTGCCGTCGGCCGGCTGACCGCCGCCTTGACTGGCTTGGCCTGGGACCTGGTCGCCGGCCGGGGACGGGAAACCCTGGCCGACTGCGCCTTCAACGCACAGTCCAGGGCTTGCCGCGCCCATGGCGCCATGAGCTGAGGCGACTCCAGCGCCTCTTCGGGCACCGTGAAGTAGTTCATGCTTCGCGGCTCGCCCCGCATCACATAGGTAAAACGCTCGCCACCGGCTTCCTCGAAGCAGTGGCGATCCTCGTTGTCGGCCTTCAGCCACAGCTTTTCTCCCGATCCGAGGTCGGCCACGATCGCGAGGGTCAGGCCATCCATGCTGATGCCCCAGCCCCCGAACATCCGCTTGGCGCGGCACGCCCCCACGCTGGAGAGCAACTCGCGGCAGTAGTCGGCAAAACGGGGGTCGGCGTCCATTTGCGGCAGGGTAGCAGCGCGCCCGCATAATTCCAACCAACGACCTGCAAATCCATGGCCCGGCCCAAGTCATCCCAGCACGAACTCAAGCGCGATGAAATCCTGGACGTGGCCGCGCAGTGCTTTGCTGACCGCAGTTATCCCGCCGCCAGCATGAACGACATCGCAGCCGCCGGCGGCACGTCCAAGGCGCGGCTCTACCACTATTACGAGAGCAAGGAAGCGATCCTGTTCGACCTGCTGGACCGCTACACCCAGCGCCTGTTGGCCGTGATCGGCCAGACTGAAGCGACAGCACAGCGACGGAGCCTCGACGAGCGAGCGGCATTGCACGAGCTCGTGCGCAGTTTCCTGGAGGAGTATGAAAATTCGGCGACGCGGCACGTGGCCCTGCTGCACGACACCAAGTTCCTCGGCCCGGCGCAGCGCGACCTGATCCTGAATCGCCAGCGTGACGTGGTCTCCGCCGTGACGCGCTTTCTGCGCCGCGCCTATCCCAAGCGCGTGAGCGAGGCGAACCAGACGCCGGTGGCCATGATGCTGTTCGGGATGATCAACTGGACATTCACCTGGCTGCGTCCGGGCGGGCCCCTCAGCTACTCTGCCTTTGCTGAAGAAGTGATCGGCATGCTCGAACACGGCCTGGCCGCATGAAGGCCCGGCGCGTGGTGGTCATGGGCGTCGCCGGCTGCGGGAAGTCCGCGGTTGGCCAGCGCCTGGCCAGTCACCTCGGCCTGCCCCTGATCGAGGGCGATGAATTTCACCCGCTTCCCAACATCGAGAAGATGCGCCAGGGCCTGCCGCTGGGCGACGAAGACCGGGCCGGGTGGCTGGAGCAACTGGGACACGAACTGGCCCGCCATGGCGAAGGTGCCGTGTTGACCTGCTCCGCGCTCAAGCGGGCCTACCGCGACATCCTCCGCGCCGCGGCGCCGGATGTGCGCTTCGTTCACCTGAAGCTATCGCAGGACCAGGCGCAGCAGCGCGTCGCCGCAAGGGACAGCCACTTCTACCCGCCGAGCCTGGTCGCGAGCCAGTTCGAGGCGCTGGAAGACCCCGCCGGCGAGCCGGGCGTGGTGGGGGTCGATGCCACTGTGCCGGTAGAGGAGGTGGCGCGCGCCGCCGCAGTCGCACTGGATTCCGGGCGCGAATCGGGATTTAACAATGCGTAATTGATTACGATTAGGTAAAATCAGCTTTTGCCCGCAGCAGTGCAAGGAGTCACGATGTCCAAAGCCTTTGCCAGCCAGGCCGATCTGGCCGACAAGAAGATCACGTTCGAGCAGCTCAGCGCGCATTGCTGGGCCTACACGGCCGAGGGCGATCCGAATTCCGGCGTCATCATCGGCGACCGTTTCGTGATGGTCAGTGACGCGACGGCCACGCCTGCGATGGCGCAGGACCTGATTGCGCGCATCCGCACCGTCAGCAACAAGCCGATCAAGTACGTGCTGCTGACCCACTACCACGCGGTGCGGGTGCTGGGCGCGAGCGCCTACGCCGCCGAAGGCGCCACCGAAATCATCGCGAGCCAGGGAACGCTGGACCTCATCATCGAGCGCGGCAAGGAAGACATGCAGTCTGAAATGGAGCGCTTTCCGCGCCTGTTCCGAAATGCGGAAAGCGTGCCCGGACTCACTTGGCCGACCATGGTCATCGGCGGCGGCAATCCGGTGAAGGGTGAAGTACCCGGCCGCCTCACGGTGGACCTCGGCGGCGTGAAGGTGCAGATCTGGCACCCGGGCCCGGGCCACACGCGCGGCGACACCGTTGCCTGGGTGGGAGAAGAGAAGGTGCTGTTCTCGGGCGACCTGGTCGAATACGAAGCCGGCGTCTACACCGGCGACGCGCACCTCGAAGAATGGCCGGCCACGCTGGAAGCGTTGCGCGCATTGCGCGCGGAAGCGATCGTTCCGGGACGAGGCGAGGCGATGAAGGGCCTGGCCCAGGTCGACAAGGCGCTGGATTACACCAAGCGTTGGGTCGAGACGCTCTACACCTGCGGCAAGGAGGCTGCTGCGGCCAGGATGGACCTGAAAGCGGCGATGGGTCACACCCGCAAGCGCATGGACCCGATTTTCGGCCATGTGTTCATCTACGAGCATTGCCTTCCATTCGACGTGAGCCGCGCCTTCGACGAAGCCAGCGGCATCAAGAACCCGCGCATCTGGACCGCGGAGCGCGACAAGGAAATGTGGGACGCGCTGCAGGCCTGACGGCTGAGTTGCTCCTGTAGGCCGCTTCCGACATCCCGGACGCTCGGGCGCCGACAAAGTTGCTCAGCCGCCCCGCCTAAGCTGGACCGATCGTCGCTTTTCGCGATCGAACGGGCCAGACAGGAGATCCCCATGGTTCCCAGCAAAGCCTTCACGCGCATCCTGCAGCAGCAGCCCACGCGCGACAGCGACCCGCAACAGCAGCAATCCGGCTCCAACGACTTCCAGCCTCGTCAAGGCACGCCCAAAGGCCAGCAACAGATGGGCGAAGACAGCTACGAGGCCACCCGTGACTACCAGAAGAACATCAAGGACTACCTGAAGAAGGCGGATGTGGAAGCGGACGCCGAGGCGGCCAAGCCGCGCTCGGAGCAGGAACAGCGCGAACTGGATCAGGCCGAGGAAGAAGGCCGCTCCCATTCCAAGGGAGAGCGCTGATCGCCCCCCTGGGTGCCCGGCTTTTCATTGCCGGGCCATGAGGTCGCGCAGGTCCTGTTGGTAGGCGCGCAAACGCCGCACCGCCGACTCGCGTTGCGCTGGGGTCGTGCTGTTGTGCAGCGTGGACATGTTCCGGCATCCCTGGTCGATCAAGGCCTGCTGGTAGCGGCGGGCCTCGGGGTCGGCCGGTTCCTGAGCGCGCTCGAAGAGGCCACGCATGAGCGTTCGCGCGTCGACCATCGCTAGTGGGCTCGCCGTCAGTTTTTTCAGCGTTTGAAGAATGTCCTGCTGCCGGCGGCGGCGTTCGGCCAGCGCTTGCCCGGGATCGAAAGCCGACTGCTCCACCACCTGACGGATTGCCGCGCGCTGCACCTCTTCCAGCTTGCCGTAAAGCATTTCGCTGCGCTCCAGGAACTGGTCGAATCGCTTTTCCTTCTGCTCGCCGGGCGGTGGGCGAATCCACTGCTTGCGGAACTCCGCATCGTTCTTCTCGTGTTTGCGCTGCAGGTGCAGCAATTGCTCCGGGGTCAGACCCATGGCCATCGTCACCGCCGCAGGCTCCGCCCGGTCAGCCGCCGCGCTGAGCCGCTCCCGCACCTTCTGGACGACGGCGCAAGCCTGCGCCGATGTCACGTCGCCCGGGGCTAGCTGCTCCATGTCGCGCAGGACGCCGATGAGTGGTGGCAGCTCCTGGGCACGGTGCCAGGCATGCAGCCGCGTGAGGTCCTCGCGCACCCGGGTCGACTGCTCGTCACTGAAGTCTACGTAGCTGTCCAGCCACCAATAGGCGATGTCGTCCAGGTTGTTATAGCCCAGTTTGACTGCGCTACACCCCGCCAGCGCGGCAGCGATGGCCAGCAGCCCGATAATCCGGCGAAGTGCCTCGGCGAAACTCTTCACGAAATAAGGAATGTCCATGACAGCAGTCGATGTGGTCATCATGGCCGCCGGCAAGGGCGTGCGCATGAAGAGCCGTTTGCCCAAAGTATTGCATCGTTTGGCCGGCCGCCCATTGTTGCAGTATGTGCTGGGCGCTGTGGCGCCCCTTGGAGCGAGACAGGTGGTGGTGGTGACGGGCAGCGGCGCGGATCAGGTGGAAGCCGCCGTGGCCAACTGGAAAGAAGGAACCCCGGTCGTCCCGCTGTTCGTGCGCCAGGAGCCCCAATGGGGAACCGGCGATGCCATACGGCAGGCGGTGCCGAAGCTGCCGGACGACGGCTGCACGCTGATCCTCAACGGCGATGTTCCCCTGGTCGAAACCGTGACGCTCCAGGGTTTGCTGGAGGCTTGTGCCGGCCGGCGACTGGCACTTCTCAGCGTCGACATGCCCGATCCAACCGGATACGGACGCGTCTTGCGCGAGGGCGATGCCGTGCGCGCCATCGTGGAGCACAAGGACGCGAACGAAGAGCAACGTGGCATCCGGGAGATCTATTCCGGCCTGATGGCGGTGCCCAATACCCTGCTCAAGCGCTGCCTCGCGCGCTTGTCGAACGCCAATGCGCAGCACGAGTACTACCTGACCGACATTGTCCAGTTGGCGGTGCGCGAAGGCGCCGAAGTGGTGGCCGTGAAGACCTCCGACAAGGTGCAGGTCGACGGCGTGAACAGTCCGCTGCAGTTGGCCGATCTCGAGCGAGCGTTCCAGCTTCGGCAGGCACGCGCGCTGATGGAGAAGGGCGTGCGCATCGCCGATCCCTCCCGCTTCGACCTGCGCGGGCAGCTTGATTGCGGGCAGGACGTCGAGATCGACGTCAACTGCCTCTTCGAAGGGCGGGTGTCACTGGGCGAGGGCGTGAAAATCGGAGCCAATTGCGTGATCGCCAACGCGAGCATCTCGGCAGGCGCAGTGATTCACCCGTTCACGCACATCGACGGCGAAAAGCTGGGAGTGCGAGTGGGTGAAGGGGCGCTGGTCGGGCCCTTTGCACGGCTGCGGCCCGGCGCGGACCTCGGACCCGGGGTGCACGTCGGCAACTTCGTCGAAATCAAGAATGCCACCCTGGCACGGGGCGCCAAGGCCAATCACCTGGCCTACGTGGGCGACGCAACGGTGGGCGAACGGGTCAACTACGGCGCCGGCTCCATCACCGCGAACTACGACGGCGCCAACAAGCACCGCACGGTGATCGAAGACGATGTGCACATTGGCAGCAACAGCGTACTGGTCGCGCCGGTCACCATCGGCTGCGGCGGCACGGTGGGCGCCAGCTCGACCATCACCAAAAGCACCGCACCCGGCGCATTGACCGTGGCGCGAGGCAAGCAAATCAGCATCCCCGGGTGGCAGCGGCCCAGGAAACCGGTCAAGTAGCACAGGCCGGGCCTCACAATCAGCCGGCCGTACGCCGCACCGGCACTTTCGGCTGGAACTTCGCACGCCGCACCGCGAAGAATGCCTTGACGTTGCGCACATTGGCGTCGCTGGTGAAAAGGCGTTGCGCCAGCGCCAGGTACCCGGGCATGTCTACGCAGTACACAACCAGGACGAAGTCAGGTCCGGGTGACACCCGATAGCACTGCTGGACAGCGTCGTCTTGCACCACCCGTGTTTCGAAAGCTTGCTGTTTTTCGTCGCCCTGCCGGTCCAGGGTGATTTCCACTATGGCCTGCAGCCCGTGGCCCAGAAGCTGGGCGAGGCGGTCGGTGTCGAGAATTGCGACTTGCCGATCAATCAGGCCGGCAGCGCGGAGCCGCTTGACCCGGCGGAGGCAGGTCGGCGGCGAGACGTGGACCTGCTTGGCCAGGTCTTGGTTGCTGAGGGAGGCGTCTGCCTGGAGCGCCTCCAGCAGGGCGAGATCCATCTCGTCGATATCGGAAGATAACGATATTTTATTTTCCATATTGGAATAATATTCCATGCAAAAATCTATGTGAATATCTATTTCTCAATTCAGCTAATTTAGATCACATATTTCAACAGTTGCCGTCTAAAGTCCGTCCCATTGTCAAGGAGTTGACCCATGTGCGGCATCGTCGGCGCAGTTTCCACCCGGAACATCGTTCCCATCCTGGTCCAGGGCTTGCAAAGGCTGGAGTACCGCGGCTACGACTCCTGCGGCGTGGCGGTCCATGCCGATGGCTTGAAGCGCGCACGCAGCACTGACCGCGTGGCCAAACTGCTGGCGCAGGTCGAGCAGGACCACATCACCGGCACCACGGGCATTGCCCACACGCGCTGGGCCACCCACGGTGCGCCCGCGGTCCATAACGCCCATCCACATTTCAGCCATGGGCCAGGCAAGGAAGCCGCGCGCAAACCTGGGCGCATCGCCCTCGTCCACAACGGGATCATCGAAAACCACGACGAGTTGCGTGCGGCGCTCAAAGGCAAAGGCTATGAATTCACCAGCCAGACCGATACCGAGGTGATTTCCCACCTGATCGACTGCCTGTACGACGGCGACCTGTTCGATGCCGTGCAATCCGCGGTCGGCCAGTTGCAGGGCTCCTACGCGGTCGCGGTGGTTTGCAAGGACGAACCGCACCGCATCGTCGGCGCTCGGTCCGGCTCGCCCCTGATCCTGGGCGTCGGCGTGGAAAACAGCGAATACTTCCTGGCCAGCGACGCGATGGCGCTGGCCGGAGTGACTGACCAGATCGTGTACCTCGAAGAGGGCGACGTCGTCGACGTCCAGTTGGGCAAGTACTGGGTGGTGGACAAGGCGCACATGAGGGTCACCCGGCCGGTCAGGACCGTCAAGGCCCACAGCGGGGCGGCCGAACTCGGGCCGTACCGGCATTACATGCAGAAGGAGATCTTCGAGCAGCCGCGCGCAGTGGCCGATACGCTGGAAGGCGTGGAGGGGATCGTGCCCGAGCTGTTCGGCGACGGAGCGTACCGTGTGTTCAAGGAAATCGATTCGGTGCTGATCCTGGCCTGCGGCACCAGCTACTACAGCGGATGCACCGCCAAGTACTGGCTCGAAGGCATCGCGAAGATTCCGACCCAGGTGGAGATTGCCAGCGAATACCGCTACCGTGACACCGTGCCCCACCCCGCCACGCTGGTGGTGACCATCAGCCAGTCGGGCGAGACGGCGGACACTCTGGCGGCACTGCGGCACGCACAGGGCCTGGGCATGAAACACACATTGACTGTGTGCAACGTGGCCACGTCGGCCATGGTGCGCGAAAGCAAGCTGGCGTACATCACCCGCGCCGGCGTCGAAATCGGCGTGGCCTCCACCAAGGCTTTCACCACGCAATTGGCCGGGCTGTTCCTCCTCACGCTGGCGCTGGCGCAGGCCAAAGGCCGCCTGACCGCAGCCCAGGAATCCGCGCACCTGAAAGCGATGCGGCACCTGCCCTCGGCGCTGTCCGCCGTGCTGGCGCTGGAACCCCAGGTCATCAGCTGGTCCGAAGATTTCGCCGCAAAGGAGAACGCGCTGTTCCTCGGCCGGGGGCTGCATTACCCGATCGCCCTGGAAGGCGCGCTCAAGCTCAAAGAGATTACCTACATCCACGCCGAGGCCTACTCCGCGGGCGAACTCAAACATGGGCCGCTGGCGCTGGTGACCAGTTCAATGCCTGTGGTGACTGTGGCGCCCAACGACGCGCTGCTCGAGAAGCTCAAGAGCAACATGCAGGAGGTTCGTGCCCGGGGCGGCGTGCTGTACGTGCTGGCCGACGCCGATTCGCGCATTGAAAGCGAAGAGGGCATCCACGTCATTCGCATGCCCGAACACTACGGCCCCCTCAGCCCGCTTTTGCACGTTGTACCCCTGCAACTGCTGGCATACCACACCGCTTGCGCGCGTGGCACGGATGTGGACAAGCCACGCAACCTGGCCAAGAGTGTGACGGTCGAATAGGGTTTTGGCAGCGGTGGCCATTTGGGAATTCGGGTTGCAAGTTGACAAGCAGGGAGGCTGTGAAATATTCTTGAAGCGATGATTGACAACACGCCTGCCGAGACCGGGCCACACGAATCCACACCCTCTGCCATCGCGGTGGAAGCAGCACGCTACGCGCTGCTCCGGCGGCTCGCCCCGTCCATGCGCCACCACCTGGTGGTCAACCTTCAGCCAATCGGCATGATCTACGAAATCATGGACCGCCGGCTGAAGGCCCCGAATCCCGACCTGGGCGATGTGCACGAAAGCGCCCAAAAGATCTACGGCTTTGCACGCGCGGCCCTCGATGCCTGCCTGAATGTCGTCAGCTGGCTGGCGCCCGATGCGCAATCCCGATCAGCGCCGTCAGACGGTGTAAGCGAATGCCTCGGACTGCTGGCGACCAGCCTGACCTTCCGCGGCTACGCGCTGCGCAACGAAGTGCAGCCCATGCCCGGTGAAGTGCGGCGATCGGCGATTCGAAATGTCCTGACCGCGGCGATTCTCCATGCGACTGACAAGACCGAGGCGCCCGCGGAACTCCTCATCGGCGCCGAGCGGACGGTATCGAGCCTGGTGATCACGCTGACACTGCGCCCCACCGAGGGCGCCGGTGGCTTCGATACGGAAGATCACTATCGCCGGCTCGAATGGGCGGATGTGGACGCCCTCGCGCGGTCCGAGTCTGTCGCTGCCGAACACGGCGGGCGCCAGCAGATCACAATTTCCATACCCTGGATCGACTAAGCGGTGCCTCGGGCCTTGCGAAAGCCAAGCGCCTTCATCGCGGCCGTCAGGCCCTGGCGACTTGACTCATAGCCGGCCCAGGGCGAATTGCCTTCGTCCATGCGGCTGTGAACCGTGCCGACCGTCCAGTGGGCTCCGCTCTTCAAGCCCGGCAGCTCGTCCCATCGCACGGGTACCGAAATTCCGAGGCCTGGACGGGCCCGGGCCGACCAGGCCGAGACCGTGGTGGCGCCATAGCCATTGCGCAGGTAGTCGATGAATATCTTGCCCACCCGATTGGTCGGGCCGCTCTTGGCCACGAAGCGCTGCGGGATGGCCCGCGCCAGGTGCTGCACGATGGCTTG